>JANNLG010000173.1:0-62754 GCA_031396695.1 Deltaproteobacteria bacterium
CGCGCCGACCAGCCAGCCGTTGACGTTCTTGCCGATGTTGTCGCGGCGCTTCTCGATCGCCTCGTAACCCCTGCTTCACGGCCAGGCCCACCGCCGCCTTGTGTTCGAGCGAGAGGTCCTTGAAGCTGAAGGTCTTGCCCGGGCCGATGCCGATGCTGGCGAACTTGGCGCGCAGCTCCTTCTCTTCCGGCACCACCGGCGCGAACTGCAGCAGGAAGTCGAGGGTGGCCGCGAAGTCGGTCTTGAACGGATCCTGCCCGACGAAGGGCGGGAAGTCGATGGCCGGTGCGGCGGGCGGTGCCGGCTGCTTCAGGAAAGACGACAGCGGCTCGGCGCGGAGGCCGGCCTGCACCTTCTTGACGTTGTCGATGTCGTTGGCGTTGAAGAGCTGGGTGCGGACGATGATCAGGCTGAACTGCGTCTCCGAGCGGAAGACCTGGGCGATGCCTTCGGGCTTGTCGCCCTTCCAGTCGGGGCCGGCGACCAGATAACAGCCGGCACCGTTGCCAGTGGTGCGGCTGCCGACATAGCCGTAGTTCTGCGCGTACAGGTCGGCCAGTTGCACCGAGAAGTAGCGCCCCTTCTCGACCTCGGGCACGCAGAACACCAGCGGCTCGGCGCGCAGGTCGGCCTGGATCATCGAATAGGGCGTGTCGGCATTCGGCGTCGGGATGGCCGTGTCCTTGGGCGTGAAGGTCTTGGCGTCGTTCCAGACCCGATTGAAGCCGGTCTTGAACTGCGGCGACGCCTTGTCGACGTTGAACTTGTACATCGCCTTGTAGGCGGCGATCATCGGGAAGCCGTAGATGTACGCCTCTTCCGCGATCGCGCTCGAGGCCGCGAAGCCCGGCTTGGTGGCGTCGCCCTGCTCGGCGTCCGACATGCTGTCGCCGCTGCCCGCGCATGCGCTGATGAATGTCAGTGCGATCGCTCCGAAGGCGCGGACGAGGTTCCCGGACGAGCCGTGCATGTGATCGATCTCCCGCTGCTGTGGCAGGGAGCGACCTATAGCACGCTAATCGAGCACCGCGCCCAGCCGGAGGATACGCGCGCCCCGACCGAGCGGCTGCGCATCCGCGATCGCGCGCGCGACCCACGCCTTCGCGCCGCGCACCGCGTCGTGGAGCTCCGCGCCGCGCGCGAGTCGCGAGGCGATCGCGGCCGAGAGCGCGCAGCCGGTGCCGTGCACCGGCGCTCCGGCGATGCGCACTCCGCGCAGCCACGTGACACCGATGGGCGTCGCGAGCAGATCGTCCGCGGGTCCGTCCGCGTGCCCGCCCTTCACGAGCACCGCTCGCGCGCCCGCCTCGAGCAGAGCCGCGGCCGCGCGCTCGGGATCGCGCTCGCCCGTGAGCGCCTCGGCCTCGGGCAGGTTCGGCGTGACCAGCGCTGCGCCCGCGATCAACCGCTCGACCAGACTTCCCCACGCGCGTCGCTCGAGCAGGAACGCGCCGTCGCTCGCGCGCAGCACCGGATCGACGACGCGCGGAATCTCGGAGTAGCCGTCGAGCGTGTTCGCCACGCGCAAGAGCACGTCGTCCGAGGCGAGCATGCCGAGCTTGATCACGCTCGGTCGGATGTCCGCGAGCAGCATCGTGAGCTGCTCGCCGACGATGTTCGGAAACACCGGCAGGGTGCGGTGCACGCCCTGCGTGGTCTGCACGGTGAGGGCGGTCGGCACGGCCATGCCGTGAACGAAGTGGTGCGCGAACACGGCCAGGTCCATCTGCAGTCCGGCGCCGCCGGTCGGATCCGAGCCGGCGATCGTGAGCGCGACGGGTCGGGCGGCGTGGCCCGTCACCAGGCCTTCGCGCCCGTCGGAAACACGGGCACCTCCGCCGCCGCGGGGAGCGCGAACGAGTCGATCTCGTTTCCCGACAGGTCGTACGCGGTCCAGGCGAGCTGCCCGGGCGCGACGTCGAGGATCGCGAAGTGGTGGATCGGCTGCGCGATCGCGATGAACGGCCAGCCGGGCGGAATCGGCACGGTGTCGAGCGCGCCACCCGCGCCGCCCACGATCGTGTACGTGACGCCGTTCTGCGTGCCGCGCGAGTAGCAGTGCGCGTGCCCGCTGATCACCAGATCCACGCCGTACTGCTCGAGCAGCGGCACCCACACGTTGCGCTGATGCGGCTCACCGTCGTAGCCCGGCTGGTCCCACAGATTGGTGTAGGGCGGGTGGTGGAACACCGCCACGCGGAACTCCGCGCTCTGCGAGGCCGGCGACGCGAGCTCCGCGGCCAGGAACGCGTCCTGCGCGGGGTTGATCCCGAACGAGGAGAGGAAGACGAAGCGCACGTTGCCGATCGTCTCCGCGTACCAGTAGCCGTTCGCGGGCAGCCAGTGGTAGGCGAGCGCCGGAGGGAAGCTCGCGTCGTGGTTCCCGCGCGCGACCAGCACCGGCGTGCGCTGACCCAGGTTCTGCGCGCCCGCGAACGGATCGAAGTACTGCGTCTGCCACTCCGTCAGCACACCACCGTTCTGCACCGTGTCGCCGGCGTGACCGATCACGTCGGGCGCGAACGGCACGATCGCCTCGAGCACGCCTTGAAAGCTCGTGCCCGCCTGGTTCTGGTTGTCGGCGATCCAGGCCATCCGGTAGCTGCCACCCGCGGGCGGCGCCGTGCGCGTGGTGTAGGTCGCGCTCTGCGTCGCGGCGCTGCGCACGCGATATACGTACGCGGTGTCGGCCGAGAGCCCGCTCGCCACCGCGCGGTGCAGGAAGCGGTTCGCCGCCAATTCGATCGTCTGCGAGGCGAGCACCGAGGACTCGCTCGGACTCGCGAGTCCGAAATCGAGCGCGTGAACGGTTCCCACGGGGTTCGCGTCGGTCTCCCACTGCACGCGCAGCTCGTTGGTGCGAAAGCTCTGCAGCATCGGGAGTTTGGTGAAGTTCTGCGCCTGCGCTGCGCGCGCGAGCGGCAGGACGACGATCAGCAGCAGCAGCCAGACTACCCGGAACACGCGCCTATGTTACGCGTTCTTGCCGGGCTTCGGGGCCATCAGCGTCAGCACGACCGCGCGCTCGCCGGTGTCGTTCAGCAGTCCGTGCACGTCGCCCGACGCCGCGATCACGGCCTCGCCCGCCGCGAGCGTCCGCTCCTCGTCGCCGATGCGCACGCGCGCGCGGCCCTGCGTCACCAGGTAGACCTTGTCGCAACCGGTGTGCGCGTGCGGGGTCTGCGCCTGGCCGGGCTCGAGACAGTACAGGTCGAGGAAGAAACGCTCGGACTCGAACAGCCCGACCTTCTTCATCTTCTCGGCCGAGAACGACCAGGCCGACGCGTCCCAGCGCACGACCTTCATCAGGGCGTGTTGACCCACTCGATGTTCCCGCCCAGGACCGGCGGCGCCTCGGCGGCGAGCAGCGAGAGCCGGCGCGCAACCAGTCCGGCGATCGCGCGGAACTCGCGCGCGGCCGGCGAGTCGGGCGACGAGAGCACGGTCGGCTTGCCCGAATCCCCGGCAGAGACGACGTCGGGTTGCAGTGGCAAGCGGCCGATCACTTCGGTGTCGAGCTCCTTGGCGGCGCGCTCGGCACCACCCTCGCCGAACAGCGCGTGGCGCTTGGAGCAGCCGTCGCACACGAAGTAGCTCATGTTCTCGACGATCCCGAGCACGGGCACGTTCACGCGCCGGAACATCTGCAGTCCCTTGCGCGCGTCGATCAGCGACATCTCCTGCGGGGTGGTCACGATCACCGCGCCGGCGAGCGGGGCGGTCTGACAGATCGTGAGCGCGGCGTCGCCGGTCCCGGGCGGCAGGTCGAGCACCAGGTAGTCGAGCTCGCCCCATTTCACGTCGGAGAGGAACTGCCGGATCACGCCGTGCACCATCGGGCCGCGCCAGATCACCGGCGCGTTCTCGCCGGCCAGGAAACCGATCGACATCAGCCGCAGACCGTGACTTTGCAGCGGCACGATCTTCTTGTCGGTCGTCACCTGCGGGCGTCCGCTGATGCCGAGCATGAGCGGGATCGACGGCCCGTAGATGTCGCAGTCGAGCAGGCCCACCTTCGCACCGGTTTCCGACAGCGCGACGGCCAGGTTCACCGCCACCGTCGACTTGCCGACCCCGCCCTTGCCGCTCGCGACCGCGATCACGTTCTTCACGTTCTCGAGGCCCTCGGGGCGCGCGGTGTTGGTGGAGCCGCGCGTCTGTGAGGTCATGGTCACCACCACGTCGGTCACGCCCGGAAGCCGCGCCACCGCCGCGCGGGCGTCCTCCTGGAACTTCTCCTTCACGGGACACGCGGGTGTCGTGAGCTCGATCGCGAACGAGACGTTTCCGCCGTCGATGCGCAGATTCTTGATGAAGCCTAGGTCGACGATCGAGCGCTTGAAATCGGGATCCTGGATCGGTCGCAGGGCGTCGAGGATCTCGTGTTCGGCTGGGGGTGCCATATCGTACTCCCTGGCGGACTGCACAGGTACCAAAGCATACTTGCACGTCAAGAATTCGGTCGCCGCTGCCGTACCGCTAGAATGACGCGCGGGGAGACTTGGTGAGCACGAGCTCGTACGAGCGCATCTGGTCGGTGGTGCGCCGCATCCCGCGTGGCCGCGTGGCGACCTATGGACAGGTCGCGCGCATCGCCGGACTGCCGCGCCAGGCGCGCATGGTCGGCTACGCGCTGCACGCACTGCCCGACGAGATCGCCGCTTCCGTGCCGTGGCAACGCGTGATCAACGCGCAGGGTCGCATCTCGCTGCGCGCGTTCGAGGGCAGCGAGGCCGTGCAGCGCAAGCGACTCGAGCGCGAAGGCGTGAAGTTCGACGCGAAGGCGCGCGTGGACCTCGAGCGCTTCGGCTGGAACGCGCCCGGTTAGAAAGCCAGCCGGTCGAGCAGAGGGCGAACATGACTGAACTCGCGGAACGCCAGGACCTGATGCTCGGCCGCCTGGCGCGCAGCCAGAAGCCGATGGCGATCGTCGGCGCGCTGCTCGCGCTGCTCGGCGCGGGCTACGTCACCTGGGGCGTGATGCGCTTCGATCCGCGCGGTGATCCGCGCGACAACCCCGGCTTCGACTGGCCGATCGCCCAGCTCGCGTTCCTGTTCGAGGGGGGACACGCGCGCATCGACAAGGCCGTCGCGGAGACGCCGGCGGAAGCGCGCTTGCTGCGCGGGATGTCGCGGAACATGATGTTCTCGGCGGGCGTGATGGTGATGCTGCTGCGCGTCTTCGTCGGCACGATCGCGGTGGTTCTGGGTTTCTCGATCGTGACGGTGGTGGTCGAGCGCGCGCGCCTGATCGCGATGATCCGACACTTGCGGGAGTAGGGCATGCCGCGTCGACTGCGTTTCGGGCTCTGGTACGATTTCCGCAACCCCCCGCAGTGGCGCCAGGATCCGGCCAAGCTCTACGCCGGAATCGTCGAGCAGTGCGTGCGCGCGGAGGCGCTCGGCTGGGACGACGTGTGGCTCTCCGAGCACCATTTCATCGACGACGGCTACACGCCCTCGATGCTGCCGCTCGCCTGCGCGATCGCCGCGCGCACGCGCACGATCCAGATCGGCACCAGCGTGCTGCTCCTGCCGCTGCACGATCCGCTGCGCGTCGCCGAGGACGCCGCCACCGTCGACGTGATGAGCGCGGGGCGCTTCCAGCTCGGCGTCGCAGGCGGCTACCGTTTGGGCGAGTTCACCGGCTTCGGCATTCCTTCGCGCGAGCGAGCCGCGCGCATGAACGAGGCACTGCCGATCCTGCGCCGGCTGTTCGCGGGCGAGCGCGTCAGCACCCCGGACGCGAAGTTCTACCGCTACACCGACGTGGATCTGCGGCCGCTGCCGGTGCAGAAGTCGATGAAGCTCTGGGTCGGAGGGTTCTCCGAGCCGGCCGTGCGGCGCGCGGCTCGACTGGGCGACGCGTACATCTCGACCGGTCCGATCGCTCCGCTCGCGGCGGCCTACCGCGACGAGCTGCGCCGCGTCGGCAAGAACCCCGACGAGCACGAGATCGCGGCGGGCATCACCTGGTTGCTCGTTTCGCGCGAGCCGGAAAAGCGCTGGCGCGAGGCCGAGGCCCATTTCCTGTACCAGATCAATCTCTACGCGCAGTGGTTCGGCGAAGCCGGCATGCAGATCGCGGCGGTGGCGAAGAGCCGTGCCGACCTGGCGAGTCGCGGCGCGATGATCGTCACGCCCGAGCAGGCGGTCGACGCGATCCGCCGCTACGCCGCCGAGCAACCGATCACGCGCTTCTACGGCTGGACGCTGCCGCCGGGGCTGCCACCCGAATGGGCCGACGAACACCTCGAATTGTTCGCGCGCGAAGTGATGCCGCACTGCCGCATCGTGTAACCTGCTCGCGTGGAGAACGACGCCAGGACTCTCGAAGCGCGCTTGCGTCTCTCTCGCCGACAGGTCTTGCAGGGCGCCGTCGCCACGGCCGTGTCGCTCGGCGCGTTCGGCTGCGCGCGCGCGGAAAGGGGCGCCGGGCCGCTCGTGGTCGGCGGCCTGCCGGTGACCTGCAATCTGACGCTGCCGGTCGCGTGCTCGGCCAAGGCCGCGAGCAACCGCGTAGCCGCCGCGAGTGCTCCGCGCTTCGAGTACGAGTACAGCAAGTACAGCGGCTGGCCGGAGATCAAGGAATCGCTGATGGCCGGACGGATCGAGGCGGCCTACATGCTCGCACCGCTGGTCATGGACCTGGCCGACAAGAAGATCCCCGTGAAGATCGTGTCGCTCGGACACCGTTCGGGCGCGGTGATCATGGTGCGCACCGATTCGCCGCACTCCGACTTCAAGTCGCTCGCGGGCAAGCGCGTCGCGATTCCGAGCCGCTTCGCCGTCGACTTCCTGTTCCTGCGCAAGATGCTGGCGAACGAGGGCATGTCGCCGGACCAGCTCGAGATCATCGAGATGGCGCCGCCGGACATGCCGGCCGCGCTGTACGCGAACGCGGTCGACGCCTACTGCACGGGCGAGCCGTTCGGCGCCGCCGCGCAGAGCGCGGGCTACGCGCGGCCCTTGCGCATGACGCGCGACGAGTGGCCGAAGTACATCTGCTGCGTGCTGACCGTGCGCGAGGAGCTGATCCAGGCCAATCGGCCCATGGTTCAGGATCTCGTCAACCAGGTGCTCGGCGCGGGCGTGTGGCTCGACCAGCAGCAGGCGAACCGCGACAAGGCGGTGGCGATCGCGGCGGGCAACGCGTTCTTCAATCAGGACCCGAACATCCTGAAGTTCGTGATGGAGAATCCGACCGATCGCGTGACCTACGGCGACCTGCACGTGATGCGGTCGGAGTTCGAGGAGCTGATGCAGCTCTCGCTCGAAGCTGGCACCATCAAGAAGCCCATCCCCTATGAAACCTACATGGACGAGAGTTTCGCCGTCGCTGCCCAGCCAGCGACGATCTCGCTCTGAGCTCGGAGCCAGGCTCGCGCTGCTCCTGCTCGCGGGAGCGCTGATCGCGGCCGACGGCCCGGGCCTGCGAGCGGGCGTGTTCGATCCGCCGCGCGCGGCGCCCGAGCTCTCGCTGCGCGGCTCCGACGGCGCGACCCTCGAGCTCGGCCGCTTCCGCGGCAAGGTCGTCATCCTGCAGTTCGGCTTCACGTCGTGTCCGAAGGTCTGCCCGACCACGCTGGCCTCGCTCGCGAAGGCGCGCCGCAAGCTCGGCGAGCAGGCGAAGGACCTGCAGGTCGTGTACGTGACGGTCGATCCGGAGCGCGACGACGTCGAGCGCTTGCGAAAATACCTGGCGGGCTTCGACACGAGCTTCGTCGGCGGAACGGGTACGGAGGAGCAGCTCGAAGCCGTGCGCAAGGACTACGGGATCGTCGCCGCCAAGATCGCGGCGGACGCCGACTACACCTTCAGTCACTCGTCGTACACGTATCTGATCGATCGCGAGGGCCAGCTGCGCGCGCTCATGCCCTACGGGCAGCCCTCCGACGACTACGTGCACGACGTCAAGGCCCTGCTCGCGCGGTGAACGCGCTGCCGAAACAACGAACGGTGGCGCTGGCGGTGGCCGCGATCGCGCTGGTCCCGCTCACCTGGGCCGCGCTCGCGCCGATCAGCGAAGACTCGCGCGACGCGCTGTTCGAGATCCCGAACGGAACTTATGCGCGCCGCATGGCGGGCGACCCGGTCGAAATTCTGCCGAGCGAGATCGTGCTCACGCTGGGCGTGCGCGACACGCTGGTGCTGAAGAACCTGGACGACGTGCCGCAGATCTTCGGGCCGACCCTGATGATGCCGGGTCAGAGCTTCCGGCTGCCGTTCGCGCTCGCGTCGAGCTACCAGTTCGCGTGCACGGCCCACGCGAGCGGAGAGATGACGGTGATCGTCGAAGAGTTTCCGGACAGCCCGTGGGCGCGCTTGCGCTTCCGCGTACGCGAGTTGTGGGCGGCATGAGCCACCTCACCCGCGCGCTGCCCTCGGTCGCGGTGCTCGCGCTCGTGCTCGGCGTCTGGTGGATCGCCGTCGCCGCGACCGGCAGCGTGATCTTTCCCACGCCCGGGCAGGTCGTGACCGGAGCGCTGGAGCTGATCGAGGACGGCACGCTCTGGCAACACATCGGTGCGTCGCTCATGCGCGTGGGCGCCGGGTTCCTGCTCGCGGTTCTGATCGGCGTACCGCTGGGGCTGTGGATGGGCTGGGTTCGCCCCGCGTTCGACACGCTCAATCCGATCTTCCAGATGCTGCGGCCGATCTCGCCGATCGCCTGGATCCCGATCGCGATCCTGTGGTTCGGCGTGGGCGACGCGTCGCCGATCTACCTGATCTTCATCTCCTCCGTGTTCCCGATGGTGGTGCAGACCACCGCGGGCGTGCACACGATCGAGCAGCGCTACCTGCGCGCAGCGGAGAACTTCGGCGTGTCGCGCACGACGCTGTTCAGCCAGGTCGTCATTCCCGCGGCTCTGCCGCAGATCATCACCGGCATGCGCATCGGGCTCGGAGTCGCGTGGCTGGTCGTGGTCGCGGCCGAGATGATCGCGCTGCGCTCGGGCCTCGGGTACCTGATCATCGACTCGCGCAACGCGGGCAACCGCTACGACCTGGTGATCGCGAGCATGATCATCATCGGGCTGATCGGCCTCTTGCTCGATTTCGCGATGCGACGGCTCGAGGGCCTCAAGCGGGTGCGGTGGCGGTATGCGCAGCAAGATTGAAGTCCGGCAAGTCGCGCGCCGCTTCATCACCGATGAGGGCGACCTGCAAGTCGTCGATGGCGTCGACCTGAGCGTCGGTGACGGCGAGTTCGTGGCCATCGTCGGACCGTCCGGCTGCGGCAAGTCGACGCTGATGAGCATGCTCGCAGGCTTCATCCGCCCGGATCAGGGCGCGGTGCTGGTCGACGGCGTGGAAGTCACCAAGCCGAGCTCGAAGCGTGTCCTGATCTCGCAGCAGGGGTCGGTCTTTCCCTGGCTCACCGTGCGCGAGAACCTGATCTTCGGTCTGAACGGACGCGCGCACGTCGACAAGACCGAGCTCGCCTTTCACTACGCCTCGCTGGTGGGGCTCCTTGGCTTCGAGCACCGCTACCCGCACGAGCTGTCGGGCGGCATGGTGAAGCGCGTCGAGCTCGCGCGCGCGCTGGTCGTGAATCCGGAGATCGTGTTCATGGACGAGCCGTTCTCCGGACTCGACGCGCTGATGAGCCTGCGCATGCGCAATGAAGTGCTGCGCATCCTGGGCGCAGAGCGCCGCACCGTCGTCTCGATCACCCACGACGTCGAAGAGGCGATCCACATGGCCGATCGCATCATCGTGCTCTCCGCGCGGCCGACGAAGGTGCAGTCGATCTACGACGTCACCATCCCGCACCCGCGAAACCTGACCAGTCCCGAAGTGCAGAACCTGCGCGTTCGGATCCTGCGCGAGCTGGGAGTCGATCGCTCGGAATAGGTCGGGCCGGGGTTTCCACTTGTCGTCCGATTGTTCACCTGATAGTTAAGTACTTCTTGGGCCGGTGCAGGCCCTGGAGGTACCCCGATGAAGCTTCCCCCGGCCGGCTGGCCTCGGCTCTCGGTCGCCCTGTTCTACGACGATCCGAGCGCCGCGCTCGACTGGCTCGCGAAGGCCTTCGGCTTCGCGACCCGCGTCCGTGTCACGGGTCCCGACGGCGAGATCGTGCACTCGGAGATGGAAATCGGCGAGGGCGTGGTCATGGTCGGCGGCACGAATCAGCCGGGCCGCAAGAGCCCGCGCGCGCTCGGCGGTGCGAACACCCAGAGCGCTCAGATCTTCGTCGACAACATCGACGCGCACTGCGCGCGTGCGCGCGCCGCGGGCGCGACGATCGCGCACGAGCTCGAGAGCAAGGACTACGGCGATCGCGGCTACGGCGCGCTCGACCTCGAGGGTCACCTGTGGTGGTTCACGGAGCGAATCGATCAAGCGGCCTGGGACTCGTCGATCGCCGAGTACCGCGTGCCGAAGGACGGCGAGGCGTGATCGTGCCGATGCTCGCCTACGCCGACGCGCCGGCGGCGCTCGCGTTCCTGTGCCGAGCGTTCGGATTCGAGCAGCGCTTCCGCTTGGACATGCCCGACGGCACGATCGGGCACGCGGAGATCGCGCTCGGTCGCGACCGGGTGATGCTCGCGAGCGTGTGGCGCGCGGGCGGGCTCGCGAGCGCGAGCGAACTGCCGGCGCTGCACTGCCAGATCTACTGCGAGGTCGACGACGTGGATGCACACTACGCGCACGCACGAGCGGAGGGCGCGACGATCGCGACGCTGCCCGCCGACGAGCACGGCGGGCGCAGCTACCGCGCGCTCGATCCGGAAGGTCAGCGCTGGATCTTCGCGTCGCGCGGCAGGAGGGCTCGTGCCGGCCAACGTTGATCGCACGCTCTCGGCGCTGGCCGATCCGACCCGCCGACGCGTGGTCGACATGCTGCGCGGTGGGCCGCGCCGCGCGGGCGAGCTCGCCGACGCCTTCCACATCAGCCCACCGGCGCTCTCGCGACACCTGCGCGTGTTGCGCAGCACGGGGCTCGTGAACGAGGAGCGGATCGAGGACGATGCGCGCGTGCGCGTGTACAGCCTGCGGCGCGAGCGGTTCCTCGAGCTTTCGCGCTGGCTGGCCGAGGTCGAGACGTTCTGGACCGATCAGCTCTCGAGCTTCCGCGCGCACGCGGAGCGCACGCGCGGGAACAGACGCTCGTGATCTCCGACGACAACGTCACCGTCGAGACCCGTCTCTCGGTCGATCCCGCGACGGCGTTCGAGGTGTTCACCGCCGAAGTCGACCGCTGGTGGCGGCACGGCTCGCGCTTTCGCAGCGGTCACGGCGACAGGAGCGTGATGCGCTTCGAGCCCGGCGTCGGCGGCCGCCTGCTCGAGGTTCTCGGCGACGCGAGCGACGATGCATTCGAGCTCGGGCGCGTGCGCGTGTGGGAGCCCGGCGCGCGGCTCGTCTTCGACTTCCGCGCGCGCAACTTCGCGCCGGGCCAGATCACGGAGGTCGAGGTCCGCTTCGAGCCCGATGAAGGCGGCACGCGCGTGACGCTGGAGCACCGAGGCTGGGATTGCATCCCGACCGATCACCCGGCGCGTCACGGGCTCACAGGACGCGCCTTCACGTCGATGATGGGCCTCTTCTGGGCCGATCTGCTCGTCTCGGCGCGCGCACACGCGGCGAAGTCACACCCCTCACGCACGGAGTCGTCATGAGCACCCCGAGTCGGTCGCCATCGCTTCCTCCCGGATTCCAGCTCTACCAGATGGCGATCGGTCACTATGTCTCTCGCGCGCTGTTCGTCGCGGCGAAGCTCGGCATTGCCGACCTGCTCGCAGCGGGCCCGCTCGACGCGAGCGCCCTCGCCCAGAGGACCGAAACCGACGCGAGCGCGCTCGCGCGCATGCTGCGACTGCTCGCCAGCGTGGGCGTGTTCGACGCGCACGACGACGGCCGCTTCGCGAACACCGCGCTCGGCGACGCGCTGCGCGAGGAGGTGCCCGGCTCCTCGCGTGCGTCGGTGATGTTGTTCTCGGGCGTCGGCATCCAGGACAGCTGGAAGGAGCTCGAGTATTGCGTGCGCACCGGCCAGCCTGCGTTCCGCAAAGCCACGCCCGACGCCGATCCATTCACGCAGATGGCCGCCGACCCGGAGGCCGCGGCGCTGTTCGACAAGGCGATGGCGACCTTCGCGCCCCAGACCGCAGCGGCGGTCGCGGCCGCCTACGACTTTTCGCGCTTCGAGACGATCACCGATGTGGGCGGAGGCAACGGCTCGCTTCTGCTCGGCATCCTGAAGGCGAATCCGGGCCTGCGCGGGATCGTGTTCGACCAGCCGCACGTCGCGGAGCGCGCGAAGGCCCGGATCCGCGAGGCCGGCATGAGCGACCGCTGCGACGCCGTCGGCGGCAGCTTCTTCGAGAGCGTCGCGCCGGGCGCGGATGCGTACCTGCTGAAGCACGTGATCCACGACTGGGACGACGAGCGCGCGGCCGCGATCCTGCGCACCTGCCGGGCCGCGATGCCCGCGCACGGCGTGCTGCTGATCGTCGAGGGCGTGTACCCGGCGCGAATCGAGCGCTCGCTCGAGAGCCGCGGCGCGGCCGCGAACGACCTCAACATGCTCGTGTGTACGGGCGGGCGGCAGCGCTCCGAAGCCGAGTTCCGCGAGCTGTACCGCGCGTCCGGATTCCGGCTCGCCCGAACCGTTCCCACCGCCACCGGCATCTGCGTCATGGAGGGAGAACGCAGCCCATGAACCGCTACGACCTGGTTTTTCCGATGTTCGCGATGTTCGCGTTGACCGCCGTGGTCCTGGTCATGCTGTTCCGGAGCCGAGTCCGCGCGATCAGCGAGAAGCAGGTCACGCAGGGCTACTTCAAGGTCTATCAAGGCCAGGTCGAGCCCGAATACGCCGCGCAGCGCTCCCGCCACTTCTCGAACCTGTTCGAGGCGCCGACGCTCTTCTACGCCGTCTGTCTGGCCGCGATGGTCACGCAGCAGGCCGACCGCGCGCTCGAGGTTCTGGCCTGGCTGTACGTCGCCGCGCGCTACGTGCACAGCTTCATCCACCTCGGTCGCAACGAGATCGTACCCAGACTCTCCGCGTACTTCACGTCGTGGGGTGTGATGGCGGCCATGTGGATCTATCTCGTGTTCCGCGTGGCGACCGCGCCCGAGGCGCTCTAGCGCTACGGCACCTCGGACCTGAAGAAGGCCGAGAGATCCAGTCCGGACACCTGCTCCGCGAGCTGTTGCACGCGAACGGTGGTCACGGTCCCGCCGTCGCGCACGAGCAGGCGGGCGACGTCGTCGATGCCGCGGGTCTGATCGGTGGCGTCGCGAATGCGCTGGTCGAGCGCGCGCAAGACCGTGACCGCGCGCGCCGTGCCCGCGCCGGAAACGGACTTGCTGCGCAGGTGAGCCGCCTCGGTGCCGCGCTTGGCGAGCGTCTCGAAGGCGCGCTGCAGCCGCTCGGGCGACACCGTTCCGGATCGGCCCAGGATTTCGAGCGAGTAGTACTCGGCCAGACCCTCGATCGCCCAGTCGCCATCCGAGCCGGGCTGCAGGCGCAGCGCGGTATGCACGACCTCGTGCAGGATGGGACTCGTGCCGTCCTCGGTGATCAGCGGCCGGTGCGCGTGCAGGAACAACGAGCCCGGTCCGGACAGTCCGCCGCGCCACATCGGATCGCCGGCCGAGACGATCAGAAGGCGTTCCGGCAGCGACACGAGCGCTTCGCGCAGCGACGGCAGCGTCCAGCGCAGCAGCGCGAGCACGTCCTGGCGGTGCACGCCCGCGCCGCGCGGACCGACGATCGCCACGCGCACGCCCGCGACCTCTTCGCGAACCGCGCCGAGCACGCCCGCGATCATCCAGCCCGTGGGTCGGTCGAAACGCCGCCGCGGATGCTCGACGCGGTACAGGCCGCCGCGGAGCTTCGCGTACGGCGTCGCCACGCTCCAGCCCTCGGGCAGGCGCACGCGCAAACGCGTGCGGGAACGCGCGCCGTCTTCGCTGAGCACGCGCGCCTGCGGCACCAGATCCTCGCCGCGGAAGATCGCCCAGGTCCTCGCGCTGCGCGCGTCGTAGCGGCGCGCATCGCGCAGGTGGTCGATGCGGAACACGTAGTGAAGCGCGCCGCCGGTACGCGGCGGAGTCCAGGTCACATGCGCGCCTTCGGTGACGACGCTGCCGTCGCCGCGGAACAGCAGGTGGCGCTGCGGGTCGATGCGGAAGCGCAGCCGCTTCACGTTCTGCGCGCCGCGTCCGAGTTCGAGGGTGACGTGCGCGGCGCGCTCGGTCGGCACGATCCGCGCGGTGACGGTGAAGTCGTAGACCGGCGCCTTCTGTGCGGCCGGTGGCTGCTGCACAGGAGGCTTCGCGGCCGGCTTAGCCGGCGTCTGCGCCGCGGATGGCGCAACACCGACGAGCGACGCGGTGCAGACCAGCACCAGTGCCAGCGCGAGCCGCCTCACGCCAGCTCTCCCTCGCGTGCGAGTCGCGCGATCTCGCAGCCGAGCGCGATCCGATCCGGCCAGGCCATGCCCGGCCGCACGCGTTCGTCCACGGCCTCGAGCCGCGGCACCAGGCCCATCCGGTTCGCGACCTGGATCGCCAGGCCGGGCCGCGCATTCAGTTCCAGGATCAGCGGGCCGTGGTGCGCGTCGATCACCACGTCCGCGCCCACGTATCCGAGTTGCGTCTCGTCGGTCGCGCGCACCGCGATCTCGAGCGCGCGCGCGAATTCCGGGATCGGCCGACCGACGACGCCTTCCTGTGTATCCGGGTGCACCGGCACGGGCTTGCCGTCGAGCACGGCGTGGTTGGTGCGGCCGGTGTCGAGCTCGATCCCCGCGCCCACGGCGCCCTGGTGCAGGTTCGCGCGCCCGCGCGAGCGCTGTGTGGGCAGTCGCGTCATGGACATGACCGGCACGCCGCGGTAGACGATCACGCGCACATCGGGCACACCTTCGGTGGTGATCGCGACCAGCTCCGGGTGCACTTCGAGCCGTTCCTCCGCGAATGCGACGTCGGGCTGACCGCCGAGGGCATACGCACCCGAGATGATGCTCGCCGAGTGGTAGAACAGCGCGCGCCGATCGATCCAGCGTCCGCCGGGCCGACGGAACCAGTCGCCATCGCGCTCGAACACGACCAGGATCCCGTTGCCCATCGCGCCGTGCGCCGGTTTGATCACGAACGACGAATACGAGTCGAGCTCGCGCAGCATGCGGCGCACTTCCGAGTGCAAGCGCGCGACCGCCAGCACCGGCGCCGTGGGAATGCCCGCCTCGCGCAGCAGGCGCTTGGTCTCGAGCTTGTCGTCGACGCGCGGATAGAAGCGCCGCGGGTTCCAGTGCAGCGTGTACACCGCATTGCGGCGGTTCATGCCGAGCACACCGGCTGCGCGCAGTCGGCCGACGAAGGTCGTCACAGTCCGGCCTCGTCGGACGGCCGCGTGAACGAGCGGAAGCGCCACAGCTCGGCGAGCCGGTAACCGGTGTAGCCTCCGATCGCGACCAACAGACCCATGATCGAGATCACGAGCTCCGGGAAGCCGAACATCAGGTGGTCGAGCGCCTCGAAGCGGAACGCCGGGTAGATGCACATCGCGATCAGGGTCGACGACCCGAGCCGGCGCACCGCCGCGCCGAGCCCTTCCTCGGCGCTGGTGATCGAGAAGCGCTCGATCAGCATGGTCAGGATCACGACCGGGAAGAGCACGCTCGCGAACAGGTCTTTCACCTCGTAGCTGCGTCCGAACAGCGACTGCGCGGTGATCGCGAGCACGACCACGCAGAGCAGCACGCCGAGCCGTGGCACCAACAAGAGCTGCAGCCGGTCGAGGAAGAGCCGCGACACGATGCCGAGCGTGATCACGGAGCCGACCAGCGAGAGTCCGAGCGAGAGCGGCAGCTCGCGCAGCGCGAGCGCGATCAAGAGCGGCATGAACGTGCCGAACGTGCGCAGGCCGACCAGATTGCGGAAGATCGAGATGATCAGCGCGCCGAGCGGTAGGATCAGCAGGATCCGCAGCGCCGCCTGCGAGCCGACCGGCAGTCGATACAGCGAGACCGCGGCGAGCAGCGGGTTCGACGGCACCATGAACGACGCGACTTCCTTCGCGTCGAGTGACTCGCGCAGCACCCGGTAGCGCGACGAGATCGCCTCGAGCCCGGTCTCGTCGATCAGTGTGTCGCTGCCGAACTTCAGCAGCAGCAGGTCGGGCGGCCGCGCGCCGAAGAAGCCGAGCGTGGGCGAGAGCGGCAACCAGCGGCCGCCGAGCCAGCCCTCGGCCCAGACCGTCTCTCGCGCGTCCTTCTCCGCGCGCAGCCGCAGACCCGCCGCGATCCGCGCCGGAAACCCCGCCGCGCGCAGGAGCGACACGAGCAGGCGCGACTTGCCGAGCGGGCTGCCCTCGCCGGAAGAGAGCGTGAGCAGCGCGTCGTCGCTGCCGGTTGCGACGGTCAGGATCTCGTCGGTCACGTAGCCGAGCAGCGTGCGCATCTGCCCGAGCGGATCGTTGGGCGCGGGCGGCGCGACGCTCGAAACCAGTTCGCGGATCTCGGGCGCATCCGACGGAAAGCGCGACGTCGACTTGGTGTAGGCCTCGGCGATCTCCTTGGGCGGCCGCTGCGAGAGCTCGGTCGGCAGCGCGGGCGGCGTCTCGGAGAGCTGCACGCGAAAGCCCTGCGAGATGCTGTGCACGCCGTCGAAGCGTCCGCTCCACACGCCGGTCCGCTGGCCACGCTCGGTGCGGATCGTGAAGACCAGGCGGTCGGAGGTCTGGCGTTCGTCGAAGACTTCTTGCTCGGGATCGGGGCTCGGCAGCGCCGCGCGCACGCTGCCGCGCTGACCCGTTCCGCGCGCCTCGATCTCGAGCTCGACGCGCCACAGGTTCTCGACGTTGGACGGCAGCACCGGAAGCTGCAGCACGAGCGTCTTCCAGGCGAAGATCGACAGACCCAGCGCCACGAGCACGCTGCCGGTGACGGCGGCCGCGCGGTTCAAGCGGATCCCCTCGTGCTAATCGGGTCGCTCCTCGAGCTCCGAGCGTCCGCTCTCGAAGCCCTCGTCGACGCTCGGCAGCGCGGCGGCGGGCACGATCGCCCTGTCTTCCATCGGCTCATCGGTGGCGATGTGGAAGGCCGCGAAGCCGGGCATGACGAGCTGATCGAGCGCGACGCCGATCACGCGGCCCTTGTGCGTGGATCGGATCGTCGACTTCTCGTTCGAGATCGGATCGAAGATCGTGCCGAGTACCTGATTCGCCTTCACGGTGTCGCCGAGCTTCGCGCGCGCGGCCAGGATTCCGCCGTCGTCGGCGCGGATCCAGCGCGCCCGGTAGTAGAGTTCGGGCTCGGGCGCGTGCTTGGTCTTCGCGACCCGCATGCCGAGCTCGGAAAGCATGTGCTCGACGCCGAGCACGCCGCGCTCGATCTCGTCGGACTGGAAGCGCATCGGCTCGCCGGCCTCGTAGGTGATCGCGGGAATACCCGCCTCGCTGGCCGCGCGGCGCAGCGTGCCGGCTCGGCCCTCGTTGTGGATCGCGATCTCGCTGCCGAACGCGCGCGCGAGCCGGAGCACCTCGGGCCGGCGCAAGTCGCCGCGCACCTGCGGCAGGTTCGTGCGGTGGAACGAGCCCGAGTGCACGTCGACCAGCGCGTCGCAGCGGCGCACGACTTTCTCGAACACCGAGTAGGCGAGCCGCGACGCGCTGCTGCCGCGCGGCCGGCCGGGGAAGAAACGGTTCAGATCGCGGCGATCCGGCATGTAGCGCGAGCTGCGCCGGAAGGCGGCCAGGTTCACGATCGGAATCCCGACCAGTGTGCCCTTCAGCTCATCCGGTTTGGCGCGATCGAGCGAGCGCCGCACGACCTCGATGCCGTTCAGCTCGTCGCCGTGGATCCCGGCCGTCAGGCACAGCACCGGCCCCGGCTGCACGCCCGCGACCACGATCACCGGCGTCGACGCGTCCTCGCCGACGAACGTCTCCGAGACGGGCAGGGGCAGGCGGCGCTGATCGCCGGGCGCGATCGGCTGACCGAGCAGCTCGAGCGTCTGCGCGCGCACGCCCGCCGCGCCGAGAGCCAAGCCCATGAGCGCGAGAATCCCGAAGCGTCGGACGGTGTTTGGCCCCATTCGCGAGGCGGATTCCAGCCCACTTTCGCGGCCGCCGCCAGAGACATTCGCGCCCGTTCAGGGCTTGAGCAGGCCGAGAATTCCCGAGCGCAGCGCGGCGCTACCCACCTGTACACCCGTGTCCTCGAGTGACTTTGCGCCGATCCCGAGCGAGAGCAGGAGCACCGCCGTCTGGCGCGGGTCCAGATCGCGCCGGACCTTGCCGGCCGCCTGGGCGCGCTGAACCAGGTTGCCGACGCGCGTGGCGGCGTCGTGGAAGATCTCGGTGAAGCGGTGCTTCAGCTTCTCGGAGCGCGCGATCGACTCGAACACGCGGTGCGTGGCGATCGCGAACGTGCCCACGATCGGCCATTCCTTCTTCGCGAGCAGCGCGGTGAAGCGACCGATCGCGGCGTCGAGGTCGTTCTCCTCTTCGGCGCCCACCATCACGTCGACGAGCTCCGTGAGCGTCCAGTCGGTGACCGCGACCAGGAAATCGTCGCGGTCCTTGAAGTGCACGTAGAAGGCGCCGCGCGTGAAGCCGGCGCGGGCGCAGATCGCGTCGAGACTCGGGGTATCGAGGCCGTGCTCGATCAGCTCGAGCAGTCCAGCTTTCAGGAGCGCCTGGCGCGTGAATTCCTTCGATTCCGCCCGGCTACGCCGTTGCTCGGTCGCCGATGTCTGATTCATGACGCGCGCTCCATCCATTCCAGATTCGGAGTCGATCTTTTAACACGATTCAAAGGTTCGGGGAAGTCGGTCCTCGTGACGTAGTCGTGAAGTTCACCCGCCTTCTGCACGAAACGGCGCGGGCAGCTCCGGCGTGCCCGGGCTCACTTTCAAGTTCATGTCCCTCTGCGGGTAGGGGATCTCGATTCCGGCTTCGCGCAGGGCGGTGTTCACCGCGACGCCGAGCTCACTGCGCACGCGCGGTGAGATCTCGAAGCGGGTCCAGACGCGCAGCGAGAAGTTGAGCGCGCTGTCGCCGAAGCCCATGAAGAGCGCGGCCGGCTCGGGGATCGCGAGCACCTCTGGATGTGCGCGTCCCACCGCCACCAACAGCGCGATCGCCTGCTCGGGGTCGGTGTCGTAGCCGAGCCCCACGTCGACGTCGACGCGGCGCTGGCGGTCGGAAAAGGTCCAGTTCACCACGCGCTCCGAGATCAGATTCGCGTTCGGCACGATCACGTCCGCACCTTCCGCGGTGCGAATGGTGCTGGAGCGGATGCCGATGCGCTGCACCTCGCCGGAGAGTGCGCCGACCTCGATCGTGTCGCCGGTCTGCACGGGCCGCTCGAACAAGAGGATCAGGCCCGACACGAAATTGTTCACCACGTTCTGCAGACCGAAGCCGATGCCGACGCCGAATGCGCCCGCGAGCAGCGAGAAGCGCGACAGGTCGATGCCCGCCGCGCCGATCGCGAGCGTGAAGCCGATCAAGAGGATCACGTAGTGCACGCCGGTCGAGATCGCGGCGGGTACGCCGCGCGGCAGCGGCACGCGCGGCATCACGTCCTCATCGAGCACGAAACGCAGGAAGCGCGAGAGCGTGAACGCGATCCAGATCGTCAGGAAGAACGCGAGCACCTCGCCGAGCGACAACGAGACCGTGCCGAGCTCGAGCTTCGCGGTGACGCCGGTCTTGATCGCCGAGAGCACCTCGTCGTTGATGCGGAAGAAGCGCAACGACGCGACGATCCAGCCCGCCAGAGTGGCCCAGCCCAAGAACGACACGGTCCGACGCCGGATCAGCGCGCCGTGATCGCGCACCAGGCGCAGGTGGCGCATGCCCGAGCTGCGCAGGAGCGCCGTTACCGCGCCGCTGGCGATGCGCACCAGCGCGTAGGCGGCCACCGCGCTGTAGGTCGTGGCGAGCGTTCCGCGCACCAGCAGCCGCGAGACCGACAGCATGCCGATCACGTTCGCGACGGCCGCGGCCGCGAGCAGGCCGAGTGCGAGGCGCGTGACCGGCAGGACCACGGCGCCGAAGCGCCCGACGTCGCCGAAGTGCGCGGCGTTCTTCGGCCGCAGCATGTAACCGTAGAGCGCCACGCCGCCGAGCGCTTCGAAGAGCAGGCGGTAGCGCTCGACGATCGGAACGCCGCCGACCAGCGAGCGCAGCGCGCCGAACACGAACAGCAGCGCGAGACCGAGGATCCCCATCCGCAGGCCGCCGTACAGCTCGCTCGGCAGCAGTCGCAACATCGGCACGAGCAGGACGACCGCCTCGAGATCCGTGGCCACGGTGGTCGCGCGCGAGGACCCGAACTGCGTGGAGAGCATCGAGACCACGATCGCCGACGAGATCGGGCGGGTGAAGACGCGCGCGGTCGCCGCGAGCGTCGGGTCTTCGATCGCCCACTGCGAGACCCGCGCACGCGCAATCATCAGCCCGATCAGCACGAGCAGGAAGATGACCACCTGCCACACGAACCGGTTCGCGTCCATGCGGATGAACTCACCGAGCTCGTCGATCACCCCGGCGACGTTCGTGCGCACGCGTTCGCGCAGCGGCGTCGGGTCGGTGCCTCGCGTGTAGGCGTCCGGGCTCCAGAGCGGCGGCTCGTCACGCGCAAAAAGTCGCGACTGCAGCTCCTTGCGCAGGGCCGAGACGCGGTCCAGAACACCCGTCACCACCAGCTCTTCCTGCGCGACGTCGTTCTGCAGCGCGAGGATGTGTGTGCGCCGGCGTTTGATCTTCTTCTGGGTGTCGTTCAGAGCGACCAGCGTCTCGCCGACGCGATCGCTTGTCGTTTGTGGAAGCCCGGCCGCGGCCGCCGAATCGCGCGTCGCCTGCCATTGGTCTTCGGATCGCTGCAGTCCGTCGATCTCGGCTTCGATCGCGACCGCGCGTCGAGTGAGCGCCTGACGCCAGGCGGCCAGCGCCTCGGAGCGCGAGCGCCACTCACTGGCGAGATCCGAGAGCGACTCGATCGAGAGCGCCCCTTCGATCAGCTCGTTGGCCCGAGCCGAACGCTCGGTCAGCTTGCTCGCGAGCTCGGGCAGCTTGGTCGCGATCTCGATCTCGGTCGCATCCGGATCCGAGCGCGCCTCGATCCCCTTGAGTTCGACCTTCAGCTCCTCCGAGCGGGTCACGATCTCCGGCGCGGGAACCGCCACCGGTGCGGGTGGCGGGGCGGGCGCGACCGCCGCGGCGGGAGTGGCGGCCGGAGCGGGCGCCGCCGGCTCCTGAGCAAGACCCGGCGCCGCCGCGAACGCGATCGCGAAGGCGACGAGACACTCGGGTAGTCGCAGACGGCGCATCCGCCGCAGTCTAGCGCGCAAGGCCGCGCGGCTCGCGCATGCGCACCGCCACCAGCGCGGCGGCCGCCAGCTTGAACCCGATCGCGCAGAAGAAAACGGACGGGAAGTCGACGAAGCTCGCGAGCGCGCCGCCGGCGAGCGGCGCCACCACGCCCATCGCTTCCGTCGCGGCGTTCACGACGCCGATGCGCAGCGGCAGGTCCTCGCGCGCGCCGAATTCGAGCACCAGGATCTGCTGCCCCATCATGAAGCCGCCGGAGCCCGCGCCGAGCGCGACGAACACGGCGACGAGCGCTGCAAAGCTGCCTGCGCCGAGCAGCATGAACGTGCCCGCGATCCAGACCGCGAGCGAGGCGAGGAACACCACGCGAAAGCCGGTGCGGTCGGCGAGCAGTCCCCAGCCCAGGTTCAACGTGGTCGCCGCGAGCAGGAAGGCGGCGGTCAGCAGGCCGAGCTCGCGGCCGCCGATCGCGAGCGACTGCTGCGCGTACAAGACGTAGTACGGCATGCCGATGCGCCCCAGCGCGCCGAGCACGCAGGCCGCCAGAAACACGCGGAAGTTCGGGTCCGCGCGCAACAGCGGCGCCAGGTCGGCGAGCCGCGCGGCCACGCCGGTGCGCACGCGCACCGCGGGCGAGTCGGGCTCAGCGATGAACAGGAGCATCAACAGGCCGAGCTCGGTCAGCACGAACGCGAGCAGGAAGGTGGCCGCGTAGCCGTTGCCGAACGTGTCGTGCTCGACCAGCCAGCCGCCGCCGAGATAGGCGACACCCGCCGCTGTCACCCCGGCGAGCGCGTTGCGCAGACCCGAGAGCCGTCCGCGCAGCTCGATCGGGATCACCTTCGCGAGCAGCACGTTGAAGATCACGCCCTGCATGCCCATGAAGAATCCGAACAGTCCGAGGAACACGCAGACCATCGCCAGGTTCCACTCGACCGGCAGGAAGAAACCGGCGAGCGCGATGCCGAGCACCTGCAGTCGCAACAGGGTACCCATGCGCATGCCCATCGGCAGCACCTTGCGGCGGTGCTCGATCAGCGTCGCCGAGAACAGCGGCGACAGGCACTGACCGAGCGCCTGCACCGCGCGCGCGACGCCGACGATCAGCTCGGAGCCCGAGAGCGAATAGATGTAGGCGGGCACGAAGGTGGGGGCCTGGATCAGGCGGAAGCCGGTCTGCCCGAAGATTCCGTGGCCGAGGTGCGCGAGGTAGTTCCGGCGCAAGTTGTCGCGCACGAGACCCGCGAACTCCGCTTCGCCGGCAGCGTCGACCTCTTCCGCGGCCGCCATCTACTCGCCCAGCAGTGCCGCGCCGAGCTCGAGCGCGCGCTCGGCGCGCGCGGTCGTGCCCAACACCGAGAGGCGCGCGGCGCCGATCGCGCGGCGCAGGATCTCGACGCCTGCGTAGGCGCGCGCGCGCGCTTCGAGCTCCGGATCGGCAGCGGGCGCGCGCGCGTAGCCCGCGAACAGCGCGCGTTCGCAGGCCTCGAGCGGAGCCGGATCGCGCGCGTGCGCGCGATGCAGGTGCACGTGCGCGAACGCCTGACCGAGATCGAAGGCGGGATCTCCCACGTGCGCGATCTCCGCGTCGAGCAGCCGCGGTGCCACGCCCTGAACGAGCACGTTGCCGGGCTGCACGTCCCCGTGCACGAGCGCCTCGCGCGCGCCGTAGTAGCGCGCGCGCAGCAGGGCGATGCGCGCGCGCAGGCCGGGCCGCGCGAGCAATTCGTCGGCGAGCGCGCGCAGGCGCGGCTCGATCGGAAAATCGTTGGGCTGGTAGGGCAGGCTGAAGATGTGCTCGCCGTGAAGCTGGCGCATCTCGTCGTTCGCGAAGCGCTTCGCGAGCGCCGCGGCGGCGCCGCGCGTGGCGGCGTGCACCGCGCCGAGAAACGCGCCGAGCGCCTCGAGCGTGGCTGGCTCGGCGCTGCACCTCGCGAGCAGACCGTCGAGCCGGACGGCGCCGCAGAGGTCTTCCATCACCAGCACCCGATTCGGCTCGTCGAAGTGAAGGACGCGCGGAGGTACACCGGCCAGTGCCGGAACGCGCACGCGCACGAGCTCGAAGTAGCGTGCCTCGAACAGCATGCGCGAGCTGTCGACCCGGTATTCCGGAAAACGCTCGAGCGAGGCGCGCGCCTGCTTCACGACCCACGAGCGACCGTCGGGCGCGCGCACGCGCCGCACCCAGTTGATGTTGCCGTCGCCCGCCGGCTCGACCCGCGCGCCGCGCGCGTCCGCGAGCAGTCCGGCGCGGACCAGAAACGCGGGCAGCGTGGCGTCGTCGAGCGCCTCGCTCACAGGCAGGTGGACGAGCCGCCGTCGACCGGCACGATCGTCCCGGTCACGTACGCCGACGCGCGCGACGACAGGTAGATCGCGGTGCCCGCCACGTCCTCCGGCTCGCCGATCCGGCCGCGTGGATTCTGCTTGCGGATCATCTCGCCGAAGCGCTCGAGCGTCGCCTTCATCATCTGGCTCTCGAACGGCCCCGGCGCGATCGCGTTCACGTTCACGTTCTCCGACGCGAGCCTGCGGGCGAGCACGCGCGTCAGGTGGTGCAGTCCCGCCTTGGCCGCCGAGTACGCGTAGGTGTCGAGGATCGGCACGTGCAGCCCGTCGATCGAGCCGATGTTGATCACGCGCGCGGGATCCGACGCGGTCGCCGCCTTGCGCAAGAGCGGCAGCAGATCGCGCGTCAGGAAGAAGATCGACTTCAGGTTCAGGTCCATGACCTTGTCCCAGCCCGCCTCGGGGAACTCGTCGAGCGGCGCGCCCCAGTTCGCCCCCGCGTTGTTCACCAAGATGTGTAGGGACGGCTCGCGAGCCGAGAGCTCGGCGACGAGCTTCGCGACGCCGCTCATCTCGCCGAGGTCCGCCGCGATCCCGACGCAGGTGCCGTACTTCGAGAGCTCCGCTTCTGCCTTCGCGCAGGCGTCAGCCTTGCGCGAGCAGACGTACGTGCGCACGCCGTTCTCGACGAAGCCGCGCGCGATCATCAGCCCGATCCCGCGCGTCCCACCGGTGACCAGCGCGACCTTCCCCTCGACCGAAAACAGCTCAGGCAGCCTCATGGCGGCGCATCGTATCCGATACCCGGCGTCCGAGTGCAGCACGAAGTGGACTTCCCCTTTCCAATGGGCTCGGGATGTAGAATGGCGCCCAATTCTCGGAGGGGTGCATGGCGGAGTTCTGCAAGGTCGAGCGCGAGGGGCGGCTCTGGATCGTCACGATCAACCGCCCGGAAGTGATGAACTCGCTGCACCCGGCGGCCAACCGTGAGCTCGCGAAGGCCTGGGATGACTTCGAGGCGGACCCCGAGGCCTGGGTCGGCATCATCACCGGCGCGGGCGATCGCGCGTTCTCGGCCGGCAACGACCTGAAGTACCAGGCCAGCGGCGGCGACATGCGCGGCCAGCCCGAGAGCGGCTTCGGCGGGTTGACGCAGCGCTTCGGCCTGACCAAGCCCGTGATCGCGGCCGTGAACGGCGTGGCGATGGGCGGCGGCTTCGAGATCGCGCTCGCCTGCGACCTGATCATCGCTTCGGAGCAGGCGATCTTCGCGCTGCCCGAGCCGCGCGTCGGACTCGCGGCGCTGGCCGGCGGACTGCAGCGCCTGCCGCGCATGATTCCGTTGAAGCAAGCGATGGGCATGATCCTGACCGGACGCCGCGTCCCGGCACAAGAAGGCAAGGAGCTCGGCTTCGTGACCGACGTGGCGAAGCACGACGCGCTGCTCAAGACCGCGCGCGCCTGGGCGGATCAGATGCTCGAGTGCTCGCCGCTCTCGATCCGCGCCAGCAAGCAGACGGTGATGCAGAGTTTGAACCTGGCGGACTTGAAGGAGTCGATGCAGAACGGCCGCTACCCCGCGATCGCCGACATGGCGCGCAGCGACGATTTCGTCGAGGGCCCGAAGGCCTTTGCCGAGAAGCGGAAGCCGCAGTGGAAGGGGCGCTAGACCCGCGCCGCGCGACGACGGCCGTCGCGCGCAACGACCAACGGCGTGCGCGCATCGTGGCGGCGCTGCGCGAGTGCATGCTCGAGCGCGGCTACGCGGGCACGAGCCTCTCCGACATCGCGCGCGCGGCCGGCATGACACCGAGTCACTTGCTCTACTACTTCAAGGGCAAGGACGCGATCGTCAACGCGTACTGGCAGACGCTCGCCGAGGATCTACTGACGCGGCTGCGCGCGATCGAGCACGAGCCGCTCGAGCGGCGCATCGACCTGCTGACCGAGGTCATGCTCTCGAACGAGACCGCGTCGTGGCCCGATCTCGGACTGTTTCTCGAGCTGTGCGGTCTGGCCGTGCACCAGAAGGATCTGTACCAGACGAAGGCGCGCTTCGATCACGAGTTCAAAGCCTGGCTCGCGCAGCAGCTCGACCACGCGCCGCGCAAGCTCGGGCCCTACACGGCGATGGCGGCCGAGAGTTCGTACGCGCTGCTGATGGGCCTGTGCACGTCGGCGTACTTCGACGAGCGGCTCGGCTTTGAGCGCGCGCGAGCCATCTTGCGCCTGGCGTTGCGCCAGGTCGCAGGCTACGAACCCTTGCTGGGGACCGTCTCGTGAAGCTCTCCTGGTTCCACCTGATGCCGTACACGGATCTGCCCGACGACTTCAAGGAGCGACACCCGTCGGTGTGGGTCGACATCGATTCGCGCCTGTTCGATCCGGCCAAGGCGCACCACATGTACAACGACTTCATGGACGAGCTCGAGTTCGCGGCCGAGATCGGCTTCGACGGCATCTGCGTGAACGAGCACCACTCGAACGGCTACGGAATGATGCCCTCGCCAAACCTGATCGCCGCGTCGCTGGCGCGCCGCACGCGCGACGCCGCGCTGATCGTGATGGGCAACTCGCTCGCGCTCTACAATCCGCCGGTCCGCGTCGCGGAAGAGTTCGCGATGCTCGACTGCATCTCCGGCGGCCGGCTGGTCGCGGGCTTTCCCGTCGGCACGCCCATGGACACCTGCTACGCCTACGGCCAGAATCCGAGCCAGCTCCGCGAGCGCTACCACGAAGCGCACGATCTGGTGCTGCGCTGCTGGAGCGAGCCCGACACATTCGTGTGGAACGGCCGCTTCAACAAATTGCGCTACGTGAATCCGTGGCCGCGCCCGCTGCAGAAGCCCCACCCGCCGATCTGGATCCCCGGCGGCGGCTCGATCGAGACCTGGCAGTGGTGCGCGCAGATGGACTACGTGTACGCGTACCTGTCGTACTTCGGCTACAAGGCCGGCCAGGCCACCATGGACGGGTTCTGGGCCGAGATGGAGCGGCTCGGCAAGGACCGCAATCCGTTCCGCGCGGGCTTCCTGCAGTTCGTCGGCGTGGCCGAGACGCGCGCCGAGGCTTTGGATCTCTACCGCGAGTCCGCCGAATACTTTTTCAACCGCTGTCTGCACGTCGACGCGCGCTGGGCCGGCCCGCCCGGCTACGCGAGCGAAGCGACGCTGCGCGCGCGCGTGAGCTCGCAAGTCGCGCAGGCCGCGGGCCGCGCCAGCGCGGGCGCCGCCTTCGGCGCGCCCTCGTTCGAGGAGATCGTCGACCAGGGCTACGTCGTGATCGGCTCACCCGACGAGGTCGCCGAGAAGCTGCGCGAGGTCGCCGTCAACCTGAACGTCGGCCAGCTCATGCTGCTGCTCCAGTACGGCAACATGAGCAAGGAGCTCACCTTCCACAACACGGAGCTGTTCGCGAAGCGCGTGATGCCACAGCTTCGGGGCCTGTTCGAGAACGAATGGGAGAACCGCTGGTGGCCCAAGCCCCTGCCGCGCGACGAGCGCGCGGTGGTGCGCGGATGAGCGCTCCGAGCGAGCGCAGCGTGCGCGTGAACTCCGAGCCGTGCCGCGTGTGGGAGAAGGGCACGGGCGAGCCGCTCGGCTTCCTCGCCGGCCTCGGCGGTCTCTGCGAGTGGACGCCGTTCCTCGACGAGCTCGCGAAGACGCGCCGCGTGATCGTGCCATCGCTGCCCGGCTTTCCCGGCTCGGGCCCGAGTCACCGCCTGCTCGACACGCTGCCGGACTGGATCGCCGCGACCCTGGATCTGCTCGAAGCCGCGGGGCTCGACGGCTGCGAGCTGGTCGGCCACTCGGTCGGCGGCATGCTCGCCGCCGAAGTCGCCGCCTTCTCGCGCGCCAGCGTGAAGCGCCTCGTGCTGATCGCGCCGTTCGGCCTGTTCGACGAGGCCGAGCCCGTCGCCGACGTGTGGGCCCGCCGCGTGACCGAGATCCCCGAGCTCTACTCGACCAAGCCCGCCGAGTTCGCCGCCGCACGGCTCACGCAACCGAAGGGTCTGTCACCGGACGGTGTCGTCGAGTGGCAGATCGTGCAGGCGCGCGCTTCCGAAGCAGCCGCGCGCCTGTTGTGGCCGATGGGCGAGCTCGGTCTCGCGAAGCGGCTGCACCGGATCACCTGCCCGACGCTGCTCGTGTGGGGCGCCGAAGACCGGATCGTGCCCGCGAGCTACGCGAAGCGGTTCGCGGAGCGGGTCGCCGGGCCGACGGAGATTCGGACGGTGGCGGGGGCGGGGCATGCGGTGGATTTTGATGCGCCGAAGGCGGACATCACGCGCTTTTCATGAAGCCGCGCCCGAGACGGTCGGGCGCGTCGCTCATTGCCTACCCCGCCAACGCCTCGCACGCCTTCACGCACTCGTCGCACGACTCCATGCAGGCTTTGCAGGGCGCGTGGTGGTCTTCGTGCTTCTTGCAGGCGGCGGAGCAGGTGCGGCAGTAGTCGGCGCAGGCGGCGGCGTAGGCGCGCAGGTTGGCGTCGGGTGTGGCGGCGTAGCTGGCGAGCTTCGCGAGGCCGTCGCAGGCGGCGGTCATGTCGAGCACCGTGCGCATGCACTTCTCGAGCGTGGTGTCGCCCTGACCGAGCAGGTCGACGCAGTGGCGGATGCAGGCGTTGCCGTCCTTCAGACAGGCGAGCGCGGTTTCGACGGCTCTCTCGAGCTTGGGATCGCGCGCGGCGGGCGCGGCGGCGGCTGAGTCGGCGGCGGTCAGGCCGAGGCCTCGGCCGGCCGCGTTCGCGTGCGCGGCGGCGCCGCTGGCGACGGCCGTGATCAGCGCTCCGGTCAAGAACTCGCGTCGATCCATGCGGACTTCCTTTCTTGGTACGGCGTGGGGCTTTCCGCGATCGTACCGCCACGCAAGTTCGTCGCAAGCGTGCATCGGGTTCGCCGATGAGTGATAGGTCTTCCAAGTGGTAGGCGGCGGCAGAGGAATGCGGGCTCGGTGGGTGGTGGCGGCGAGACTTGTTGCAGGCGGGCGTGCGCGCACGTGGCGGACGCTGTCGCTCGGCGTCGTGGCGGCGCTGTTCCTGATCGGCCTGCTCGGCGAGCCGCTGCGCGCGGACGCGCACGTGGCGCACGACAAGCCGAGCGAGCGGCCGCACCGGATCGTTCGCAAGGTGAACGACCGCGACACGCGCGTCGTGCGCGGCTCGCTGCACGCGCTCGCGACTCGCGACTTCGAGCAGGGCCGCGTCGACGCGTCGCTCGTGCTCGAGCGGGTCGCGATCGTGTTCAAGCCCTCGGCCACGCAGCAGCGCGAGTTGGAAGCGCTGCTCGCCGAGCAGCGCGATCCGAACTCGCCGGGCTTCCGGCGTTGGCTGTCGCCCGACGAGTACGCGGCGCGCTTCGGCATGAGCGATGCCGACCTCGATCAGGTTCGCGCGTGGCTCTTCGCGCAGGGTCTCACCGTGCAGGCCATCTCGCGCAGTCGCAACGAGCTGTACTTTCGAGGCACGGCGGCGCAGATCGAGGACGCGTTCCGCACCGAGCTGCACCGCTATCGCGTGGGCGACGAGCTGCACTACGCGAACGCGACCGAGCCGTCGGTGCCGGCGGCGTTTGCAGACGTCGTGCTCGCGATCCGCAAGCTCAGCGACTTCCGTCCGGAGCCGCGGCTGCGCCGCCCCGTCGCTGCGCCTCGCTTCACCTCCGCGATCAGCGGAAACCACTTCCTCGCGCCCGACGACTTCGCCACGATCTACAACGTGAAGCCGCTCTGGGCGGCGGGCTGGGACGGCACCGGCCAGCGCATCGCGGTGATCGGCCAGACGGCGCTCGGACCGGGCAACAGCGCGGCCGACATCGACGCGTTCCGCGCGGCCTCGGGACTGCCGCCGACGCTGCTCCAACAGGTGCTCGTGCCCGGCAGCGGCGCGTCGACGGTCTGCGACGACGACATCCTCGAAGCGCACCTCGACGTGCAGTGGTCGGGCGCCGTCGCGCGCAACGCGACGATCGTCTACGTCTACACCGGAGTGCGTTCGGGGCGCACCTGCGAGACGGCCGACACGAACGTCTGGGACGCGCTGCAGCACGCGATCACGAACAACCTGGCGCCGGTGGTGAGCACGAGCTACGGCGCGTGCGAGGCCGCCAACGGACAGGGCTTCGCGCAGACCGTGCGCGGCTGGGTGCAGCAAGCGAACGCGCAGGGCCAGACCGTGACCGCCGCGTCGGGCGACCTGGGCGCGGCGGACTGCGAGCCGCGCGGCTCGCAGTCCGCGAGCTCGGGCCTCGCGGTCGACATGCCCTCGAGCATCCCCGAAGTGACCGGCGTGGGCGGCACCCGCTTCGTGGGCGACGTCGCCAACGCGGCCACGTACTGGAGCGCGACCAACAACGCGAGCAACGGCTCGGCGCTGCAGTACATCGGCGAGTCGGGCTGGGACGACTCGTCGGTCAGCATCCTGCTCGGCGGCGGACTCTCCTCGAGCGGCGGCGGCGCGAGCCGCTACTTCTCGAAGCCGGTCTGGCAGAGCGGCCTCGGCGTGCCCGCGGACGGACGCCGCGACGTGCCGGACGTCGCACTGAACGCATCCGCGCTGCACGACCCGTACTTGATCTGCTCGCAGGGAAGCTGCGTCGACGGCTACCGCAGAGCGGATCTGACGCTGAACGTGATCGGCGGCACCTCCGCGGGCGCGCCGACCTTCGCGGGCATTCTCGCGCTGATCAACCAGGGTACGGGCTCGTCGGGCCTGGGCAACGTGAACCCGAAGCTCTACGCGCTGGCGGCTTCCACACCGGCGGCGTTTCACGACATCACTACCGGCACCAACATCGTTCCGTGTAGCTCCGGCAGCCCGAGCTGTCCGGTGATTCCGCCGTTCCAGTTCGGCTACACGGCGGGCGCGGGCTACGACCAAGTCACGGGACTCGGCTCGGTCGACGCGTTCGCGCTCGCCGACGGTTGGGCCACGAAGGTCGCCACCTCGACGACGATCGCCGCGTCGAGTACAGCGGTCGCGCCCGGCGCGAACGCGACGTTCACGGCGACCGTCGCCGCGCTCGCGCCCGGCACGGGCTCGCCCGCCGGCGGGCGCGTGCAGTTCAGCGTCGACGGCAGCGCGATCGGCGCGCCGGTGACCGTCGCCCGCGTTGGCAGCGCCTACCGAGCGCACTACACCACGAACGCGCTCGCGACCGGGATGCGCTCGGTCGAAGCCGCATATCTCGGGAACCTCGCGCACCTGCCTTCGAGCTCTACACCGATCGCGGTCAACGTCGCGGACTACTCCGTGTCGGCGAGCCCCGCGAGCATCGTGCTCTCGGCGGGCGGCACCGGCACCTCGATCCTGACCGTGACGACGGCGGACGGCTTCGCCGGCACCGTGAATCTCGCCTGTGCGGTTCCGGCGGGTGCGACGGGAGTCTCGTGCTCGGCGAGCCCGAGCGCGCTGACGCTCGGTGTCGGCGTTCCGACCCAGACCGCGACGCTCACGATCACGACCACCGCCGCGCAGGCGCGCTCGCTTCCCGTCGCGGGCGGCAGCCTGCTCGCCGCGGTCCTGCTGCTCGGCCTGCCATCGCGGCGTGGCCGGCGCACTCTGCTGCGCGTCGTGGCCGTGCTCGCGGTAGCGGGCGTGGGTCTGAGCTGCGGAGGCGGTGGAGGTGGAGGCGGCGGCGGAGCGTCCTCCGCGAACGCGACCACGCCGGTGGGCAGCTACGCGCTCACGGTCAACGCGACCAGCGGCGCGATCGCACACGCGGTCGGCGTCTCGCTCGTCGTCCAGTAGCGTCGGTCCGACGCGCTAGCCCGGCTTCTCGCGCGGTCGTGGCATCTGAATGCTCGACACGCGCAGGGCGGCGCGGTGGCGCCAGCGCGCCGCCTGATAGCGAGACCCGGCCGCCTGCCAGTGGTGCGCGATCAGCGACGCGTGCTCGCCGAGCCGGTCCGCGTGGATCTCCTCGAGCGCGCGCGCCGTGCGGGTGTGGAGCTCCGCGCGGCGTGACTCGAGCTGTGACTGGTAGGCGACCTCCTGCGTGAGTGTGTGCCGGAATGCGAAGCCGTTCGCGTTCGGTTCGACGAGCTGCAGCGCGACCAGCGCCGCCACGCCTGCCGCCACAGCCTCGCTCTCGAGCCCGACTACGCGCTCGAGCAGCCGCAGATCGAAGCGCGTGCCGATCGCGGCGGCGGTCTGCAGTAGCTGCTTCTCGGGATCGGCGAGCCGGTCGATGCGCCCGGCCAGCACGCCTTGCACGGTCTGCGGGATCTCGATCTCGGCGTCGGGATGCACGAGCCGGTACGCACCGTGCTCTCCCTCGAACCGGCCCGAGCCGAGTGCCGCGCGCACGATCTCCTCGACGAAGAACGGGTTGCCGCCCGCGCGCACGTCGATGCGCTCCGCAAACGCCAGCAGCGACGGGTCGTCGCCGAGCAGCGAGCGCAGCAGGTCGCGCCGCTCGCCGGATTCGAGCGGACCGAGCGGCAGCGCGCGGCAGTGCGCCCCGCGCAGCCAGTCGGCACGGTACTCCGGTCGGTGGTTCGCGACGAACAGCGTGCGCGTCCAGGCCAGGGCTTCGACCAGCTGCGCGAGCAGCGCGTGACTCTCGGGGTCGATCCAGTGCAGGTCGTCGAGCAAGAGCACCATCGGCGCCTGCGCGCTCGCGGCCTGCACCCAGTGGCGCAGGAACCGGCCGAGCGACTTCGCGCGCGACGCCTCCGGGGGCGAGGCCTCGCCTCGCGTCGCGCGGTCGGCGATCGAGAGCGCATCGAAGACCGTCGGCAGCGACGACCGGAAGGCAGGCGAGAGCGCGAGCAGCCGTTTCGCGACCTTGTCGCGCGAAGCCTCGGCTGCGTCGCTCGCGGCGATGCCGAAATAGCTGCGCAGGAGCTCCGCGATCGCGAACAGCGGCAGCGTGGCGCCGTGCGACGGCGAGTGCGCTTGGTACACGGCCACGCCCTCGGCGCGACAGTGCGCGACGAATTCGAACGCGAGCCGGCTCTTGCCCTGACCGGCCTCGCCGACCACGCCGAGCGCCTGCCCGTCGCGCGCCAGCGCGCGCGCGAGCGACGATTCGAGCAGCGCGAGCTCGGGCTCGCGTCCCACGAGCTTGGAGAACCCCGCCTCGCGCGCGCGATCCAGCCGCGTGCGCAGCACGCCGAGCGACTCGAGCGCGTGCACGCGCACCGGCTCGGCGAAGCCCTTCAGCGTCGAGAGCCCCAGGTCGCGCAGTCCGAAGTAGCCGTCGACGAGCCGCGCGACGTGCTCCGAGATGCACGGCTTGCCGGGCGTCGCGATCTCCTGCAGCCGTGCGGCGAGCGCCACGGTGTGACCCTGAGCGGTGTAATCCATGCGCAGGTCGTCGCCGATCCGGCCGACCACGACCTCGCCCGAGTTCAAGCCCATGCGCGCGGGCACGCCGAAGCCGACGCGCGTGTGCTGCGCCTGCGAGAAGCGCTCGAGCTCGCGCGCCAGCTCGAGCGCCGCGTGGCAGGCGCGCAGCGCGTGGTCCTCGTGCGCGACCGGCGCGCCGAACAGCGCCATCACGCCGTCGCCCGTGAACTGGTTGATCGTGCCCTCGAAGCGGTGCACGCCGTCGGCGAGGATCCGGAACCAGGCGTCGAGCAGCCGGTGCCAGGCCTCCAGCCCGAGCCGCTTGGAGAGCTCGGTCGAGCCCGCGATGTCGGCGAACAGCACCGTCACCTGCTTGCGCTCGCCCTCGAGCGCGGAACGCGACTTCAGGATCCGGTCGGCGAGGTGCTTGGGCGTGTAGGCGCGCGGCGTGCGCACCGGTCCCGCCTCGAGGGACGTCCCGCAGTGGTCGCAGAAGCGTGCCTCGGCGCGATTGCTCCGGCCGCACGACGCGCAGTTCATGCGGCTACGATAGGGCCGAGCCCGAGCCGCTGTCTCGACAGCCGCGGACGCCGGTGTCACGAGCTCCGACGCGCCGCTGGTGCCGATTCAGGCGACTAGGCGCGGCAAGCGGCGAGCACCGCGGCCAGGTACCAGATCAGCGCGAGCGCGGCCGCGGACAGCAGCAGGAGCGCGACCCCGACGCCCGCGCCCAGCCGCTCCCGCGCGTCGCGAACCTGTCGCGACGAGTGCGCGATCGCGAGGCCAAGCGCGCCGGTCACACCGAAGACGAGCGTGCCCACGACCCGGAGCACGAGCGCGAGCTGCGCGCGCGCCGCCAGCATGTCGTCCTCGGCGAGCGCGGCGATGCCATCGAGTCGCGCGCGCAGCACGTCCTGCAGCAGCAGGCCGAGCGCGACCGCGCCCGACAAAACCAGCAGGCGTCGCGCGACGGACGCGCGCTTGCCGCCCGACGCGATCTCCGGCGTCGCCATGCACGACTGATCGGCGCGAGCTCGGGCCGCGCTGAAGCCGGCGTCTCAGCCTCGAGCGCGGCGGGCGCGAGCGATCGCGAACGCGCCGCAAGCGAGCAGCAGCGCGGCGGCAACTCGCGGCTCGGGCAGCGCGACTACGATCTCGAATCCGTAGTCGGCGTCGCCATCGCCGGTGTCCTGGATCCAGAACGTGTAGTCACCCGCCGGCAGCGGCGGCACGAAGCCGGTCGCGCCCGAAGCGCCGGCGCCGACGACCGGCAGGATGTCGGTGTCGACGCTCGCGCTGAAGTAGTGCGTCCAGCCGAGCAGTCCGTCGGCGCTGACCGACGAGGTCGGCACGGTGACTTGCGGCCCGCTCTGAATACCAATGAACGAGACCTGGTTGTTGGCTGTCGTGCCCGCGAGCTCGATCAGCGCCACGAACGAATGGCCGTCCGGAATCGTGACCGTGAAGTAGTCGCGATCCGGATCGAGGAAGATGCGGCCGGTCAAGCCGAAGATCTGGTTCGAGCCCGGTTCGAGCGTGACCGAGGTGGGATTCAGTCCGTCGCCGGAGAAATCACCGGAGACCGCCTCGTCGTACACGATCCCGGCGCGCGCGTCGGGCGCGCTCGCGAGCCAGGCGGCGCACAGCGCGAGAGCGAGCGCGCAGCGCGTGGACACTCGTCGCACTACATGCGCTGCGCGCGCGCGCGAGCGAGCCCGAACGCGAGCAGCCCGACGAGCAGGCCCGCGGCGGCGGACGGCTCGGGCACGGGCGAGATCACGATGTCGAAGCCGTAGCTCGACGAGCCGAGCCCGGTCTCCTGGATCCAGAACGCGTAGTCGCCCGACGGCAGCGGCGGAATGAAGTCGGTCGCGCCGAAGCCGTTCGAGCCGAGCGCCTCGAGGATGTCGGTGTCGGCGGTCGCGCCGAAGTAGTGGATCCAGCCGAGCAGGCCCGTCGCGTCGCTCGGCGACACCGGCACCGTGACCTGCGTGCCCACCTGCACCGCGAGAAACGAGACGCCGCCAACGGACGTGGTGCCCGCCTTCTCGATCAGCGCCACGATCTGGTGGCCGGTCGGCACGCTGATCGCGAAGTAGTCGCGATCGGTGCCCGCCTCCGCGGTGCGGCCGGTGCTGCCGTAGATCTCGTTCGAGCCGGCTTCCACCGCGATCGACGTGGGCGCCAGGCCGTCGCCCGACAGATCACCCGAGCTGGCCTCGATGTACACGATCGCCGCGTGCGCGTTCGCGGTGCACAGCAGCAATACGACGGCGAATGCGAACGCTAGGCGCAGGCGATGCAGCATGAGATCCCTCCTCGAGAGCGCGAAGTCTCGCACGCCGAGCGCGGACTGAGAAGTCCCCGCGCCGCGCCGCGTGCGCACGAGTACGCAAGCGTGCGCGAACACGGTCGAAGCGACAAGCGATGGTGTCGGGGGGGATAATGACGGCCAGGCCAGAAATGCGACCCGGAGGCAGCCATGCTCTCGAAGTTCGACGACTATCCGATCCACCAGACGCCCGAGCCGATCGCGGTGCCGGTCTCGACCGATCGCAATGCCTACGACCGCTATTGGTTCAACGGCTACACGGACGACGGCGAGTTCTACTTCGGCGTTGGCGCGGCGCTGTACCCGAACCTCGGCATCATGGATTGCGGCTTCAGCATCGTGCGCGACGGCGAGCAGCACGCGTTCCACGCCTCGCGTCGCGCGCCGCGCGAGCCGAGTCGCGTCGAGGTTGGCCCGTTCCGCATCGACATCATCGAACCGCTGAAAGCTCTGCGCGTCGTCCTCGACGCCAATGAAACCGGCATCTCCGCCGATCTGCTCTGGATCCCGCGCAGCTCGAGCTTCGCAGAAGGCCACCAACGCCAGCGCCGACGCCGCGGCACGATGGACGCGACGCGCTTCAACCAGTTCGGACACTGGCAGGGCGAGATCCGCTATGCGGGCCGCACGCTCGTGATCGATCCCGCGCGCGTGTACGGCACCAAGGACCGCTCCTGGGGCGTGCGCCCCGTCGGCGATCCGGATCTCGGCGGCGCCCCTCCTTCCGCGAGCGAAGTCGGCGGGATCTTCTTCCTGTGGGCGCCGCTGCACTGGAAGCACCGCTGCACGCACGCCGGCATCTTCGAGACCAACGCGGGCGTGCGCTGGCACTGGGATGGCGCGGTCGTGCCGGTCTACGACGACCCCGAGAAGATTCCGCTGGTCGACGATCCCGGCTTCGCGCCACTCGTCGCCGTCGACCACCAGATCGAGTACCAGCCCGGCACGCGGCGCGCGAAACGCGCGGTGATCACGAAGGTCGAGCTCGACGGCACGCGCAACGAAATCGAGCTCACGCCGCTCACCTGCTTCCGCATGAAAGGCATCGGCTACCTGCACCCGGTCTGGGGACACGGCAAGTGGAAGGGCGAGCTCGCGCTCGCGGGCGAGTCGTGGAAGACGGCCGACCTCGACGAGAACGCGCTCGAGAACCAGCACATCCAGCAAGTCATGCGAGCGCGCTGCGGCAACGACGTGGGCGTGGGCGTGCTCGAGCAGATCCTGCTCGGCCCGTACCCGAAGTACGGCTTCAAGAGCTTTCTCGATCCGGCCTGACGCGTCGCTCGCGCGGTTTCAGAAGCCCGAGGGCTGGAACTCCGGCGTGTGTGGAGAAGCGCTGCGCTGTCGCGTGAAGAACGCCTGCCGGCCCTCGTAGCCGTCGAACATGGCAAACACGAATGCGGGCGCGAAGAGCACGGGACCGAGGCGATTCAGCACGAACGCGACGCTGCCGTCGGGCGCGATCAGGTTCGAGCCGCCGAAGAAGGAATACAGGCGCTGGTAGCCGAGCGCGTGCGCGGCCGCGATCACCTCGGGCGTGTGGTGCGCGCGGCTGCCGAACGGCACCGCGAAGCGGCGCACGGGTTTGCCCGTGATCGCTTCGAGCGCGCGCCGCGAGTCGGCGAGCTCGCGCTCGATCGTGGCCGCTGGCGGCCGCGCCGAGAAGTCGATGTGACTCACCGAGTGCGAGCCGATCTCGAACAGCGGATCGCTCGCCATGTCGCGAAGCTGCGCCGACGTGAAGCTCGGGAGGTCGTGGAAGCCGCGCCGCACGTCGTGCGGGAAGGGCGTGCGCGAATCCACGAACGCGCTCGACACGAAGAACGTGGCCGGGATGCCGAGCTTGCGCAGCACCGGGATCGCGTAGGTGTGGTTGCAGCCGTAGGCGTCGTCGAACGAAACGGCCGCAGTCGGCTCCACGTCCGCACCGGCCGCGAGCAGACGATCGACCTGCTCGAGCGACACGATCCGGTAGCGGCGCTGCACGGCGCGCATCAGCCGCTCGAACTTCTCGGGTGACACCGTCATCCAGTGCTCGGGCCAGAGGTTCGAGACGCGGTGGAAGGAGAGGATCGGAATGCGGCGACCCGCGCGCGAACGCGGCTGCTGGAACGACAGCCCGCGCGCGTGCAGCCACGCGAGCGCCAGGCTCGTCGCGTCGTTCACGCGTGTGCGCAGGGATCCATGCATCGCGTCACTGATACGCTGCAGCCTGAAGTCCGTAAAGCTCCGCATACGGACCGCGCCGCGCCAACAGCGCTTCGTGGCTGCCGGTCTCGACCACGCGCGCGCCGTCGAGCACGACGATCAGGTCGGCCATGCGAACAGTGCTGAAGCGATGTGAAATCAGCAGAGTGATCTGATCTCCGCGCACGGCTTGCGCATAGCGCTCGAACAGCGCGTGCTCGGTTTCGGCGTCGAGCGCGGCAGTGGGCTCGTCGAGCACGAGCACGAGCGGCTTTTCGCGCATGAATCCGCGCGCGAGCGCGAGCTTTTGCCACTGGCCGAACGACAGGTCGACGCCCTCGGGCCAGGTCGGGCCGAGCTGTGTCTCGAGCCCGGCGATCAGGTGCGCGACCACGTCGTCCGCGCCGGCGCGCCCGACGGCCGCGCGCACCGCCGCGTCGTCGTCGAGCCGCGGCACGTCGCCCAGGCCGACGCTGTGGCGCGCGCGCAGCTCGAAGCGGAAGAAATCCTGGAACGCGCCCGAGAGCCGCTCGCGCCACGACTCCGCGGGCATGCGCGCGAGCTCGACGCCGTCGACCAGGATGCGTCCGCCGGTCGGGCGATACAGCCGGCACAAGAGCTTCACGAGCGTGCTCTTGCCCGCGCCGTTCTCGCCCACGATCGCGACCACGGAGCCCGGTGGCAGCTCGAGGTTCACGTCGTCGAGCACGAGCCGGTCCGTGCCCGGGTATGCGAACGAGACGTGCTCGAAGCGGATGCCGCGTTCGATCTTCTCGGGCACGCTCGCGTCTGCGCCCTGCGCGATCGACGCCGCGTAGTCCTCGAGCCAGGCCATGCGCACCGAGCCATCGAGCCAGATGCCGCGCAGGAAGCCGATCTCGCCCACGGTCGCGCCGATGTACGACGACAGCCGCGAGCCCGCCGCCAGCACCAGCAGCACGTTGCCCGCCGAGACCGGCTCGCGCTCGGACACGAACACGACCGCGGCGACGTAGGCCGCGCCGAAGATCGCCCAGCCGAGCGCGTGCCAACCGGCGCTCGCGAAGCGCGCGCGCGACATCGGCTGGTACCAGCGCTCCCAAGCTTCGCGCCGGCGCGCGACGAGCCGCGCGCCGATCCGCGTCACGCGCACTTCCTTGCCGGGCGGCGCGGTGGTCGCGGTGTCGAACAGATGCCGCGCGAGTCGCTGCGCGGAAGCGCCGCGCTCTTCGATCACGCGCTCGACGCCCGGGCGCCAGGTCGCGCTGAGCACGGTCGGCAGTGCGAACACGGCGAGCAGCGCGAGCGCAGGGTGGATCGACACGAGCAGCGCGAGCGTCACGGAAAGCCGCAGGATCCAGCCGCAGGTGGTGAACAGCGACATGTACATGTGGTCGAGCACGAACACTTGGTTGCGCAGCACGGCGAGCCGATCGAGATACTCCGGCCGCTCGTGGTGCGCGATCGTGGCCACGCTGGCTTGCAGGTTCGCCACGTGGGACTCGAGCGCGATCGTCACCTGGTCGCGGAAGCGCCGCTGCGTGCGATCGCTGATCACGCGCAGGAACCAAGTGGCCGCAGTGGACACGCCGATCCCGAGCGAAGCGGAGACGATCAGCGTTCGGTCGCCCGCGAGCATGCCGTCGGCGAGGAACTTGAACCACAGCGCGAGCAGCGCGTCCGGCAGAGCCGCGAGCAGCGCGAGCCCGAACGAGATCGAGAGCAGCAGCGGCTCGGCCTGGTAGCCGCGCACGAGCGCGCGCCACATCGAGCGCAGGGCGGGCGGTAGCGGGACGTCAGTCGAGGACATCGAGCTCCTCGTCGGCGGAGGCCTCACCGCCGAAGCGCGACGCCTGCAGCTCGAACATCGTGCGGTAGCGTCCGCCGAGCGCCATCAGCTCGTCGTGCGAGCCGAGCTCGACGACAGCGCCACGCTCGAGCACGCAGATGCGGTCGGCCAGGCGCACGGTCGAGAAGCGGTGCGAGATCAGGATCGTGGTCGCGTGTCGTGTGGCTGCGAGCACGCGCTCGAAGATCGCCGCCTCGCCGCGCACGTCGAGCTGCACGGTGGGCTCATCGAGCAGCACCACGCCCGCGCCGAGCCGCACCGCGCACAGCGCGCGCGCGAGCGCGATCCGCTGCCACTGCCCGCCGGAGAGCTCCGTCCCGCCCGGGTAGCCGCGCGCGAGGATCGTGTCGAGCGGCGCGAGCGAGGTCGCGCCGGCATCCGCGAGCGCCGCGCGGACCACGTCGTCGGGCGCGCCGCCGGGTGCGACGTTCTCGCGCAGCGACAGCTCGAAGCGCACGAAGTCCTGGAACACCGCGGTGAGTCGCGCGCGCCAGGTGTCGACATCGAACGAGCGCAGGTCGATGCCGTCGATCTCGATGCTGCCGCTCTGCGGGTCGTAGAGTCGGCACAAGAGCTTCGCGAGCGTGGTCTTGCCGGCGCCGTTCTGACCGACGATGGCGAGCGAAGTTCCGGCGGGAATCGTCAGGTCGAAGCGCTCGAGCACGGGCTCGCCGGTCGCGGGATACGCGAACGTGACGTCGCGGAAGCGGATCTCGCGCGCGGGCAGACCCGCGGCCGAGCGCGCGCCGGGCTCGAGTGCGCCCGACTTCGCCATCGAGTCCTGCAGGCGCAGCACGGCGGCGGCGGGCGCGGCGGCGCCGTCGAGCGCCCACGACAAGCCGCCGAACGCGATCATGCTCGTGCCCACCGCCGCGCTCGCGAACGTGACGAGCGCGCCGAGCGAGAGCGCGCCCGCGGCCGCGTCCGAGCCGAGCGCGTACAGCACGATCGAGTTCGCGACCGTCACGAGCAGCAGGCTCCACAGCACCGGCCGCTCGCGCAGGCGTGTCGCGTGCCACTGCAGCTCGAAGAGCTGGCGCCGGCGCGCGCGGAAACGCTCGACGGTCCAGCCGGCGAGCCCGAACAGGCGCAGCTCCTTCGCGGCCGGCGGATCCACGGCGAGTCGGTACGCGTACTCCGCGTGGCGCTGCGCTTCGCGAACCGGTTCGGTGTTGCGGTCGCGCCAGACGCCGCTCTCGCGCAGCAACCAGTGCGTGGCGAGCCACGCGCCGCCGAGCAGAAACGGCGCCCACCAGGCGTAGCCGAACAGGAGCAGCGCGGACGCGAGTCCGCCGAGCAGCTCGACGAGTCCGCCCGCGATGAAGTCCATCGAGATCGAGAGCGGCGGCCCACTGATGCCCAGGTCGAAGTCGCGCGCCATCGAGAGGTCGCTCGTGAGCTCGGGATTCTCCAGGTGACCCATGCCAGGCGGGCCGACGCAGGCGCTCGCCAAGCGGTCGTACAGCCAGGCGGCGGTGCGGCTACCCAGGTTCGCTCCCAGGGACTGGTGGAGCGGCGACAGCACCTGCAGAAGTACGAACACGACACCGACTTGTGACAGCGGGCCCGCGAGCTCGCCGCTCCCGCTCTGCACCGCCGCGACCAGCTCGCCCATGGCCACCGCGAACAGCGCCGGCAGCAGCGCGCGCAGCACCAGCACGACCCACCAGGCCGAAGCGAGCCGGCGATCCGCCCGCGGCAGGACGCCCGCGAACTTCACGTCGTTGCGTTCGCGCAGGCTCGCGATCACAGGGAACCGCGATCCTCAGCCGATGTGCTTGCGCGCGAACTCGCCGATCCGCGCGACCGCCTGCTCCGACTCGGGCACCGTCGGCCCGAACAGCTGCCAGACGTGGATCAAGCCGTCCCACGCCTCGAGCGTGACGTCGACGCCGTCGGCCTTCGCCTTCGCCGCGACGCGGGTCGAGTCGTCGAGCAGCAGCTCGCGCGTGCCGACCTGGATCAGGAGCGGCGGGATCCCGCGATAGCTCGCGTAGAGCGGCGAGGCGTGCGGATGGCGCGGACTCGCCGACGCGTAGTGCGCGCCCATCTCGCGCAGTCCCGCCAGGTCGAGCAGCGGATCGTCGGCGCCGCCGGGCTGCGCCGATGCGCCCGTGCCCTCCAGGTCGGTCCACGGCGACATGCACACGCCCGCCGCCGGCAGCGGCTGTTGCGCGTCGCGCAGCGCGAGCAGCGTCGCGAGCGTGAGTCCGCCGCCCGCCGAGTCGCCCGCGAGCGCGATGCGCGACGGCGACACGCCCGCGCGGACGAGCCAGCGGTACGCGGCCGTCGCGTCCTCGACGGCGGCCGGGAACGGATGCTCGGGCGCGAGCCGGTAGTCGATCACCAGCGCCCGCGCGTGCGTCGCGCGCGCGATGCGCGACGCCAGCTCGCGGTGCGTGTTCAGCGAGCCGATCACGTAGCCGCCGCCGTGCAGGTAGAGGATCACGCGATCCGCTCGGCTCTCGGGCACGCTGACCCATTCCGCCGGCACGCCGCCCGCATCTACGCTCTCGTGTGTCACGTCGGGGGCGAGCGGGAACATCTGCGTGAGCTGTTCGAAGCCGGCGCGGGTCTCGGCCACCGTCGCGGCGACGATCCGCGGCCGCGTGGCGAGCATGGCGACGATGTTCTCGTGCTGGGCGCTGGGCATGGGTTCGATCCTCCTGCGTGGGCGCCCAGTCTACCCCGGGACGGCCATGCCTTTCTGCACGGCCGGCCGCGCGGCGATCCGCTCCAGCCAGGTGACCACGCGCGGCAGCTTGATCAGCTCGGGCATCTTGAGCTGCAGCGGAAACGAGAGCCACGGGTAGTGCATGATGTCGCCGATCGAGTAGCCACCCGCGAGGTAGTCGCGCCCGTCCGAGAGAATCCGGTCGAGCACGCCGTACAAGCGCGCCATCTCGGTCGAGAAAATCTGGATCATCTCGGCGTTCTTCTCGCCCTCCTTGCGGAGCGCAGCGCCGAGGCGACCGAGGTTCGGACCGACGCCGCCGGTCTGGAAGAACGCGAGCTGGATGGCCTCGCTGCGCTTGCGCGCGTCCTTGGGCAGGATCAGGCCCTTCGGGTCGTGCTTCTCGCCCAGGTGCAGCAGGATCGCGCCCGACTCCCAGATCACGAGCCCGTCGTCCTCGAGCACGGGGATCTTGTGGTTCGGATTCAAGCCCAGGAAGTCCGGCTTCAACTGTTCATTGGCGGCCAGGTCGACCTTGCGCACCTCGTACGGGAGCGAGAGCTCCTCGAGCGCGATCGATATCTTGCGGCCGTTCGGCGTGGTCGAGGTGTGCAGACGGATCATCGGATTCTCCTTGGGGGGTTAGCCTATACTGCGGCGCGTGAAGCTCGCGACGTTCACGCAAGCGGGGACGACACGCGTCGGCGTCGTCGTCGGAGACGAGGTGGTCGACGTCTCGATGGCTGCGCCAGAGCTGCCGCGCGCGATGGAGGGGATCCTCGCGGCGGGCCCGAGCGCGCTCGAGCGGATTCGCGCAGTCGCGAACGGGGGGAGTCCGCGCCTGGCGCTCGCGCAGCTTAAGCTCGAAGCGCCGTACTTGCGCCCTCGCAAGTTCCTGGCCATCGGGCTCAACTACGCCGACCACATCGCTGAGACAGGCCGACCCGCTCCGGAGTTTCCGGTTTTCTTCAACAAGCAGACCACCTGCGTGAACGGACCGTACGACCCGATCTGGATGCCGCGGGTCTCCGACAAGCTCGACTACGAGGGGGAGCTCGCATTCGTGATCGGGCGGCGCTGCCGGCACGTGCCCAAGGCGCGCGCCCACGAGGTGATCGCCGGTTACCTGATCTGCAACGACGTCTCCGTGCGCGACTGGCAGCAGCGCGCGCCGACCATGACGCTCGGCAAGTCGTTCGACACCCACGGGCCGCTCGGACCGTTCCTGGTCACGCCCGACGAGCTCGGCGACCCGCACGGGCTCGACCTCGAAACCACGGTCGACGGCGAGCGGCGCCAGAAGTCGAACACCAAAAACCTGGTCTTCGATTGCTACGACCAGGTCGAGACGCTCTCGACCGCCTTCACGCTCGAGCCGGGCGACGTGATCAGCACGGGAACCTGCGGGGGAGTGGGCGTGGCCATGAATCCGCGCGGGTATCTGAAAGTCGGCCAGACCGTGCGCGTGACGATTTCCGGACTCGGCCAGATCGAGAATCGCGTGATTCCCGAGCCGGCGGATACCGCCCGGATATGACGCGGGCAAGCGGAGCCGAAGGCGAAGCGCGCAGCGCGGCGCAGCCGCGCGAAGTGCGGGTGGCGCGCGGCCGTCCGCGCGCCGGGTCCCGCCGGTGAACGGAGCAGAGGCGCTGATCCGCACCGCGGTCGCAGCGGGCGTCGAGGTCTGCTTCGCGAATCCCGGCACCACGGAGATGCACTTGGTGGCGGCGCTCGACGCCGCGCCTGGCATGCGCGCGGTGCTGGCGCTGTTCGAAGGCGTGGTCACCGGCGCGGCCGATGGCTACGCACGCATGGCGGGCAAGCCCGCGCTCACGATCACGCACCTGGGACCCGGCTTCGCGAACGGCATCGCGAATCTGCACAACGCGCGACGCGCGAACACGCCGATCGTGAACCTGATCGGCGACCAGGCGACCTGGCACCTCGCGGCCGACGCGCCGCTCACGTCCGACATCGACTCACTCGCGAAGCCCGTATCGATCTGGGTGCGCAAGCTGAAGACTGCGGCGGAGTGCGGTCCGGGCGTGGCCGAGGCGATCGCCGCGTCGCAACGCGCGCCCGGCGGCGTCGCCACGCTGATCGTGCCCGCCGACTGCGCGTGGGGCGAAGCGCCGGGGCCGTCGAAGCCGATCGCGATCGAAGCCGCGTGCGCGGTGCGCGGCGAGGCGCTCGATGCGGCGGCGAAGGCGCTGCGCTCGGGCGAGCCCGCGCTGATCCTGCTCGGCGCGAACGCGCTCTCGAAACGCGGCTCGCTCGCGGCCGCACGGGTCGCAGCGAAGTCCGGCGCGCGCGTGATGTACGGCACGTTCCCCGCGCGCGTCGAGCGCGGCGCGGGTCTGCCGGGGTTCCAGAAGTTCCCGTACTTCCCGGAGCAGGGCGTCGAGCTGCTCGCGAAGACGAAGCAACTGGTGCTGGCCGGCGCACTCGAGCCGGTGGCGTTCTTCGGCTATCCGAACACGCCGAGCCGGCTCACGCCGCCGAGCTGTCGCATTTCGGTGTTGGCGCGACCCGAGGAAGACGCGAGCGGCGCGCTCGAAGCGCTGGCCGATGCGCTCGGCGCGGGTTCCGGCGAGGGGGAGCGCGCGAAGCCGGGCGAGTTCGCGCCCGCGAGTGGCAAGCTCACGCCCGAGCTGCTCGGTCGCACGCTGGCAAAGCTTCAGCCGGAAGGCGCGATCGTCGTCGACGAAGCGGCGACCTCCGGTGCGCCGTGGTTCGCGTTCGCCGCCGGCGCGGCTCCGCATTCGAGCCTCGGTCTGACCGGCGGCGCGATCGGGCAGGGCCTGCCGAACGCGGTCGGCGCGGCGATCGCGTGTCCGGACCGGCGCGTGATCGTGCTGCAAGCCGATGGCAGCGGCATGTACACGCTGCAGGCGCTCTGGACCGCCGCGCGCGAATCGCTCGACGTGAAGGTGATCGTGTGCGCGAACCGCATGTACCGGATCCTGAAGGTCGAGCTCGCGCGCGCCGACATCTCACAGCCGGGCCCGGCCGCGCGCTCGCTCACCGATCTGGGATCGCCCGACCTCGACTGGGTCTCGCTCGCGCGCGGAATGGGCGTGCCGGGCGAGCGCGCGGAGACGGCGGAGGCTTTTGCCGCCGCGCTCGGGCGCGCCTTCGCCGAACGCGGTCCGTACCTGGTCGAGGCGGTGCTGTAGGTCGAGCGCATGGCAGGGATCAAGCTCGACCACGTGGCGATCGGTCTCTCTCGCGCCGAGATCGCCAAGCCGTTCCTCGAAGACGCGCTCGGCGGCGCGCACGCGGGCGGACATCCGGGGGTCCCGTTCGGCTTCACGCAGTGGGAGTTCGCCGGCGGCGGCCGGATCGAGGTGATCTACCCGATGGGTCCGCCGGACGGCTTCCTGCACCGCTTCCTCGAGCGCGGCGGTCCGCGCGTCCACCACCTGACCTTCAAGGTGCCGAGTCTGGAAGAAACCTGTGCCCGCGCGCTGGCGTTGGGCTACACCGTCGTGGGTAGCGATCGTTCGGACCCGCACTGGCAGGAGGCGTTCCTGCATCCCAAGCAAGCGCAGGGCATCGTGGTGCAGATGGTCGAGTCGACGCCGCGCTCCGGCGGCGAGGACTGGCCGGCGCCCCAGCCGCGCGCCGACGCTGCGCGCGTGCGCGGCGTGCGACTCTCGAGCCGCTCGATCGACGCCGCGCGGCGGCAGTGGGGCGAGCTGCTCGGCGGCGCAGGCTGGATCTCGGGCGACTCGCTCCTGTTCCGCTTTCCCGAATCGCCGCTCGTGGTGCTGGTCGACGTCGATCCGGCGCGCGATGAGGGACCGCTCGCGATCGAGCTGCAAGCCGCGCGCGATCTGCGCCTGCCCGAAGGGAACTACCCGGAGCTCGGCACGCGCTTCGTGCAGGTGCCGGGATGACGGGCGAACGGATCGTCCTGCACCAGTTTCCGTACTCGCACTACAACGAGAAAGCGCGCTGGGCGCTGGACTGGAAAGGCATCGCGCACGAGCGCGTCGACTACCTGCCCGGTCCGCACGCGCCGCAGATGCAGCGCTTGTCGGGCCAGCTACAGGTGCCCGTGCTGCAGATCGGCGCGCGCACGATCGCGGGCTCGGCCGCGATCATCGACGCGCTCGAAGCGTTCCGGCCGGAGCCTTCGCTGTATCCGGCCGACGCCGCGTTGCGCGAGCGCGCGCTCGCGCTGCAGCGCCACTTCGACGACGAGGTCGGTCCGAAAATCCGTCGCGCGCTGTTCTCGGTGCTGCTGCGCGAGCCGGCCTACACGTGCGCGATCTTCGCGGGGAAACGCAGCGCGCCGGTGCGCGCCGCCTACCGCGCGCTGTTCCCGGTGACCCGGCAGGTGATGGGTCGCAGCATGTCGGTGTTCGACGCGCGCGCCGTCGACGAGGCGTTCGCGGCCACGCACGCGGCACTCGACCTGGTCGCGCGCACCGTCGGACCGAGCGGCCAGCTCGTCGGCGATTCGTTCAGCGTCGCCGATCTCACCGTGGCAGCGAATTTCGCGCTGCTCGTGCGTGTCGACCATCCGGACATGGCGCGGCCGGAGCCGGTTCCCGAATCGGTGCAGGCGCTGATGGCGCGCTTCGCGTCACACCCCGCGCTGCGCTGGACGCTCGAGCAGTACCGCCGCCACCGCTCGAAGCGAGCCGTCTAGAACTTCGGCTCGCGCTTCTGCAGGAAGGCGTTGGTCCCTTCCACCATCTCGGGCGTGCCGCACAGTTCGCCGAAGATCTCTGCCTCGCGCTCGATTCCGGCGGCGAGCGACAGGTCGAGGCCCTCGCGGATCGCGCGCAGCGACGCGCCGAGCGCGCGCGGCCCGTTCGCGAAGCATTCCGCGAGCCACTTCTTTGCGCGCGGCAGCAGCGCGTCGGGCTCGACGAGCTCATTCGCGAGTCCGATCGCGAGCGCGCGTTCCGCAGAGATGTGTCCCCCGTGCAGGATCAGCTCCACAGCTATGCCGCGCCCGACCAGCCGCGCGAGCCGCTGCGTGCCGCCGAAGCCCGGCAGGATGCCGAGCTTCACCTCGGGCTGACCGAACTTCGCCTTGGTCGACGCGATCCGCACGTGACAGGCGAGCGCGAGCTCCGTGCCGCCGCCGAGCGCGAAGCCGTTCACGGCCGCGACGACGGGCTTGTCCAAGTTCTCGATGCGCGCGAACACGGCCTGACCGCGACGAGCGAACTCGACGCCGCTCTTCGCGTCGAGCTTCGCGATCTCGTCGATCGCCGCGCCCGCCACGAACGCGCGGCCCGCGCCGGTCACGATCGCGCCGCGAATGCCGGGCTCGCGCTCGACCCGCGCAACGGCGGCGTCGAGCGCGCCGAGCAGCTCGACGGAGAGCGCGTTGAGCGCTTCGGGGCGATTGACGAGCAGCGTCGCGACTCCGTCCTCGAGCGTGACTTCGACCAGCGCCATCGCTACTAGACCTCGATGCCGACGAGCTTGCGCAGCGCGTCCGGCGGTGTGCGGTGCAGGAACTCTCCGGCCGGCAGCCGCTCCGGATTCGACGCCTTGATCGCGCGCAGGATGCCGATCAGCGCCGGCACCATCTGCTCCGAAGAGATCTTCTCGTACAGCACGTGGGCGATGCGCGTGCCCTCGCGCGAACCGCCGACCGCGATCAGGTGCGCGTTCTTGCCGAAGCCGGTGATGCCGATCTCGGCCGACGGCGGCCGCGAGCAGTGATTCGGGCAGCCGGCCATGCGCAGCACCACGTCGACGTCGCCCAGCCCGGCCGCCTCGACCGCCTCGCACAGGCCGGGGATCGCGCGCTCCGCGTCGGTCATCGCGAGCCCGCAGGTCGGCAGCGCCGGGCAGCCGAACGACTGCTTTCGGAACAGCGACAAGCTCTCGGCCTTCGCGACGCCGTGCGCGACCAGGATCGCGTCGACACGACTCTGGGCCGCGTCGGGCACGTGCGTGAGCACGAGATCCTGGTTGCCGGTGATGCGCACGCCCACCTGCGGGAGCTCCGCGAGCACGGCGCCGATGGCCGTGCGCATGCGACACGCTTCGGTGTCTTTCACGCGGCCGCTCTCGACCGGGATGCCGAGGAAGCGCACGCCTTCGCCAGCCTCGCGGTGCCAGCCGTGCCAGAAGTTGTTCGGTCCGAGCGGCTGCGGCGCGGCGTCCTTCAGCTCGAGCCCGAAGCGCCCGCGCAGCTCGGCCTTCACGAACTCGAGACCGAGACGCCGAATGGTGTACTTCCAGCGCGCCTGGCGGCGGTCCTTCCGCTCGCCGTTCTCTTTCTGCAGGAGCGCAATCGCGCGCGTGGCCTCGACGACTTGCGTGCGCGGAATCCGTCCCAGATACAGCGCGAGCAGCGCCTTGGTCTGCGGCATGCCGTGTGTGACGCCGAGCCCGCCGCCGCTGTAGAGGTCGTACGTTTCGCCGACCGCGCCGCCGCTCACGACCGGCACGAACGCGACGTCGTTGGTCAGCGCGTCGACCGAGTTGTCGTGCGGGTGCGCGATCGCGACCTTGAACTTGCGCGGCAGGTACTGCGCGCCGTAGACGGGCTCCTCGCTCTGCATCGGCTGCTCGGTCTTGCCCGCTTCGTCGGTGAGGAAAACCTGGAAGTACGCCGACGAGCGCGGCGCGAGCTCCATCGCGATTCCGTAGGCGAGCTCGCGCGAGCGCAGAGGCAGCTCGGGGATCAAGTCGTCGACCACGCAGCACATGGTGTTGCGGTTCACGTCGCCGCAGGCCGCGATCGTCGACATCTCGTAGCCGGTGTTCGGGTAGTCCTGATTCAGGAACCGGATCAGCGGCCCCAGGTTCGGCGCCTTGATGTAGTGGAACTGGATCGCCTGGCGCGTGGTCAGCCGCAGCGTGCCGTCGGCGAAGCGATCCGACGCCTCGCACAGCGCGCGCCACTGCGCGGCGGAGAACTCACCGCCGCCGGGCACGCGCATGCGCACCATGAAGATGTAGTCGTGCGTCTTGCGGCCGTCGACGCGCTCGACCTGCTTGTAGATCCCGAAGTGTTTCGAGATCTCCTTGGCCTCGCCGGAGAGCGTCTCGGCCCGGCCGGCGGAGAGATCATCGATCTCGGAGCGGAAGCTGTGTTTCTGCTTGCCCGCGACCCAGAACAGCCCCTCGCTCTCGACCTTCAGGCGCTCGTTCTTCGACATCTCGTCGAGCGACGAGTCGACGAGCGTGACGGCCTTGGGGGGAGAGGCGTCCTTGGGCATGGGCAGGCGACCTTACCGCGTAGAGGCTTGCCGGGCAAAGGCGGTTTCCCGCGCCGAGCGTCACTCGCGCGGGTCGGCCGCCCATTCGTTGGTGTCGGCCACGCGCACGAGCTTCATCCACGGAACGCGGCGCTGATCGCCGGCGATGTGGCCGACCAGCAGCAAGAGATCCGTCGGCTCGAGCGGCCCGATCTCGCGCTGGAGCTGATCCAGACCCATGCGGCCGCGCGGGCACAGCACCGGCCGCACACCGTAGGGCAGGGCGAGCTTGCGCCAGGTTTCTTCGGAACGCGTGGGCGCGACGATCGGCACGGCCGGTCGTTGGCGCGAGAGCAGGCGCGCCGCGAGGCCGCCGCGCGACCAAGTCACGATCGCGCGCGCGCCGCACTCGCGCGCCGTGCGCACCGCTGCTTGCGAGAAAACGACGAGCTCGCGCAGCTCGCCCGAGACGCCTTCGATCGGCGTCTCCTTGGTCATCGGGTAGGCATCTTCGGTCGCGTCGATGATCCGGCTCATGGCGCGGCAGGCGCGCACCGGGTCTACACCGATCGCGGTCTCGTCGGAGAGCATCACCGCGTCGGTGCCGTCGAGCACCGCGTTCGCGACATCGGTTATCTCGGCGCGTGTCGGGCGCGGCGCGCTCACCATCGACTGCAGCATCTGCGTCGCGGTGATCGCGGGCCGGCCCGCGCGGATCGCCGCCTGCACGATCCGCTTCTGTTCGATCGGCACGCGCTCGTACGGGATCTCGAGCGACAGATCGCCGCGCGCGATCATCACCGCGTCGGCGCGCGCCAGGATCGCCTCGAGGTTCTCGAGCGCGAGCTTGGTCTCGATCTTCGCGACCAGCGGCGTCGGCCGGCCCAGACCCTTCAGCACGCGCCGCACCGCCGAGATGTCGTCCTCGGTGCGCACGTACGAAACGCCGACCAGGTCGATGCCGAGCTCGACCCCGAGCTCGAGATCCCGCAGGTCCTTCTCCGCCAGGATCGGCCGCGCCGAGAGACCACCGGGCGCGTTCACGCCCTTGCCGCTGGTGATCGTGCCGCCCACCACTACGCGGCAGTGGATCTCGCTCGCGTCCACGTCGAGCACTTCGAGCTCGACCGCGCCGTCGCCGAGCAGGATCGGCCCACCCGGCCGCGCTTCCTGGGCCAGGTACTCGTCCGGCACGGGCAGCACCCGCGCGTCGCCCTTCGACTTCCCGCAGGCCAGCGTCACGAACGCGCCGGTCTCGAGCGCGAGCGTGGCCGGCTCGAGTTCGCCCAGCCGGAGCTTCGGCCCTGACAGATCTTGCAGCACCGCGACGGGCTTGCCCGCCGCGCGGGACGCAGCCCGCACCCGCGCCACGGTCTCGCGGTGATCGGCCTCGCTGCCGTGCGCAAAGTTGATGCGCGCGATGTTCATGCCCGCCTCGATCAGCCCGAGCAGCGTCTCGCTCGAGCGACTGGCAGGCCCGATGGTGCAAACGATCCGGACGGCACGAGTGCGCATCTATTTCTCGATACGGCACGGCATGGGCTTTGCTTGACCGGGATCACGCCGGCGGCCGCGCCAAATTTCATGAGATAAGATCCCCGCGATTCCTCCGGGCGCGAGTCCCGAGTCCCTTGCAATCACCTCGAGTCCCTCGCCATCAGATTGGAGACCCAGCCGTGACGACCAAGCGTGTGAAGGAAATCCTCTCCTGGTACAGCGCCGACAACGCCGGCACCAAGGCGAACCTGGCGCGGATGCTGAATCACGGACGGCTCGCGGGCACCGGCAAGATGGTGATCCTGCCGGTCGACCAGGGCTTCGAGCACGGTCCGGCGCGCAGCTTCGCGCCCAACCCGGCCGGCTACGACCCTCGTTACCACTTCGAGCTGGCGATCGACGCGGGCTGCAATGCTTACGCGGCACCGCTCGGCTTCATCGAGGCCGGCGCGGTCGAGTTCGCGGGCGACATCCCGCTGATCCTGAAGCTGAACAACAGCGAGTCGCTCTCGAAGGGCGGCGAGCCGATCTCAGCGATCACCGGCTCGGTCGACGAGGCGCTGCGTCTCGGCTGTGCGGCGATCGGCTTCACGATCTACCCCGGCTCGGGCGAGGCGCGCAACGCCTACAAGCAGATCTCGGAGCTCACCGAGGAAGCCAAGCGCAAGGGTCTGGCGGTGGTGGTCTGGGCGTACCCGCGCGGCGCCGGGGTATCGAAGGACGGCGAGACCGGCATCGACGTGGTCGCCTACGCGGCGCAGATCACGGCGCAGCTCGGCGCGCACATCATCAAGGTCAAGCCGCCCACGGCCCACATCGAGCAGGCCGAAGCGAAGAAGGTCTACGAGAAGGAGAAGATCCCCATCGCGACGCTCGCCGAGCGCACCCGCCACGTGGTGCAGAGCGCCTTCGGCGGCCGGCGGATCGTGATCTTCTCGGGTGGCGCGGCCAAGGGAAAGAAGGAGATCCTCGACGAGGTCCGGGGCCTGGCCGACGGCGGGGCGTTCGGCTCGATCATGGGCAGGAACTCCTTCCAGCGGCCCAAGACCGAGGCGATCGAGCTCCTGCACGACGTGATGGATCTATACATGTCCGCCTAACGGAGCCGACGCGGGCGGCCGCGCGGCTCCTCCTTCGCTCGCCTTCAGCTCGCTGCGCGCTTCGCTTGCCTGAGCGCGTCTGTCGTATGATCGCGGGATGAACGATCCCCTCCGACTCTCGTTGGTCGATCTCACCGCCGCGTTGCGGGCGCGCACCTTGTCGCCGGTCGAGCTGATGACGGCGATGTTCCGCCGCCTCGACGAGTGCAACCCCGAGCTGAACGCGGTGGTCGCGATGTACGAGCGCGACGCGCTGCTCGCTCAGGCGCGCGAGTCGGAGGCGCGCATCGCGCGCGGGGCCGCACGGCCGCTCGAGGGCGTGCCGCTGGGCGTGAAGGATCTCGAGGACTGCGCGGGCCTGATCACGTCGCACGGCTCGATCCCGTACAAGGACAACCTCGCGACGCACGATTCCGTGCAGGTCGCGCGGCTGCGCGGCGCGGGCGCGATCCCGATCGGCAAGACCAACGCGCCGGAGTTCGGCCACACCGCGATCACCAAGAATTTGATCTTCGGCGTCACGCGCAATCCGTGGAATCTCGAGCTCACGCCGGGTGGCTCGAGCGGCGGCTCGTCGGCCGCGCTCTCCGCCTGCATGCTGCCGCTCGTCACCGCCAGCGACGGCGGCGGATCGACGCGCATCCCCGCCAGCTTCGTCGGCGCGTTCGGCATGAAGCCCACGTACGGGCGCATTCCCAGCGAGTCCAAGCAACTCTGGTATTACGGCGACACGGCGGTGCACGGCCCGCTCACGAAGACGGTCGCGGACAACGCGCTGTATCTCGACGTGACGGCGGGCTACGCGCCCGAAGACCCGATGTCGCTGCCGCACCCGGGCTTCTCCTACACCCAGAAGCTCGTCGACGGGCTGCCGCGCAAGCTGCGCATCGCCTACTCGCCCGACCTCGGCTACGCGGTCGTGCAGTCCGACATCGCGCAGGCCGTCTACGACGCGGCGCGGCTGTTCGAGAAGCTCGGTCACGACGTCGTCGAGATCAAAGGCGGCCCGCCGCAGATGGGTCAGGCCTGGGGCATGTGGGGCGCGTTCGAGATGGGCGCCGCCAACCTGCACCACCTGCCCGCGCGCGAGGCGGATTTCAGCCGCTCGGTGCTGGCTTCCATGAAGCTCGCCTGGGACATGACACCGGAGTGGTTCAGGGAGCAGGCGACGCGCCGGCTCGAGCTGTCGCGCTGGTGCCAGTCGGTGTTCTCGGACTACGACCTGTTGATCACGCCGACCGTGCCCTACGACCCGCCGCCGGCGAAGGGTCCGTTCCCGCGCGAGACCGAAGGCCGCGAGCAGCTCGACTGGGGCGTGGCCTCGTTCACGATCCCGTTCAACCTGTCGCTGCACCCGGCCGCGTCGCTGCGCGTCGGACTCTCGCGCGCGGGACTGCCGATCGGCATGCAGATCGTCGCCGAGCGCCACCGCGACGAGCTGGTGCTACAGGCCGCGCACGCCTTCGAGCGCGAGCGCCCGTGGCACCCGCACTGGCCCGTGCGATAGTCAGCCGACCATGAAGATCGCGCTGGGCGCCGACCACGCAGGCTACGAGTTCAAGGCGCGGCTCGCGCAGAAGCTCGCAGCGCTGGGCCACGACGTGAAGGACTTCGGCACCGGTTCGACCGAGTCGACGGACTACCCGGACTACGCGATCGCCGTTTCGCGCGCGGTCGCGAGCGGCGCCGTCGACCGCGGCATTCTCGCCTGCACGAACGGGATCGGCATGGCGATGACGGCGAATCGCATCCGAGGCGTGCGCGCGGCGGTGGTGTACAGCGCGCGCACCGCGGCCATGACGCGTCAGCACCACGACTCGAACGTGCTGTGCCTGGGCGCGGGTGAGTTCCCGCACGACGAGCTGCTGGCCTGGGTGCAGATCTGGCTCGAGACGCCGTTCGAGGGCGGGCGGCACGCGCGACGCGTGGGCAAGTTCGAGGCGCTGGAAGCGCCTTGATCGCGGCGCTCGAGGCCGCAGCTTCGCTCGTTCACCAGACACTGCACGCGACGCCGCAGATCGAGTGGCCGCTGCTGTCGCGGCGCTGCGATGCGCGCGTGGTCGTGAAGCACGAGAACCACCTGCCGACGGGCGCCTTCAAGCTGCGCGGCGGGCTGGTCTACATGCACGAGCTGCGCGAGCGCGAGCCGGCCGTGCGCGGCGTGATCGCGGCCACGCGCGGGAACCACGGTCAGAGCGTCGCGGTGTCCGCGCGCGGGCACGGACTCGAGGCGACGATCGTCGTGCCGCACGGCAACAACCCGGAGAAGAACGCGGCCATGCGCGCGCAGGGCGCGCGGCTCGTCGAGCACGGTCACGATTTCCAGGCGGCCTTCGAGCACGCGCAGTCGCTCGCCGCGCGCGACGGGCTGCACCTGGTGCCGTCGTATCACCCGGCGCTGGTGCGCGGCGTGGCCTCGTGCGCGCTCGAGCTCTTGCGCGCGGAGCCGGAGCTCGAGCTCCTGTACGTGCCGATCGGTCTGGGCTCCGGCGTGTGCGCGGCGCTCGAGGCGCGCGACGCGCTGGGCTCGCGCACGAAGATCGTCGGCGTGATCGCAGAACGCGCGCCGACCTACGCGCTCTCGCTCGCGGCGGGGCGAGTGGTCGCGACCGAGTCCGCCGACACGCTCGCCGACGGACTCGCCGTGCGCGTGGCCAACGCCGAAGCGCTCGCGCGCATGCGCACGGGCATCGAGCGGATCGTCGCGGTTTCGGAGGCGCAGATCCGCACCGCGATCCGCGCCCTGTTCAGCGACACCCACAACGTCGCCGAGGGCGCGGCCGCAGCCGCCCTCGCCGCCGTGTTGCACGAGCGCGACGCGGTCGCCGGCAAGCGCGTGGGGATCGTGCTCACGGGCGGAAACATCGACCGCGCGCTGTACCGCGAAATACTCGCGGAGGAGGATCCGACGTGCGCCTGAGAACTCTCTCCGCTTGCGCCGGCGCACTCGCGCTGCTCTTCGCGGGCACCGCGCGCGCCGACGACGTGGCCGCGAATCCCTGGTTCAAAGCCGGTCAGCAGGCCGTCGCGGATGCGCGCGCCGACGTCGGACCCGTGCCGCGGGCGAAGAACGTGATCCTGTTCATCGGCGACGGCATGGGCATTGCCACGGTCACCGCCGCGCGCATCCGCGAGGGTCAGCTGCGCGGCGAGACCGGCGAGGAGAACCAGCTGTTTTTCGAGCGCCTGCCGTTCACCGCGTTCTCCAAGACCTACAACACGGATTTCCAGGTGCCCGATTCAGCCGGCACGATCACGGCCATGTTGTCGGGCGTGAAGACGCGCGCCGGCGTGATCGGCGTCGACGCGAGCGTCGCGCGCGGCGACTTCGCGGCGGCCGCGACGGGCAGCGTGCCGACGCTGCTCGAGCGGGCGGAGACGCGCGGACTCTGGACCGGCGTCGTCACCACCACCACGATCACGCACGCGACGCCCGCCGGCGGCTACGCGCATACACCGGAGCGCGACTGGGAGGTCGACGCGAAGCTCTCACCGGCCGCGCGCGCGGCCGGCTTTCCCGACATCGCGCGCCAGCTCGTCGAATTCTCGTTCGGCGACGGTATCGAGGTCGCGCTCGGGGGAGGGCGCGCGTACTTCCTGCCGTCGAGCGCGGTGGATCCCGAAGATCCGAAGCTCACGGGCGCGCGGCTCGACGGGCGCGATCTCGTCGCCGAGTGGAAGAAAAAGAATCCGGCCGGTGTCTACGCCTGGAATGCCGAGCAACTGCTCGCGGTCGACCCAGCGAAGCAGAAGCGCGTGCTCGGTCTCTTCGACCCCGGCCACCTGAAGTTCGAAGCCGATCGCGCCAGCGACGCCGGCGGCGAGCCGTCGCTCTCGCAGATGACGGCGAAGGCGCTCGATCTGCTCGAGCGCGCGCCGAAGGGCTATTTCCTGCTGGTCGAAGGCGGTCGGATCGATCACGGTCACCACGCCGGCAACGCCTACCGGGCGCTCGGCGAGACGATCGAGCTCTCGAACGCCGTACGCCTCGCCCGCGAGCGCACCGATCCCGCCGAGACGCTGATCGTCGTCACGGCCGACCACAGCCACACGCTCACGATCGCCGGCTATCCGAAGCGCGGGAATCCGATCCTGGGCGTGGTCGTCGGCTCCTCGGGCGAGTCGGCGCCCGACAACGCACCCGCGAAGGATCTCTCGGGTCACCCCTACACCACACTCGGTTACGCGAACGGTCCTGGCTATCCGGGCGCGAGCGACGCCCAGCCCGAGGGATCCAAGCGCCTGCCGCATTTCGCCAAGAGCTCGAGCGGGAAGGTCGGCAGCCGGCCCGCGCTTTCGAACGCGAAGACGGAGGATCCGCTCTACCTGCAAGAGTCGACGCTGCCGCTCGGCTCCGAGACCCACGGCGGCGAAGACGTGCCGGTCTACGCGGGTGGCCCGAGCGCCGCGCTCTTCCACGGCGCGCGCGAGCAGAATTTCATCTACCACGCGCTCGCCGCGGCGCTCGGCATCTCCCCGCCCTAGGATTAGGAACGCATGAGCGAACGCGTCGACGCGATCGTGATCGGCGGCGGGATCATCGGGGCCGCGAGCGCGTACTACCTGGCGGAGCGCGGCGCGCGCGTGGTGCTGCTCGAGCGCGGGGAGCTCTGCTCGGGCGCTTCGTACGGCAACGCCGGTTGGATCTTTCCGAGTCACGGAGCGCCGCTACCGGCGCCGGGCGTGATCCGCCAGGCGCTGCGCTGGCTGTTCGATCCGGAGAGCCCGTTCTACGTCAAACCGCGGCTCGATCTCGAGCTCGCGCGCTGGCTGCTCGGCTTCGCGCGCGCGGCCACCGCCACGCGCGCGCACGAGACGCTGCGACTCAATCGCGAGCTCTCGCTCGCGAGCCTCGCGCTGTGCGCCGAGCTCGCAGCGCGGCCGGGCGTCGACTTCGGCTTCGTGCGCCGCGGGCTGCTCGTGCTGTGCGAGAGCGAAGCCGGGCTCGAGGCTGCGCATCACGAGCTCGCGGTCCTGCGCACGCTCGGCGGCGAGGGCAGCGCGCTGTCGCCCGCGGACGTGCAGAAGCTCGCGCCGCGCGTCGCCGGCGCGATCGCGGGCGGCGTGCTCTTCCCCGTCGATGCGCACGTGCAGCCCGCACGGCTGGTGGCGACGCTGGCCGGGCTCGCGACGTCGCTCGGCGCGCGCATCCTCACCGGTCACGAGGTGCTCGCGCTCGAGCGCGAGGGCCGGCGCATCACGCGCGTGCGCTCGACGCGCGGCGAGTTCGTGGCGAGCGAGGTCGTGGTGGCGGGCGGCGCCTGGTCGCCGGGGCTCGTGCGCGCGCTCGGTCTGCGGCTGCCGGTTCAGGGCGCGAAGGGTTACAGCGTCACCGTTCGGTGTCCCGCGAATTTCGGCGAGACGCCGCTCATGCTCTCCGAGACGAAAGTGTTCGTGACGCCGATGGGCGAGCTGCTGCGCTTCGGCGGCACGCTCGAGCTCGCGGGCCTCGATCTGTCGGTGAACTTGCGGCGCGTGCGCGCGGTGGAGCGCGCGATCGCGCGCGTGCTTCCCGGCGTCGAGCAGGCGCAGCACGTCGAAACCTGGCGCGGACTGCGGCCGCTCACGCCCGACGACCGGCCGATCCTGGGCCGGCCGCGCGCGCTCGAGAACCTGGTCGTCGCGACCGGTCACGGCATGAGCGGGATCTCGCAAGGCGTGATCAGCGGGAAGCTCGTCGCCGAGCTCGTCGCCGGCGCGCGGCCGAGTCTGGACGTGGCGGCTTTCTCGCCCGACCGCTTCGCGTAGACGTGGACGTCTTCAGCGTCGGTCACTCGAACACGACGGCCGCGGAGCTGCTCGCGCTCCTACGCGCGCACGCGATCGAACGCATCGCCGACGTGCGACGCTTTCCGGTGTCGAAGCGGCACCCGCAGCACGCGCGGCCGGCGCTCGAAGCGAGCTTGCGCGCGGCCGGCATCGACTACGCCTTCCTCGGCCGCGAGCTCGGCGGCCGGCTCGAGCCGGAGCTCTCGATCGACGACTCCGAGAACCGAGCGCTGCACGAGCCGGCCTTCCGCGCCTACGCCGACGCGCTCTCGTCGCCGGGTTTCGCGGCCGGGTTCGCGCAGCTCGAGGCGCTCGCGCGCCAGAAGCCGCTCGCGTTCCTGTGCGCGGAGCGCGACTGGCGGCAGTGTCATCGGCGCATCCTGTCCGACGCGCTGGTCGCGCGCGGCTGGCGTGTCCTGCACCTCGCGCCCACGCACGACCGTGAAGTCCACGCGCTCGACCCACGGGCGCGCGTCGAAGGCGACCGACTCCGGTACCCGTTGCTACTGTGAGATCGCGACTGCGTCGAGCGCGCACTCCTAAAGCCGGTGCGGAGCGCGCGTCGAAGAGCCCGCTGACATGCGCGTTCTCTTCGTCTCGCTCGCACTCCTACTCGCCGGACCGCCCTCTCCGCGACTCGACGAACCGCCAGCCGCGATCGAGCGCACGCCGATTCCGGGCCTGCTGGTCAGCGTGCGCACGCTCGCCATCGACGGACTCGACGGTCTGGGCGTCGATGAGAACGCGCTGCTCGCGCGCAGCGTCGATCTGGCTTGGGACGACCAGGCGCTCCCGCCCGGCTGGGTCGCTCCGCGCTCCCGGCTGCTCGCGCGGCCGGTGCCGCTGTGGCAGCTCGGCGGCGCGGACCGTGCGGGCACGGTGCTGCATGGCTCGGCGCTGACGGCCGTGTTGGCCGCGCTCGAAGCCGATCTGCGCGAGCGCGGCATCGCGCGCGCGAGCGTCGAGCTCGACCGCAAGGCGTTGCTGCGACTCACGACACCGGGAAGCGACGGGCTCTTGCTGCTGCGCGTCTGGCGCTAGCACGCGCTCGGGCGTCGCGGTACGCTCGGCGCCTCTCACGGAGGGTCGCATGCGTCGGATCGCGGGAACGCTTCTGGTGGTCGTACTCGGGCTCGGCAGCGGCTGTTCGGACTCCGAGCCGACCGCGGGCGGCGCTCCGCCCGCGAGCACGACGGTTCAACCGCGCAGCGTGCCCGAGGTCTGGGCCGACATCCTCGCTCAGCGCGACCGCATCCAGGCCGCCGTCTCGAAGGGCACCGATATGTGGCACGAGGACTGCGCGGAGGTCTCGTCGGCCTCCGCAGCCATCGACCCCCTGGCCGTGGAGCTCGGGAAGAGTGTGGCCGCGTTGCCCAAGATCGACTATCGGCGCAACGGAGTCGACCTGCTGCTCGGCTACCTGCTTTCGACCACGGCGACGATCCGCTCGACGGCGGTCGACGAACAGGTCGGGGCGCTGCCGGCCATGATGATCGGCCTCGATGCGCTGCTGCAGGGGATCGAATCGCACCTCACGCGCGAGGAGCTCGGCCCCGAGAGCGTGGTCACGCGGCCGGGCTTCAACCCGGTGCGGCCGGCTCCGAGGCCTTCGCCGGTCTGACGCCGGTGGAGCGGCGCAGGCGCGTGCCGCCGAGCGCGAGCAAGCGCTCGAACTGACGCGGCTCGACCGGCAGCACCGAGAGTCTCGAGTGGGTCACGAGCTTCCACTTCGCGAACGCGCGATCGGCGCGAATCGTCGCGAGTGACACGGGCTGCGCGAAAGGCTGCACGGCTTCGATCTCGACCGCGACCCAGCGCGGATCGTCGCTGGTCGGGTCCGGACGCGCCGCGGTCGCGACGCGCGCGATGCCGACGACCTCCGAGTCGTGCGAGTGGTAGAAGAGCACGAGATCGGCCTTCGCCATCGCGGCCAGGTTGTTGCGCGCTTCGTGATTGCGCACGCCCTCCCAGAGGGTCTTCTTCTCCGCCATCAACTGCGCGAACGGGTAGAGCTCGGGCTCGGACTTCAGCAGCCAGTACGCGCGCGCCATCAGATGAGCCGCTGCACCGACTCCGGCATTTTTCGCGCGACGCGCACGATCGGGATGCCCGTCTGCGTGGCGTCGTACATCTCGCGCATCGCGCGCGGCAGGTCCTCGAAGGCGTAGATCTCCTTGTGGACCGTCGGCTTGAACACCACGCCGTAGAGCTCGGTGGCCGCCGCGCAGCCCTCGATCGTCTCGTAGTGCGTGTGGTCGATCGTGACCTGCTTCACGGACTGCAGCGTCGAGTTGTAGCTGACCTGCTGCGAGAGCTGCCAGCCGGCGGACACGTTCACTCCGCAGCGCGCGGCGACCGCCAGGCCCGCGTCGAAGACCGGCCCTCGCAACATGTCGCACACGATGTGCATGTTCACCGAGTTCGTGAGCTTGCGGACTTCGCCCTGGAACGCGCGCACGTCCTCGCGCGTGGCGAAGCGGTTGAACGCCTTCTGGTCGATGCCGTGAATGCCCTGCGCCTCGAGCGCCTTGCGCCGCTCCGGCGAGCCCGAGCAGAACCAGGCATGGTGACCCTCGGCCTTCGCGAGCATCAAGAAGCACTCGCCGACGCCGCCGCCGAACGAGAGCACGTTCAGGCGTCGCAGTTTGGTGTCGGCCACCTTGAGCCGGAAGATCCCGATCGCGCGGCGCCACATGTGGAACGCGGTCGGCGCGCGCAGCGGCAGCGCCGCCATCTCCCACAGGCTCAAGCCGCAGTCGAGCGGCGCGTGCACGAGCTGCCAGTCCGCGACCACCGCCTCTTCGCTGTACCAGCCGATCGAATCCGGTTGGTCGTAGGCCCAGATGCGCAGCGGGAAGCCGTAGGGGTCGGGCTGGCCGTTGCAGTGCGTGATGACGATCTCGCCAGGCTTGAAGCGCTTGACGTCGGAGCCGACGGCGAGCACCTCGCCGAGCGCCGAGTTGCCGGGGTAGATCTTGCCGCCGCGCGAGGCCGCGATGCTGTCCGTGTCGGCCAGCACGGCGTGATCGATGTTGTGCTCGCCCGAGGCGGCCAGGATGCGCAAGTGCACGTCGTTCGGACCGACTTTGCGCAGCTCGAGCTCGTCGAGCTTCAGGACGTTGCCGAACTCGAATTTGGAGATGTCGCCCTTCACGCGCTCCTTCTCCGAGACGATGTCGACGGCGCTGATCGAGTAGGCTTTGGTCATGGCGCGCATGATGAACGCGAGGCCCGTCCAGATCAAGCGGACGATCGACCTCGTGGCGTCGCGCATCCAGGCGGGGATCCTCGACGGGTCGCTCGCGCCCGGTGCGCGACTGCCGGCCGAGCGCGAGCTGGCCGCGCAGCTGCGCGTGAACCGCAGCTCCGTGCGCGAGGCGCTGAAGCAGCTCGAGCAGCTTCGGCTGGTGGAGATCCAGCGCGGCTCCGGCGCGCGCGTGCAGGACTCCGAACACGCGAGCTTCGAGATCGTGAGCGCGCTGCTCGGTGACGGCCGGCCGGACCCGGCGCGCGTCCGAGATCTGCTCGAGCTGCGCGAGGTGCTCTTGCCGGGACTTCTGCGGCTGGCCATCGAACGCGCGAGCGACGCCGAGCTCGAGGCCTGCGTCGCGCGCCTGCGTGGCGCCGCCAGCGCCGAGCACTCGGATGAGGAGTATCTCGCAGCGTCGAGTCAGCTCCACGAGACCTTCGCGCGAATGACTCACAACCGAGTGATCCTGATTCTCGCCAACTCGGTGACGCGCTTTCTGGCTTCGTCCGAGCCGCTTCGCGATCCGGTCTCGTTCGCCGCGGAGCGGCGCAAGCTGCGGCCGCTCCTGCAGAGGCTGGCGGTGGCGGTTTCCGCGCGCGACGCGGACACCGCCGCGCGCGCCGGTCGCGATTTCCTGCGCCGGCTGGCAGCGCTTTCCGAACCGGAGATTCGCGCCTGATGGTTGACCCTGCCCGGTTGGCGCGATAAAACCCGTCGGGCACGGATGAACGCAGCTCAGGAGCACGTGTCGATGAAAACCCCCGCGCAGCCACGAGCCTCGACCGCCCGGCAGTCGATCGAGTTCTTCAAAGGCTTTTTGAAGAATCCGCGCGAAGTCGGCTCGGTGATCCCGAGCTCGCGCTTCCTCACGCGCCGCACGCTCGAGTGTGGCGACATCGCGCACGCGCGCGTGATCGTCGAGCTCGGTCCCGGCACGGGGGTCCTGACGCGCAACGCGCTGGCGCGCATGCGGCCCGACGCCAAGCTCGTCGCGATCGAGATCAGCTCCGACTTCGTCGACGTGCTGCGTGAAGAGCTGCCCGACCCGCGGCTCTACATCCACCACGGCAGCGCAACCGAGATCGAGGCCGCGCTCGAGAAGATCGGCGAAACGCAGGCCGACCTGGTCATGTCGGGCATCCCCTTCTCGACGCTCGAGAACGGCGTCGGCTTCGCCACCCTGCAGGCGGCCAAGCGCGTGCTCTCGCGCAACGGCCGCTTCGTCGCGTACCAGTTCCGCAGCAAGGTGAAGGACCTCGGCTCGCCCGTGTTCGGTGCGCGTCCCGAGACCCACAGCGGTTTCTGGAACGTGCCGCCCATGAAGATCTACGTCTGGAGGCAGAGCGAGGCGCACGCGTGATCGTTCGCTTTGCGAGCGGCGGCGACACGCTCGAGGCCGCGCTCTACCTGCCCGAGACCCACGGGCCGCGCCCAGCGATCGTCGTCGTTCACGACGTGTGGGGCCTGTACGAGCAGTACCACCAGGTCGCGCAGCGGCTCGCGCGCGCGGGCTTCGTGGCGCTCGCGCTCGACCTGTACGCGCGCGGCGAAAAGCCGGGAACGCCCTCCGACATGCCGGGCGTGATGAAGTTCCTGCACCAGCTGCCCGACCGGCGCGTGCTCGCCGACGTCCAAGCCGCGCTCGACTTCCTGCGCGTGCGCCCCGAGGTCGCCGGGAAAAAGCTCGGACTCACGGGCTTCTGCATGGGCGGCAAGTACGCGGACCTCGCCGCGGTTCGCTGTCGTGGTCTGTCCGCGGTCGTGTCGTGGTACGGAATGCTGCGCGCGAACGCGCTCGACGACGCCAACCCGGAGCACGCGATCGATGCGCTCGCCGAGCTCGGCATTCCGCTGCTCGCGCTGTTCGGCGCGGACGACGTGTTGATCCCGCTTCGCGACGTCGAGGAGCTGCGCTCGCGCGCGCGCGAACGCGCGCTGCCGGTCGAGACCGTGGTCTACACCGGCGCGGGTCACGCGTTCGCGAACGACTCGCGACCCGAGGCGTTTCGCGCCGAGGCCGCCGCCGACGGCTGGCAGCGCGCGCTGGCGTTCTTCGCG
>JANNLG010000203.1:0-8857 GCA_031396695.1 Deltaproteobacteria bacterium
AACGTCGCGGTATTCGACGTCAAGAGCCTGTACCCGAGCCTGATCCGGACGTTCAATCTCGACCCGCTGGCGCACGCGCGCGCGCGGCGCGACGGCGTGGCCGCGATCGAGGCGCCCAACGGGGCGCGCTTCGCGCGCGACGACGCCATCCTGCCGGCGCTGCTCGACGGCTTCATGGCACGTCGCGAGCTCGCCAAGCAGCGCGGCGACCGGCACGCCGACCAGGCGATCAAGATCATGATGAACGCGCTGTTCGGCGTGCTGGGCGCGCCGTCCTGCCGCTTCTTCGACCCCGCGATCGCGAACGCCATTACCGGCTTCGGACGGCTCATGCTCGAGCGCACGCGCCGCGCGTTCGAGAAGTGCGGGGCGCGCGTGTTGTACGGCGACACCGATTCGGTGTTCGTGCTGGTCGACGAGCAGGCGCCGCTCGAGCGCGCGCGAGAGATCGCCGAAGACCTGCGCGCGCGAGTGCAAGACGATCTGTGCCAGCAGGTGAAGAGCGAGTGGCGGGTCGAGCCGCGCTTCGAGCTCGAGCTCGAGCACGTCTACGAGCGCTTCTTCCAGCCCAGTATTAGAGGCGGAACGCAGGGCAGTCGCAAGCGCTACGCGGGACTGCTGAACGGGAACCTGCACCTGGTCGGACTCGAGGCCGTGCGGCGCGACTGGCCGGAGGTCTCGCGCCGCTTGCAGCGCGGCATGCTCGAGCGTCTGTTTCGCGACGAGCCGGTCGCGGAGTTCGTGCGCGAAGTCGTGGCGGACCTGCTGGCCGGTCGGCTCGATCGCGAGCTCGTGATCCGCAAAGGCTTGCGCAAGGGCGCGGTCGAGCGTTACACCGCCGCGACGCCGGCGCACGTCGAAGCCGCACGCCGTTCGACGCTGCCGGTCGGTCGGACCGTGCACTACGTCATGACCCGGCGCGGGCCCGAGCCGGTCGAGCCGGACGGCGAGCTACCGACCGATCTCGATCGCCCGCACTACGTCGAGAAGGTCGTGAAGCCGATCGCCGAGTCGATCCTGGTGCAGCTCGGCCAGAATTTCGACGAGGTGACCGACGCGCCGCGCCAGCTCACTCTCTTGTGAGTCGGCGAACGTCGATCACCGAGACGCCGTCGGCAGTCTCGATCTTGGCGACCACGTCGTGCTCGCCGCTGCCGAGCGGCAGCTCGAGGCCGCCCTCGCGCGCGCCGGCGAAGTCGACGAAGCGCTTCTTCTGACCGTCGATCGAGAGCCAGCCGTCGCGCAGACCCAGGTCGGTGCGCGCGCGCAGCTCGATGTTCTCGGTCTGCTCGTCGATCGTGACCTGCGGCGGCGTGTAGCTCGCGCTCGAACTGGGAATCGGCAGCTCGATGCGCCGCTGCGCCCACGGGCCGAGCTGCGCGATCACGATCGTCTTCGGCGTTTCGGACAGCGGCAGCACGAGCTCCTGACGCGCGCCGGGCTCGAGCACCTCGAACGAGCGCGTGGCGCCGGGCACAGCGACCGTGAGGCTGCGCGCCGCGTGCCGGCCGCCGTTCACGAGCGTGAGCTTCACCTCGGTGGGGGACGTGCGCACGACCTCGAACTGCAGCTCCGGCGGCTGCACCGACACGTCGAGCACCTCGCGCTGCTTCGCGAGCGGGCGGTCGCCGGCCGCGACCAGCACGTCGATTGGATGGCGTTCGACCGAGATTCCATCGGGCGGAACCACCTCGATCTCGGTCGAGGCCGAGCCGTGCGCGGCGATCGTGCCCAGCCCCGCGAGCTTGTTGTCGAGGTACTGCGCGCCGGCCTCGAGCGCGACCCATACGTCGCTGAGCGCGCTGTCGTTCGGGTTGGTGACGGTGATGCGGATCGTGCCGGGCTCACCGGAGACGAGTGTCGGCGCGACCAGCGCGATCTCGAGCGGCTTCGGAAGCTCCGGATCGCCGGCCTCCCTTTGGGCCGACCAGGTCACGCCGAGCTTCGCGAGGTGCGTCGCGATGTGTTCGTACGAGCGCGCGCGCACGCCCGCGAGCGCCGGCTCACGCGGCTCGCGCAGCAGACTCGCGCCGACCTCGACCGGGAACGCGTCGTCCTCGCCCGCGCCGCGCACGTACGGGATCGCGTCGGCGGGCACGTTCGCGAGCGGGCCGAGCCTCGCCTCCGACACCGGAAAGAGTCGCACGCTCGGCGTGATGCCCTTCTTGTTGATCGCGCGGTCGTCGGAGAGCAGGTACTCCGCCACCGTCAGCTTCAACAGGTTCTCGTCCTTCATCGGCATGACCTGCTGCACGAGTCCCTTGCCGAAGGTGGTCTGGCCGACCAGCGTCACGTTGCCGAGCGGCTCGAGCGCGCCCGAGATGATTTCGGCCGCGGAGGCGGTCTGCGGGTCGACCAGGATCGCGAGCGGCATGTCGAACTGGATCTCGGGATCGGCGGTCATGCGGCTGCGCGCATCCGGCACCAGGCCGTCGCGCGTCACAGTGCGCACGATCATCTGTGAGTCGAGGAACTGGTCCGCGAGCTGTGCCGCGGCGACCATGCTGCCGCCGGTGTTGCCGCGCATGTCCATCACCAGTCCGTCGAGCGGTCCGAGCTCGAGGACGCGATCCTGGAACTCTTGCGCCGTCTCGCGGCTGACCTGATAGATCTGCGCGTAGCCGATCCGGTTCGCGCCCGAGAGCTTCTTGGACTCGACGCTCGGGATCATCACCTCGCCGCGCGTGATCGCGATGTCGAGCCGTTCCTTCGTGTCGGTGCCGCGCTGCAAGCCGAGCGCGACCAGCGTGCCCGAGCGCCCGCGGATGCGGCTGACCGCCTCCTCGACCGAGAGCGGCTGGGTCGGGTCGCCGTCGATGTACAGGATCGCGTCGCCGTCCTTGAGCCCGCCCTTCTCGGCGGGGCTGCCCGGGAAGACGCGGATCGCGATCAGGTCGCCGTCGCGCCGGCCGATGCGCGCGCCGACCCCGGACAGCTTGCCCTCGAAGCGGATCTTGAAGTCCTCGCTGCTGCGTCCCGAAAACACGGTCGAGTACGGGTCGAGCGCGCCGAGCGCGCCGCGCAGAGCGATGTGCTCGAGGTCGTCGTCCGGATCGATCGGGTCGGGCAGATTCACTTCGGTGAAGCGGATCGCGCGCGCGAGCACCTCGCGGTAGCGGTCGGCGTCGAAGCTCGGGTCGAGCGGCACGCGCACCGAAGCGCCGTTCACCGTCAGCAGGCCCTCGCCGGAATCGGCGTCGCTCTCGAACACCACCGAGTCGAAGCTCTGCTCCAGTCCGTCGAGCGCGCCGACCACCATGCGCTGGTCGAGCCGATCCGGCCACAGATAGAAATTGCCCGTCTGAGTGAGGGCGTCCTGGGTGACCGTGAGCTGCGCTTGATCGGGCGGGAGGGAGCTCGCGGTGGCGCAGCCGAATGCTGCGGCGAGCGCGATTGCAGACAGGGCGCGAGCGCAAACGAGGCGGAACGTGGGCCTTTGGGTCGGCATCGGGCGCGGAGTCTAGCGCGAGCCCGTCGCCGCGCGAGAAAGACCGGCTATCATGCGCCCGGGCGCGTAGCTCAGTTGGTAGAGCAAGGGACTCTTAATCCCTCGGTCGGCGGTTCGAGCCCGCCCGCGCTCAAGCCTCGAGCCGAGCCTGATGACGGCCGCTTCGGCGGCGAGTGGAGTCGATCGTGGCGCCGATCCTTCACGCGGCCGTGAGCGACGTCGGGCGGGTGCGGCGCGAGAACCAGGACGCCTTCGGCGAGTTCTCGAGCGCGGCCGGCGAGCGGTTGTTCGTGGTCGCGGACGGAATGGGTGGTCATCGCGGCGGCTCGACCGCGAGCCGCCTGTGCGTGGAGACGATCGGTCACGCGTTCGAGGGTCGCGAGCCGGTCGAAGCGCGACTGCGGCGCGGCTTCGCGCTCGCGAACACCCGCATCCACGAAGCCGCGGAGGCCGATCCGGAGCTGGTCGGCATGGGCACCACGGCGGTCGCGGTCGCGTTCGGGCCCGACGGCAGCGCCGCGCTCGCCTGGGTCGGCGACAGCCGCGTGTACCGGCTGCGCGACGGCGCGCTCGAGCTGCTCTCGTCCGATCACTCGATCGTGGGCGAGATGGTGCGTTCCGGCGCGCTCGCGCCCGAATTGGCGGAGTCGCATCCGCGCCGCAACGAGCTGATGCGAGCGATCGGACCGCTCGCCTCGGTCGAGGCCGAGACGCGCGTGCTGCGCCACGCGCCCGGCGATCGCTTCCTGCTCTGCACCGATGGTCTCTGGGGTCCCGTACCGCTGGCCGAGCTCGCGGAGGTGCTCGGCGGCCTGACGCCCGAGCGCGCGGTGGCGAAGCTCGTGGCCCTCGCCAACGAACGCGGCGGACCGGACAACGTAACGGCGCTGGTCGCGAGCGTGGAGGGCGGGGCGACTTCGTCCGGAACGCGGAGCGCGCGGACCGCTGCTCGGAGCGCACAGGTTTTGGTGCGAGTCGCGCTCGGAGCCGCGCTGGTCGCGACGTTGCTCGCGCTCGCGACACTTCTGCTCTCGTAGACCGGCGGAAAAGGTCCGGGGCGGAAGCGTCGATCGACGGGGTGAGTGAACCGTTCGCTTCCCCACCTGCGTCTTCCCGGACCGCCTCGAGGGCCGTGGTTCGCGCTCGCGCTGGGCTGGCTCGTCTTGTCTGGCGCGAGTGTCACGTCCGCGAGCGACATCACCTGGCGGACGGACTCGGCGTCGGTCCCGAGGCCGTCCGGTGCAGGCCACACGCGCCGCTCTTTCTACGTGGACATGCGCGACGGCGTGCCGATCGCGGTCGACCTGTACCTGCCGGCCGGCGCGGGCGAGGGCGCGCGTGTACCCGCGCTGCTGCGCATGACGCGCTACTGGCGGGCGGTGCGCTTCCGCGCGCTGGTGCGGCCGCTGCTCGACGAGCCGTCGCCGCTCGCGCGAGCTTTCCTCGACGCGGGCTACGCGTGGCTCGACGTGGATGTGCGCGGCTCGGGCGCGTCGGGCGGCGCGCAGGCGTCGCTCTGGTCGGACGACGAGGTGCGCGATGGCGCCGAGATCGTGGACTGGATCGTGCGCCAGCCGTGGGCGAGCGGCCGGATCGGCGCGCTCGGCGACTCCTACGATGGCACGGCCGCCGAGCTCTTGCTCGCGAATCGCCACCCGGCGGTGCGCGCGGTCGCGCCGCGCTTCGCGCTCTTCGATGGCTACACAGACATCGGTTACCCCGGGGGCGTGCACCTGTTCTGGTTCACCGAGACCTGGGGACGCTTCAACGACGCGATCGATCGCGGCTCGCTGTTCGCCGCATTCCCGGCCTGGGTGCCGATCTTCATCTCTGGCCCGCGGCCGGTCGACGGACCCAGCGGAGCGCGGGGAATTCGCGAAGCGCAGCGCGCGCACGAGCAGAACTTCGACGTCCACGCTGCCGCGCTCGAGACACCGTTCCGCGACGACCTGGCTCCGGGTCTCGGGCTGCGCACCGCCGACTGGAGTCCCTATGGCGTGCGTCGCGCCTCGATCGAGGCCTCCGGCGCGGCGGTCTTCAGCTACAGCGGCTGGCTCGACGGCGCCTACGCGCACGCGGCGATCAAGCGCTTCCGCACGCTCGCGAATCCCGGACAGCGACTCCTGCTCGGACCCTGGAATCACGGCGGCGACCAGCAGCTCGCGCCGCTCGAGCCCACGCGCGCGAGCGAGTTCGACCACGCGGGTGAGCTGCTGCGTTTCTTCGAGAATCACTTGAAGGCCGAGACGGCGACCCCGCAAGCGGAGGACGGGCTTCCCGTCAGCTGGTTCACGACCGGCGCCAAGCGCTGGAACCACGCGGCGGCCTGGCCACCGCCGGCGCAGCCGACGCGGCTTTACCTGGCCTCGGAGTCCGCGCTGCGCTTCGAGCCCGAAGCGGCCCCGGCCGGCAGTGATCGCTACGCCACCGATCCCGAGTCGGGCAGCGGCGACACGAGCCGCTGGCGCGGGCTCGCCGTCCCCACCTGGGCCGAGTACGGCGACCGCGCCGAGCGCGACCGACACCTGCGCGTGTACGAGAGCACGCCGCTCGCGCGCGATCTCGAGGTGACCGGCCACCCGCTGGTGCAGCTGACCGTGCGCTGCGACTGCAGCGACGGCGCGCTCTTCGCCTACCTCGAAGATGTCGCCGCGACCGGCGAGGTCGGCTACGTGAGCGAGGGCGTGTTGCGCGCCACGCTTCGCCGCGTGCGTCCCGCGAGCGAGGCACCCTACGCGCTGTCCGTCCCCTATCACAGCTTCGAGCGCGCCGACGCGGAGCCGCTGGTTCCCGGCCAGGCGACCGAGCTGGTCTTCGATCTGCAGCCGATCTCGCACCTGTTCCGGCGCGGGCACCGCATCCGGCTCGCGCTCGCGGGCGCGGACCGCGACCAGTTCGCGGCGCCGCCCGACCCGCCGCCGGTCTGGACCTTCGAGCGCGGCGCGGGTTCGTGGCTGGAGTTGCCTGTGGTGGAGGCGCCGTAGCCAGCGCAGCGCGCGGGCTGCACTGACGCCCGGCGCATGCGTCTGCCTGCGCTGCCCTGCCGCGCAGCGCGCTCCGCATCCCGGCATGCCAGTTGCTCTCGGGCTAGTGCGATGCGGCGATCTACAATCCACCGAGGCCGACCCTGGCCGCCGATTCCACCGATTCCAGCGATTCCTGGGATCCTGTTCGGGAACCAGGGCGGCTGCGGAGACAAGCGGATGCCAAGACGCTGGGATGACTGGGACAAGCTGAAGTCCAAGCGGCATCGCCACGGCCGTCCCGATTGGAGCCGACCCGGTCGCGTCGACGCGCGCATCGGGCGCGACGCCGAACGCGAAGCCGAGCGCGAACGCCGCCGCACGCGCCGCAAAGGCCGCGAGCTCTCACCCGAGGAGGAGACCTACCTCGAGGCCCGTCGCGCGGCCGAGCGCAAGATCCGTTTCTTCCAGCACCTGATCTCGTACTCGTTCGTGGTCGCCTTCTTGATGCTCGTGGTGGGCAAGTTCGTCGCGATGATCGTCGCGCTCTCGTGGGGCATCGGGCTCGCGTCGCACTTCTTCCAGGCGATCGTCGCGCCGGACCTGCGCCGCAAGTGGGTGCGCGGCGAGGTCGACCGCCAGGTCTCGCGCACCGTCTCGCGCCAGCGCGTCGCGCTCGAGGACGAGAAGCTGCGCTCGCTCGAGGAGCTGTCGGCCTCGATCGCGCACGAGATCCGCAATCCCATCACCGCCGCCAAGAGTCTGGTGCAGCAGCTCGGCGAGGATCCCGGCTCGGCCGAGAACGTCGAGTACGCGCAGATCGCGCTGCAGGAGCTCGACCGCGTCGAGCGCTCGATCTCGCACCTGCTGCGCTACGCGCGCGAGGAGGAGATGCACCCCGAGAAGATGAAGCTCGTCGACGCGGCCGAGAGCGCGCTCGAGACCGTGCGCGAGCGGCTCGACAGCGCGCGCGTGCAGGTCGCGCGCGACTTCGATGTGCCGGGCGAGATGGTCGGCGACGCCGAGCAGCTCCGGCGCGTGTTCATCAACCTGATCGGCAACGCGCTCGACGCCTTCGCGGAAGCCAAGACGCGTGAGCCCTCGCTCGAGATCGCGATCGGCGAGAACCTGGGCGGCAACGAAGTCTGGGCGCGCGTGCGCGACAACGGGCCCGGCATGGATCCCGACACGCAGACGCGCATCTTCAAGCCGTTCTTCACCTCGAAGGCGAACGGCACGGGGCTCGGGCTCGCGATCACGCGCAAGCTGGTCGACGCGCACGGCGGCGAGATCGAGCTCTCCTCCGCGCCCGGCCAGGGCAGCGAGTTCACGCTGCATTTCCCGAAGCAAGCCCAGAGTCCCGAGGCGACGACATGAGCGCGCGCGTCTTGATCGTCGAAGACGAGAAAGCCATCCAGCTCGCGCTGCGCGGGCTCTTGCGGCGCGACGGCTACGACGTCGACCTGGCCGACACCGGCGAGGACGCCAAGCGCATGCTGGCCGAGAAGCCGTACGACCTGGTGATCACCGACCTCGCGCTGGGCCGCGGCATGAGCGGCATGGACGTGCTGCGCGCGAGCAAGGAAGCGCGCGCGGAGACGGCGGTGGTGATGATCACCGCCCACGGCAGCGAGAAGGTCGCGGTCGAAGCGATGAAGCAGGGCGCCGAGGACTACGTTCCCAAACCCTTCGACAACGAAGAGCTGCGCGTGGTGGTGCGGCGCGCGCTCGAGCGCACGCAGCTGCAGCGCGAACACCGGCTGCTGCTCGAGCGCGTCGAGCGCGACTTCAGCTTCGAGAACCTGATCGGCCAGGGCCGCGCCATGAAGCAGATCTTCGAGACCATCCAGAAGGTCGCGGAGACCGATCTGTCCGTGCTCGTGCGCGGCGAGAGCGGCACCGGCAAGGAGTTGGTCGCGCAGGCGCTGCACCAGCGCAGCGCGCGGCGCGCGAAGCCGTTCATCGCGGTGAACTGCGCGGCGATCTCGAAGGAGCTGGTCGAGAGCGAGCTGTTCGGCCACGAGAAGGGCGCGTTCACCGGCGCCGATGCGCGCCGCGTGGGCAAGTTCGAGGCCGCCAACGGCGGCACGATCTTCCTGGACGAGATCGGCGACATGGCGCCCGAGACCCAGGCCAAGGTCCTGCGCGTGCTGCAGGAGAAGAGCTTCGAGCCGGTCGGCGGCAACCGCGTCGTGAACAGCGACGTGCGGGTGGTGGCCGCGACCCACCGCGACCTCGAAGCCGAAGTGAAGAATGGCCGCTTCCGCGAAGATCTCTACTATCGCTTGAAGGTCGTGGAGATGACGCTCCCGCCGCTGCGCGAGCGGCTCGAGGACGTGCCGCTCCTGGCCGAGCGCTTCATCCACGCGGTCGCGGAGCGGCTCGGCCGCGCGCCCAAGCACTGCGCAAACGACGCGGTCGCGCGGCTCACGCGCCACCCGTGGCG
>JANNLG010000219.1:0-19332 GCA_031396695.1 Deltaproteobacteria bacterium
GCCGCGTTCGGCCGGCTCGACATCGTGGTGAACAACGCCGGCATCAGCCGCTTCACCAAGATCGACGCGGACGACTTCATGGCGCACTGGACGGTGTCGCTCGAGGTGCTGCTCACCGCGCACACGCGCGTGATCCGCGCCGCGCTGCCGTTCCTGCGCAAGTCCGACGCCGCGCGGATCGTGAACATCGCCTCGACCGAGGCGCTCGGCGCGACCAAGTTTGGCAGCCCCTACACCGCGGCGAAGTCGGGCGTGGTCGGACTCACGCGCTCGCTCGCGGTCGAGCTCGGACCCGAGCGCATCACGGTGAACTGCATCTGCCCGGGGCCGATCAACACCGGCATGACGGCCGGCATCTCCGACGAGCACAAGGCGATCTTCGCGCGCCGACGCGTCGCGCTGCAGCGCTACGCCGAGCCGGAAGAGGTCGCGCACGGCACCCTCAACTTCTGCCTGCCCGCGTCGCAGTACATCACCGGCGCCGTGCTGCCCGTCGACGGCGGCATGACGATCAAGAACGCATGATGACGCGCGAAGGATCCGGACTCACGCGGCGCGAGTTCATCGTGACGGGCGCGGTCGCCGCGAGCTACACGCTGGCGGCCGGGCCGCTGCGCGCGGACGTAGTGACGACGCCGACGACCGGACTCGTCGCGGGTGACATCTCGATACCGGTCGCCGGGCGCGAGATTCCCGGCTACCGCGCGAAGCCCGCGGGCGCCGTGAATCCGCCGATCGTGCTGGTCGTGCAGGAGATCTTCGGCGTGCACGAGTACATCCGCGACGTCTGCCGCCGGCTCGCTCAGGCCGGCTATCTCGCCGTCGCGCCGGATCTGTACGTGCGCCAGGGCGACGTATCGCGGCTCACGAGCTTCGAGGAGATCCGGCCGATCGTCGCGAGCGTGCCCGACGCGCAGGTGATGAGCGATCTCGACGCGACCGCGGCCTGGGCCGCGAAGGATGGCGGAGACGGCGCGAGACTCGCGATCACCGGCTTCTGCTGGGGTGGCCGCATCGTCTGGCTGTACTCGGCGCACAGTACGAGGCTGCGCGCGGGCGTCGCCTGGTACGGGCGGCTCACCGGCGACAAGAGCGAGCTGCAGCCGACCTTCCCGCTGGACGTTGCGGCGAAGCTGCGCGCACCCGTCCTCGGCCTGTACGGCGGCGAGGACGCGGGCATTCCGCTCGACACCGTCGAGCGTATGGGCCAGGCGATCGCCGCCGCGAAGGGCGCCTCGCGCATCGACGTCTTCGACGGCGCGCCGCACGGCTTCCACGCCGACTACCGCCCCAGCTACCGAGAAGCGGACGCGCGCGAGGGCTGGACCCGCATGCTCGCGTGGTTCAAGCAACACGCCGCATGACACCGAAGCGGTTCGCCGTTCCCCTCTTGTGTCTCGCGCTCGCAGCGCCGACCGCGGCGCACGCCGGCCTGGTCACCTGGGAGCTCGAAGGCACGGTCGAGGCGGCAGGACCGTACGCCCCTGGCTTCTTCGATCCCGCCCTGGGCTACCCGCTCATAGCGCAGCTCGAAGCGGTCGGAGTCGCGGTCGGCGTTGCCTGGTGGGCGCGCATCTCCTTCGACTCCGACTCACCTGGGGTTCCATTGTCGGGCTACCCCGACGCACGCGAGTTCGACGGCGTCCCGACGGGAATCGAGTTCGTCTCCGGCGGATTCGCCGCGGCCACGCCCGATGGCGCGGTGGGCCGAACCTTGGCTGGCGATCTCAGCTCGGATCCCGGGTTCACGAGCGTCCTCATCTTCGACGTGCCGATGGCGAACGACTCGTCCACGCTGCTCGCGGACTCTGCGACCCTCCAGTTCTGGAGTTCCGACCCGGCCATCTCGTTCGCCGGCTCGTTGCCGTCCGACCCGCCGGTCCTGCACGGCTTCTTCCAGACGGACACGTCGGTGAAATTCTTCCGACTGGTCGGTCACGGATTCGTGTGGAACCAGAACTTAGTCAATCCGAGTCTCATCGAGCACTCGTTCCACATCAGCGGCAGCATCACGAGCATCACGATCGTTCCCGAGCCCGGCTCGTTCGCGCTCGTACTCGTCGCGTCGTGCGCTATCGCGGCGAGACGGCGCTCGCGCGCTCTTCCTTGACGAACAGCATCCCGATCAGGCCGACGAAGAGGAAGATCAGGATCGACGCGAAGCCGGCGCGCTGGCTCTCGAACGCGGTCGTGAAGAAGCTGACCGAGAACGCGGAGAGCCAAGTCGTGGCGGTGCCCGATAGCGAGTAGATGCCGAAGAACTCGGTCATCATCTCGGGCGGCGCGATGCGTGCGAGCATGGTGCGCGAGTTCGCGTAGGCGGCGGTGATGAAGATCGCGACCAGGATCACCACGCACAGGTAGGCGAGCTCGGGCACGGTCGCGAAGAACGGCAGGTCCCAGACGCGGCCGGCCGTCGCGGGGTCCCACGGGATCACGAAGAACAGCATCGTGGGCGTGATCGAGAGCGCGAGGATCAGGCCCAGCGACGTGCCGCCGATCGAGATCAGGATCGCGATCTTCGAGCCGAAGCGGTCGTCGAGAGAGCCGCCGAGGATTCCGCCCGCGACCGCGAACACCGACAGCACGATGCCGTACACCGTCATGGTGAGCGCGTCCCAGCCGAAGATGCCGACGGCGTAGACGCCGCCGAACACGAGCACGGCGGTCTTGCCGTCGTTGTACGCCATGCGCGCGGCGAGATACGTGGCGATGTTCCGGAAGTGGCGCAGGCTCGCGATCGTGCGCAGCACGGAGCGGAAGCCCTCGCGCACCGCTTCGAGCGGCGGGCGCGTGCCGCGCGCGACGTCGGGCGTGAACAGCAGCAGCGGCAGCGCGAACAAGAGCAGCCAGACCGCGGCGATCGGACCGGTGATGCGATCGTGTTGGTGCGTGGCAGTGTCGAGCCCGAACAACGCGGCGTCCGGCACGAAGCTCCAGCTTACCGCGCCGGGCAGCGTGAACGCCCACAGCATGAACACCAGGATCAAGAGCGAGCCCGCGTTGCCGAGCGCGAGCCCGAGCCCCGACAGGAATCCGACGCGCTCGTGCGGCGCGATCGACGGCAGCATGGCGTTGTGGAACACCGCGCTGAACTCGAACGCGACCGAGTTCGCGACCAGGAAGAACGCGATCCAGGCGATCGACAATCCCGTCGCTGCGCCGGGCATCGCATACCAGAGACAGAAGCTGGTCGGCGCCATGACACAGATCCAGGTCGCGATCCACGGTTTGCGCCGCCCGCCGGAGTCCGCGATCGCGCCGAGGATCGGCGAGAGCAGCGCGATCACCAGCCCGCCGTAGCCGTTGATCCGCCCCCACAGCGCCTGGCCGCGCACGGGATCGCCGACCACCGTCGACGTGAAGTAAGGGGCGAAGATATAGATCGTGATCAGGATGACGTACGGGTTGCGCGCCCACTCGAAGATCGCCCAGCTCCACTGGCCGAGGGTCGACGCGGCGGGCGCGCCGGTCATCGCGCGCTTCGCGTCGGCGCTAGGAGATTGTGCGCTCATGCGGTCACCTTCTCTCGAGCGCGGAGCGCGAGCAGCACCAGCGCCGCGAACGAGGCTACACCGCCGAGCGTGAACACGAGGGCCCATCCGTCTGATCCTGCCGCTGCGGCGGCTTCCGCCGCGTAGCCGAGCGCGAGCGAGCCGATCGAGAAGCCTACGTTGAAGGCGCCGTTGAAGACCGCCATCACCTTGCCGCGCACGTCGTCCTCGGCGTTCTCGACCACTACCGCGTTCAGCGCCGGGTAGAACAGCCCGTGCGCGAGCCCGAGCAGCGCGCCGATCCACGAGAAGCCCGAGACGCCGAGCAGCACCATCGCGATCGGCGCCGCGCCGTACACGCCGAGCGAGAACTCCGCGACGCGCAGCCGCCCGAGCCGATCCGCGACGCCGCCGAGCACGGCGCGCACGAACACCGCCGCGATCGCGTACGCGACCAGGAAGTCGGAGACGCGCGCGATGCCGAGCGAGAGCGCGTACGGCTGGTGGAACGTGAACATCGCGCCGAACGTGACGCCGGCGAGGCCCGAGGCGATCAGGATCGTGGCCAGGCCCGGCCGCGCGAACACGCTCGCGAGTCCGGGAATCTCGCGCGCTTCACCGCGCGCGTGCGGCCGCTCGCGCACCGCCAGCAGGAGCACGCCGGAGAGCGCGGCCATCGCCGCGGTGGCGGCGAACACCGCCGGCCAGCCGGCGCTATCCGAAATCCACTCGGCCGCCGCGGGCGCGAGCGCGTTGGTCGACACCATCATCGCTCCGAACAGGCCGAGCGCCTGTCCGAGCTTGCGCGGCGGCGCGATGTCGGCGGCCAGCGTCGAAGCCGCGATGAAGAACAGCGTGAACGCGAAGCCGTGCGCGATGCGCAGCAGCGAGAGCCACCAGCCGAGCGAGTCCACGGCCAGGTACCCGACGCAGGTCACCGTCATCAGCGCCGCGCCGAGATACGCGAACACGAGCCGCCCGCGCTGGTCGATCCACACGCCGACGAACGCCACCAGCGCCACGTTCGCGAACCAGGTGAGCGAGCTGATCCAGCCGATCTCGGACGCGCTCGCGTGTAGCTCCAGCGCCAGGAACTTCGGCAGCAGGAAGTAGGCCGAGTGCGCGAGCCCGAAGGCGAGCGTCGCGGCGAGCAGCGCCGCGAACTCGCCCGTGAGCACGGGCGCGTCATCGAGATCGAGAGGCGCCTCGGCGGTCGACACGGGGCACCGTGATAGCATGCCCGCGTGGCGCTTGCGCTCACCGGTCTTCGCATCTGGAACGGCACGAGCGACGCGCTCGAGCCGGCCCGCGCGACGCTGCGCATCGCCGGCGAGCGGATCCTGGCGCTCGGTCCGGGCATCGATCCAGACCCGAAAACCGAGACGATCGCGCTCGACGGTGCGACCGCGCTGCCCGGGCTGATCGACGCGCACGTGCACATGACGCTCGATCCGGAGATCCGCACGCCCGCGGAGCAGCTCGCGGTCGCTCCCGACGTGCTGTTCGCGGCCATGGCCGCGCGCGCGCGCGCGATGGTGGAGGCGGGCATCACGACCGCGCGCGATCTCGGCGGCGGCGCGTGGCACGAGCTCGAGCTGCGCGATCGGATCGCGGACTTCTCTCTGCCCGGACCGCGGCTGCTGTGCGCGGGTCAGCCCGTGACGTCGCCGAAAGGCCACTGCTGGTTCTGGGGCGGCGAAGCGCGCGGCGAAGACGACGTACGCGAAGTCGTGCGCCGACAAGTCGCGCATGGCACCGACCTGATCAAAGTGATGGCGACGGGCGGCGTGCTCACCGCCGGCACCAAGCCGAGCGACGCGCAGTTCGAACAGCACGAGCTCGACGCGATCGTCGCAGAGGCGCGTCGGCACGGACGCCACACCGCGGCGCACTGCCACGGCACGTCCGGAATCGAACGCGCGGCACTCGCGGGCGTGCGCTCGATCGAGCACTGCTCGTTCGCGAGCGACGAGGGCTTCGGCAGCGCGCCGTCGCCCGAGCTCGTCGAACTGATCGCGCGCGCCGGCTCGTTCATCTCGCCCACGATCAACACCGGCTTCGCGCGCTTCTTCGCCGAGGACGGGTCGCCGGGAAAGTTCGCGACGCGGATGGGCGAGGCCTACACGCGCTTGCGTCGCGCGGGAGTCCCGTTCATTGCCTCGACCGACGCGGGCATCCCCAACGTCGCGCACCACCGGCTGCCCGAAGCGCTCGCGGTTTTCGCGCGGCTCGCGGGCATGCGTCCGGTCGAGGTGCTGCGCGCCGCCACCTCCGAGTGCGCACGCGCGCTCGGCCTGGACGACGTGATCGGCGAGCTGCGCGCGGGCATGTGCGCGGACGTGCTGGTGGTCGACGGCAACCCGCTCGAGGATCTCTCCGCGCTGCTTCGCCCGATCTTGGTGATCGCCCGCGGTCGCGTCGTGCGTCGCTAGAGCGCGTTCGACGGCGCGGACGCGACGTCGCGAATCCGCAGCGCGAGCGCGAGCGGGATCGCGCACAAAAGCGCGAAGCCGAGCAGTACCGCAGAGAGCGAGCTCGTGTCGAGCGCGCTGGCAGCCGCGTACACGAGCACGCCGTAGGTGCCGCGCTGGAACATCGACTCGAAGCTGAGCAGCGTGGCGCGACGTTCCGACGCGTGGATGCGGCGGTTCAGCAGATCGACCACGAGCACCGGCGTGGCGCCGAGCGCGAGGCCGTGCGTGAGCAGGATCGGCACGGACCACCAGCCCGGCGCGAGCGCGAGCAGCGCGTACATTCCGGCGAGCGAGGCGGCGATCGAGACCGCGAGCGCCGTCGCGCCGAGTCGGCGGCGACACGCGTCGGCTCGCCAGGCCGCGAGCGCGCCGAGCAGTGAAATGACACCGGTGAGCGCTCCGTACCACCCCACCGGCACGTCGGCGCTCGCGAGCACGGGATTCCAGACCAGCGCGTTCGCGGCGCGGAGCGCGGCGTACACGAGCGCGGCGTAGGCGAGCATCGCGAGCAGCCCCGGCGTGCGCACCAGATCGCGCAGCGCGTTCGCGACGTGCCGGCGCACGCGCACGGTCGCGATGCGTGGCGGCTCGCGCAGCGCGAACGCAGCCGCCGCACCCGCGAGCGAGAGCACACCCGTGATCAGGTACAGGCGCGTCGCGTCCCCGTTGCTCGAGACCAGCAAGCCCGCGATCGAAAACGCCGCAGTCGCGGCGACGAGTCCCGACGAGTTGAGCAGTCCCTTCGCGCGCCCGAACTCGTGCGCGCGATCGTCCGCCGCGTAGGCGTCGAAGAGCAGCGCCGAGTCCGCGCCGCTTTGCAGCGCGGTGGTGAGCGCGAACAGGATCTCGGCTACGGCAAAGACCGAGAAGCCCGCGCCCGCGGCGTACAACAGACACGCCGCGCAGTTTGCGAGCGCCGCCACGAACAGCGTGGTGCGCCGCCCCAGCCGATCCGCGACGACGCCGAGCGGCACCTCGGCCGCCATCACGCCGAAATAGTAGATCGACTTCAAGAGCCCGAAGTCCGACGCGGGCAGCCCGCGCACGCTGGTCACGAACACGAACATGTACGGCCAGTAGAGCGGCACGTGCTGGCTCAGCTGGTAGACGAGCATCAGCCGAAAGCTGCGCGCGCTGGGTGTCAGCTCCGTTGCTGCCACGGCTCCGAGAAGAACCAGTCGAGCGCTTCCGGCAGGAAGTCCGGCGACGGCCAGTGCTTGCCGCCCTGGTCGACGCGAAACTCTACGGTGTAGCCGGCCTTGCGCAGGTTCTCGCGCATCGGTACGGCCACTCGCTCGAAGGGGAAGAGCTCGTCGTGCGTGCCGTACTCGAGCAGCACGAACGGCTTGCGATCGGCGTCGAGATTGAACGTGCGGTCGAGCGCGATGAAGCCCGCCGCCCAGCCCATCACCGCGCGGAACAGGTGCGGATTCGAGAGTCCGACCGAAAGCGCGTAGCTCGCGCCGTCGGAGTAGCCGAGCAGCGCCTGGCGGCCCGCGTCGACGGGATAGCGGCGATAGATCAGGTCGTAGGCGTACTCGAGGAAGTCGAGGTCGGGCCGCTCGGGGCTCGCGATCAGGTCCCAGGTCGGCAGCAGCGAGCGCGGGACCAGAAATAGCGCGTCGCGCTTCTCGGGCTGGTCGCGACACGCCTTCACGAGCATCTCGTCCTGGCGGCCAGCGCCGTGCAGAACCGTGATCAGCGGATAGCGCTTCTCCGGATCGATCTCGCTCGGCGTGAGCAGCACCGCGCGGCACTCGCCGCGCTCGATCGACACGTGTCCGGTCGGCGACGCCTCGTCGCGAACCTCCATCGGCTTGTGCTCGATGCGCAGCGCCAGCGTGTCCATCGGTCTCTCCTAGGTTTTCCCAAGCCGCGCGAAGCGGGGCGCGCGGCGCTTGTCGGGTCGGTTCAGCCGGATCAGCGCGACCGGATCGGCGATCTCGACCTGGATCTCGTCGGACATCGCGCCCTCCACGTCCGTAGGACCGAAGCGGTCCGCCAGACCGAAGCATACCCGGAGCCCGCGACAACGTGCCGCATCGGCCAGAACATGGGGGGCGGTAGTCTGCGCCTGCACGAGTTCGGAGGGGTCATGCCGCGGCCGTCGTTCGTTTCGGTTCTGGTTTCGTTTCTGGCTGCGTCCTCCGTCGCATTCGCGCACACCACGATCAAGAGCCCGGCGACCGAGGGCGTGCGCGACGACAACGCGATCAGGATCGGGCACGGCTGCGCGGGCGAGCGCGGCGTGATCGCGCAGAGCGTGGTGTTCCCGACCGACGCGCCGGAGCTCGCCAGCAGCGATCCGAGCGTCGCCGTGCTCGACCTGTCGGAGGTGATCACGCAGGGCGGCCTCGCGGGACTCGCGCAGAGCATCCAGGACCGCAGCATCTTCCGTTCGCAGACGGAGACGCTCGACGCGAACGGCAACGTGGTCGGCTTCCAGGCGCGCGGCGGCGAACTCGAGCCCGAACTCGTCGGCCGCGTGCCGTTCCAGTTCTCCGCGCCGAACTTCGTGCCGGAGTCGTGCGCGAAGCGGCTGCTGATCAAGGTCGCGATCGCCGACATCTGCAGCACGCGTCCGCCGCAGCTTGCGCCCGAGAACGTGAACCTGTGGATCCCCGAAAGACCGCCGCCGGATCGGAGTCGTACGTCCTCACATTTCTGTGTACGACGGCGGTGAACGGCGGCGGCGTGCGCACGGGCACCTCGATCACCGCCACGTCCGTGGCCGCGCCGGTTCCGGTGCTCGGCTTCGCGGTGCAGCTCGCGCTGTGCGCGCTGCTGCTCGCGGGTCTCGCGCGCGGGGCGGTCGCGCACACGCAAGCGGGATCGCTCGGCGACGTGGCCGGCGCGACCGACTACTACCAGGTCACCTGCCTCGACGACGGCAGCGGCGCGCCGGCCTCCCTCTCGATCCAGGTGGAGGACGCATCGCCCGCCGCCGAGAGTCCCGCGACGAGCCACGTCGCACGCGCTGCCCGTCATCGCGGCCATCGCGACGTGAACGGTGTAGAGCGCGCTGAACGGGTTGTCGGGGCCGCCGGTCAGGTAGAGCAGGGCGCTGTACAGGAATGTGTCGAAGATCAACGTCGCCGGCGCGAGCAGCCGCGCTTGCGCGCTCGACCAGCCGCGCCGCAGCAACACCAGGTTCGAGAGCACGGTTGCCGCCGGAATCAGCCACAGCGCGCGGTACGGCAGGTCGACGCGCATGACTTGCGCGGCGAACACCAGCGCCGCGGCCTGGCCCGCGGCGGCCAGGAAGCGCAGCGGCAGCAGCCAGCGCAGCACGAGCGCGTGCGGCGACTCGGTCGAGAACAGCGCCGGCGCGGCGGCGTCGAAGGGGGCGGATTCGGAGGCCACGATGAGCCGCGATTCCAGATCAGTCGCGCGCTCGAGCGGCGACGAGCGGCAGCTCGCCCAGATCGCCGATCATGCACTTCACCGAGCCGCCGCCCTTCTTGTGGAACTCGGAGACGTCGGCGGTCACGACGCGCGTGCCGCGCGCACGGATCTCGTCGACCAGCCGCGCGGAGACGCCCTCGGGCATCACCAAGAGCGACTGCCCGCCGGCGACCAGCGCGAACGAGTTGGCGGCGTAGATGGCGGCGTCGGCGTCGCCGATCTCGATCAGCCGGTCGCGGAAGCGTTCGCGCAGGCGTTCGGCCGAGACCGGGTACAGAACCTTCGTGTAGGCGAGCAGGAACGAGCGGTCGGATCCGAACGAACACAGACAGGTGTCGCCGTGGTAGTAGCGCTCGTCGACCAGCTCGATGCGCAGCACCTGCTTGCCGAACGGGGCGATCGCCTCGATCTCGTCCAGCGCGCGCGGGTTGCTGCGGAAGCCGTAGATGCGCTTCCAGGGCGGCCAGCCCAGGCGCGGAACGAAGCGCTGGCGGCGGATGCGACCGTGCGTGAAGAGCAGCACATCGCCCGCGGGAAAGAGATCCGCCTCGCCCTCGAAGCGCGCGCGGATCGTCGCGCAGGCGAGGCCCAGCGACTCGATCGCCTTGCGGTAGATCGGTTGCTCGCCCGCGCGCGTCGGCGTCAGGTTCGAGAGTACCAACACGTTCCCGTGTCGGAAGCCGGCGTTCGCCGGGTAGACGAGCCCCGGGTGCGCCTCGTGCGGTGGCACGACCGCGACCTGCAGACCCACGTCGAGCAGCAGCGCGCGCATGCGGCCCCACTGCGCGATCGCGAGCCTGCGGTCCACCGTCTTGCGCCGGCCGTACTTGTCGCGCGTGTGCGGGTTCGCGCCGCCCACCACGGAGAAGTGCGTCGGATCGCCCATCAGCACGACGTGCGTCACGCGAGCCTCGGAAACCCCGGCCAGTCGGCGGGCGCGGGCGCCTGCTCGTGTTCGAGGTTCGCCTGCGGGAACGTGCAGTACAGCGTCGACGCCGCGCCGGCCGGCCGGTCGTTGCCGCTCTGCTTCACGCCGCCGAACGGCAGTTTCGACGACGCGCCCACGGTCGCCGCGTTCCAGTTCAGCGCGCCGACGCGGAGCGTTCGCGCGGCGCGCTCGTACGTGGCGCGGTCGCGCGTGAAGACGCTCGCGACCAGGCCGTAGTCGGTCGCGTCGAGCAGCGCGAGGCCTTCGTCGACGGACGCGATCTCGAGCACGAAGGCGTCGGGCAGGAAGTGCTCCTCGCTCTGGTAGCGGCTCGCGCGATCGTGCGCGCGCAGCCGGTGCAGGCTGGGTCGCACGTAGTGCCCGGCGCGCGGTCCTTCGCAGGGGCCGCCGGCGACCAGCGCCTGCGCGCCATCCGCGGCGGCCAGCGCCAACACGCGCGCGTGTCGCTCGCGCGCGGCGCGCGAGATCAGCGGTCCCATGAACACGCCGTCTTCGGACGAGTGGCCGATCGCGATGCCGCCGAAGAGCCGCGTGAGCTTCGCGCACAGCGCGTCTGCGATCTCGCGCGCGGCGAACACGCGGCTGGTCGCGCTGCAGCGCTGGCCCGATGTCACGCAGGCGCCGAAGGCGATCGCGGCAGCGGCCGCGTCGAGGTCGGCGTCCACGCACACCAGCACGCCGTTCTTGCCGCCCATCTCGAGCGCGACCAACTTCCACGGCTGGTCGAGGTTGGCCTCCAGGATGCGCCGGCCCACCGCCCACGAGCCGGTGAACAGCACGCCGTCGACGTCGCGATGCGCGGCGAGCGCGGCGCCGATCGAGCCGTCGCCCTGCACCACGTTCACGACGCCGGCCGGGAAACCCGCGCGCTGCGCGAACTCCGCGTAGAGCTGGCCGGTGGCGGGCGTCTGCTCGGACGGCTTCACCACCACGCAGTTTCCGGTCGCGAGCGCGGGCACGACGTGACCGTGGACGAGATGTCCCGGAAAGTTGAACGGCCCGAGCACCGCGAGCACACCGCGCGCGCTGGCGCGCCAGCGACCGACCTGACCGGGCGCGAGCGCGAACTCGCGCTCGGCCACGAGCTCGAGTCCCTGCGCGAGCGTGATTTCGAGCTTGGCGAGCATCGCCTGCACTTCGGTGCGCGCTTCCCAGACGGGCTTGCCGACTTCGGTCGCGATCACGCGCGCGAGACGTTCGCTGTCGGCGCGCAGCGCGTCGCCGAAGCGACGCAGAAGTGTGGCGCGGGTCGCGGGTGCAGCGTCGCGCCAGGCGGGAAACGCTCGGCGAGCGGCCTCGACCGCGCGCTGGCACGAGTCCGACCCGAACGGGAACGCGCCGAGCGTCGCTCGCGTGTCGCCCGGATCCTCGAGCGCGATCTCGCCAACGACGCGCTCGGGCAGCGCGAAGCGGCCGGCAATGAAGTCGCCGCGCGGCGCGAAGTCGGACGATTCAAGCCCCACGGCGCCGACTCCCGGGCGACGGCAGCGGTGTCCACGCGACCGCGTCGCCCACCACAACTCCGAGGCGCTTGCGGCCTTCCTCGGGAATGTGGATGGCGTCGGCCTCGCGCGACGCGCGCATGGCGACCGCGCTCCACACACCGTCGTGCTCGATCGACAGGATCGCCGGCTCGGCCGAGTCCGGGGGTGAGTCGTCGGCGACGTGGCCGTGCACGGTCTTCTGCACCGGCACGACGCGCGCGATCTCGGCGGCGACGAACGGCCCGCCGTCGAACGGGTCGAGCTCGTCGATCCAGTGCAGGCCCGCCTGCTCGAGCAGGTGCAACGCGGCCTTCGCCTCGTCGTGCACGCGGCCGAGCTGCGCTGCAACTTCGGCGTCGAGCAGCGAGGCGTAGAACGGCGTGGCGGGAAACAGGTCGAGCACGAAGCTCTTGTCGGCGGCGCTGCGGTGATCCGCTTCCGTGTAGCTCATGCCGGTGAAGCGGCGGCCGAAGGCGTCCCAGAAGGCGCTGCGGCCCTGGCCGTCGATGGCCGCGCGCATCTCCGCGAGCACGGTCCTCTCGAAGCACGCGCGGTGCCGCGCGATGAACGCGAAGCGCCCCCACGAGAGCAGCTTGCCCGGCCAGCCCGGCCGTCCGCGCGCGTCGGGCCGCAGCACGAGCGACCCGAGCTCGGTCGGTCCGTCGTACGCGGCGCCGAGCTGGAGGGTGGTGTGCGTGACGCGCACGCCGGTACTCTGGGAGGTGCGCGTCTCCTGGCCGACGCGCAGGAACAGGTGCGGCAGCTCGGGCGTGCCGTGCTTCGACAGGATCGCCGACGTGCCCACCACGCGCGACGCGTCGTCGACCAGCACGAACTGATACTCGCGCTCGGCGTGCGGCAGACCCGTGGTCGCGAACGCGCGCTCCGAGCGCTCGAGACGCCGGCACAGGAAGGCTCGATCGTGGGGCAGGTTGGGGCTGTCGAGCAGCGCCGCGAGCTCCATCAGCGCCGCCAGATCCGCCGCGCGAGCGGGGCGCATCAGGAACACGGCGAGTCCCCCGCGAGCAGCAGCCGCTCGAAGATCGCTCCGTACAGCTCCACCGCGCGGTGTAGCTCGGAGATGCGCGTGTGCTCGTTCGGCTTGTGCACGTTCCCGATCGACGGTCCGGGCCCGAGCACGATCGCGTCGAGACCCGTCGACGCGAGCAGGCCCGCCTCGGTGCAGGTCGCCTTGGTGGTCACGCGCGCGGGCAGGCCGACCGCGCGCATCGACTCCTCGAGCGCACGCACGAGCGGCGCATCGCGCCGGGTCGCGAGCGGCGGGTTCGCGCGCACGCACGAGATCTCGGCCACGTCGCGAAGCGTCGCGACCAGCGCTTCCGCGTCGCCGCCGGGGATCGGGCGCACGTCGAAGCGGAACACCGCCTGAGAACCCTCGAGCGTGACACGGCCGAGGCTCGCGACGCTGCGGTCGGGATCGAACGCGGGATCGCGGGGCGCTTCGAGCGCGGCGTCGAACCCCCGCCAGGCTTTCAGGAACGCGACCAACGGCGCCTTCGCGAACGCGGGCGCGTCGAGCTCGTCACCCGAACCGACCTTCAGCACCAGCCCGAGCTCGCAGCGATCGGGAACCACGTTCACGGCGCTGCCACCGGCGAGCGCGAACACGCCGAGCGCCTCGCTCGACGCGAGCTCGTCGAGCGCCGCGACGATCGCGTTCTTCCCGAGCAGCGGTGCACTCGAATGCGCCGCCTCACCGCGCGCGACACGCGCGTTCGCGAAGAGCGGCGCGCCGACCCCGAGCCGTTCGAGCGCGACGCGCGCCTCGAACACCGCGTAGCCCTTGTGCGCGTGCACCGCCGCGAGCTCGGACGGCTCGCCGACGAGCGCCTGCGTGAAGCCCTGCGCGAGCCCGTTCTCGACCAGCCAGCGCGCGCCGATCAAGCCGATCTCCTCGCCGAACGTGCCGACGAGTCGCACGGGCCGGCGAATGGCCGAGCGATCGAGCCGCGCGAGCGCGTGCGCCTTGCACACGAAGTCGACCTTCGCGTCCGCGGAGCCGAGGCCGTACAGGCGATCGCCCTCCCTCGTGGGGCGGAACGGATCGCCACCGGTCGCGGTCCAGGCCGCCGGATCGCCCGGTGGAACCGTGTCGAGGTGCGTCACCAGCAGCAGGCCGTCGTCGGCGCCCTCGGGCCCGACCTCGCACATCACCAGATGGTGTAGCGTGCCGCCGACCGAGGCGGATTCGAGCTGCGCCGGCAGTCCCAGCTCGAGCAGCAGCTCGACCGCGCAGTCGGCGATCGCGGCGTTTCCGAGGCGCGACTCCGATGGGGTCGCGATGAAGCGCTCCGCCCAGGAAATCAGGTCGGCCATCAGGACCTCTCGCGTTGGCTCGCGCTCCAGTCCTCAGAATCGACGCGCCTACTTGGGCGCTTGAGGTGCCTCTGCGCAGCACGGACACAGCTCGCGCAGGTACTCGTACGTGTAGATGCCGCTGTCGTGTCCGTCGCTCCATTCGAACTGCAGCGCATACCTTCCGACGGGCTGGAGGCGGATTGGCTTCACGTCCTGCGGCACGCCGTCGGCCTTCAAGAGCGGGCGGCCGGTGAACTCCTCGACGCAGTGCGCGCAGCGACACGCGAGTCGAAGCGCGCGCACCGCGTAGACGCTCTCGTGCCCGTCGTTCCACACGATGCGCAGCTTGTCCGGACCAGCTTGCGCGATCTGCGTGGGGGTGGGGAGCGCCATTCCCGCAAGGTAACCGAGCCGTGGGATAAGATCCCCGCGCGCGCGGCGCGGAGGTGTACGGATGTCGAAGGAAACGGTGGCGATCCTGGGCGGAACGGGCGAGCAGGGGCTCGGACTGGCGTATCGATTCGCGCTCGCGGGCCGGCCCGTGCGCATCGGCAGTCGCAAAGAGGACCGCGCGCTCGAGACCATGCGCGACGTCGCCGCCAAGGTGCCCGGCGCCGATGTTACCGGTCACGAGAATGCCGCGGCCGTCAGCGCGGCGAGCGGCGGGATCGTGATCCTTTCGGTGCCGTTCGAGCATATGGCGGGCACGATCAAGTCGGTGAAGGACGCGCTCGCGCCCGGCACGGTGCTGGTCTCGATGGGCGTGCCGCTCGCCAGCGCAATCGGCGACGTGGCGTCGCGCGTGATCGGCGTGTCGCAGGGGTCGTGCGCGGAGATGTGCGAAGCGCTGGCGCCCGAGGGCATTCCGGTGATCTCGGCGTTCCAGAACGTGGCCGCGCACCGCCTGCTCGACCTGCCACATCCGGTCGACTGCGACGTGATCGTCTCCGGCGCCAAGGAGCCGCGCGCGCGCGTGATGGCGCTGTGCAGCGACATTCCGGGCACGCGCGCCATCGACGGCGGCCCGCTGTACAACGCGCGCTACGTCGAGCAGCTCACGGCGCTCATGATCGGGATCAACATCCGCGCCAAGAAACCAGAGGGCGTCGGGATCCGATTCACTTATCTGTAGAGAGCAGCCGATCGCTCTGTAGATGAAGTTCGGGACCGCGGTCTTGCTGGCCTTCCTGCTCGCGCTCTCGGCCTGGGCGCGCGCCGGCGAGCCGGCCGCCAAGGGCGTGGTCGTGATCCTGCACCCGAGCAACGGCACCAGCGCGATGGACCGCTCGCAGCTCGCGCAGATCTACAAGGGCGTGCGCCGTAGCTGGAACTCGCAGCTTCGCATTTCGGTGTTGCTGCCGCCCGCGACCAGCCCGGCGATGGCCTCGCTAGCGACGTCGGTGTTCAAGCTGCCGCGGCCCGAGGACGTCTCGACGTTCTACGCCACCGCCGTGCAGCGCAAGATCTTCGCCACGCAGCCGGCAATCCTCGCCAGCGACGCCGACGTGGTGAAGCGCGTGGCCGCAGAGCCCGGCGCGATCGGCGTGGTCGACGCGTCGCAGATCGCCGATCCCGCGAGCGTGAAGGTGCTGGTCGTCGAAGGGCTCTAGACGCCCTGGATCCGGGCGGCGTCGAGCTGCGCCAGGATGGTGTCCGCAGTCTGCGCCGCGCTCTGCGCGCTGCTGTCGACCCATAGCCCGATCCGCGGCGTGTCATCGCGCAGCGCGCGATCGAGGTCTTCGACCGCGATGCCTCGGTAGCCGACTTTGCCGCGGCCGGCCTCGCGCGCGGCGACGGTCGGAGCCGACGGACACAGGACGACCACGTGCAGGTCCCGGCCCGCGTACAGGCGCACGACCTCGGCGAGCGAAGCGCCGAGCACGATGTCCTGGTGCACGACGGAGAACCCGGCGTCGAGAAATCGCCCCGCGCACGCGGCGGCGAGCTCGTAGCGCAGCCGCAGCTGCGCGCGCGCCTCGCTGGAGAGCTCGCGGCCGAGCTCGGCGCGGCCGTTCACGATCATGCGTCGGAACGCGTCGCCGCGCAGGTGCACGCTGCGCGGCAGTCGCTCGGCCACGAGCTGCGCGACGGTCGACTTTCCGGCCGCCATGATGCCGGTGATCAGGATCGCGGCGGGCATGGCTAGAGCGACTTTGGAGCGTCGAGCTCGAGACCGACGCTGCGCATGAGCTCGAGCGCGTTGCTGCGCCGAACGACGCCCTCGCGCAGGCGGTAGTCGAAGTACAGCTCGCCGTCGCGGAGCTCGTCTTCGAAGTGCGCGTTGCGGGCGCGTGGGGCGAGCCCATCGACCATCGCGGTGAGCGCGAGGTCATGGGTGGTGACGAGGCCGATCGCGCCGCGCGCGAGCAGGCCGTGCACGAGGCCGGTCGCGCCGACGCCGCGGTCGTGCGAATTCGTGCCCTGCAGGATCTCGTCGAGCAGGAACAGCACGGGCCGCGGACCGGCGCACAGCGCGACCACGCGGCGCAGGCAGAGCAGCTCGGCGAAGAAGCGAGACGCGCCTTCTTGCAGCGAGTCCTGCACGCGCAGCGATGCGCCGAGCGCGAGCGGCGAGACGCGCAAGCGCGTCGCACGCACCGGCGCGCCCGCGAGCGCGAGCACGACCGCCGTGCCGACGCTGCGCAGGAGCGTGCTCTTGCCCGACATGTTCGAGCCCGAGACGACCACGAGCGCGAGGCTCGCGTCGAGCGTCAAGTCGTTGCGCACGCAGACGGCGTCGGGAAGCAGCGGGTGGCCGAGCCCGCGCGCGTCGAAGACCGGGCCCGCGTCGACGAGCTCGGGGAACAGATCCGCGGGGTGTTCGTACGCGTGCGCGGCCAGATCGCAGAGCGCCTCGAGCTCGCCGAGCGCGTCGAGCCAGCCCGCGAGCCGATGGCCGCAGCGCGCGCGCCAGGATTCGAGCGCGAAGGCGACCTGCGTGCCCCAGAGCAGCAGCAGCGAGAACGGCGCGAAAAGCTGGTTCCGACGCCAGTCGAGTAGCGTTACCAGACGGTGTAGACGCGCAAGGTCGCGCGAGGCGGGCACGCCGTCGATCTCGAGCGCTTCGCGCAGCGCGACCAGGCGCGGTGAGGCGACGGACTCGCGCTCGACGCGCTCGATCAGCGCCGCGAGCTGCGCCAGGTCCTTCGCGGGCGCCTCGACCGCCTTCAGCACCGCCTCCACGCGCCGGTGCAGAAAGACAGCGAACGCCGATTGCGCGAGGACCGCGCCGTACACCGGCAGCCAGCTCCCGGTCTGGAGCGCTGCCGCGATCGTGAACACGCTGACGGCCGCGATCAGCGCGGCGGCGACGCGCAGTCCCGTCCCGTGCGGAAGCGCCTCGGCCTCGCCCCAGCGCGCGAGCGGCTCGGGATGCACGCCGTGGCGGATCTCGGGTCCGAGCACCGCCAGGTCTTCGCGCAGCTCGAGCCGCGCGCGCAGCTCCTCCACCGCCTGGTGTCGCTCGCGCAGCGCGTCGAGCGAGCCGGGCGCGAGCAGCCACGCGGCCAGCCGATCCTCGCCCGCGCGCGTCTGCGCACGCGAGAGCAGCTCGAAGAGCGACCCGCGCCCGAACAGATCGAGGTGCATCGCGTAGGGGTGCTCGGGGTTCAAGTAGCGCTCGCCCGTCCGGCCGAGTCCGGCGAAGCGGTGCTCCATGCGCGCGAGCGCGTGCTCGTGGTGCTCGCAGGCCCGCTCGGCGCGCAGGCGCCGTTTCCGCGCGCTGTCGTGCGCGAGCACGAGTGCGAGGAACACGCCCGCCACCGGAATCAGCCAGGCCGCCGAAAGCGCGCGCTCCGCGAACGCGAGCCAGCCGATTCCGAGCGCGAGCGCGAACGAGCCGAGCCGCAAATTCGAAATTCTCCGCGCGCTCCGCAGTGCGCCATCTGTCGTTGCGCGCCGCTCGCGGAGCTTCGCGTGGTGGACGTCGGTCGCTTCGCTCATGCGCGCCAGCGTAGCGTCGCCTGATACGATGCGCGCATGGCGATGGCCTCGTTCCCGAAGGGCTTCGAGTGGGGTGCCGCGACGGCGGCCTATCAGATCGAGGGCGCGAGCCGCGAGGACGGCAAAGGCCTCTCGATCTGGGACGTGTTCTGCCAGCAGCCCGGGCGCGTGATGGGCGGCGACTCGGGCGAGGTGGCCTGCGATCACTACCACCGCTACCGCGAGGACGTCGCGCTGATGAAGCGCCTCGGTCTGCAGACGTACCGCTTCTCGGTGTCGTGGCCGCGCGTGCAGGCCTTCGGCAGCGGCGAGGTGAACGAGAAGGGCATCGGCTTCTATTCGCGGCTGGTCGACGAGCTGCTCGCGGCCGGCATCAAGCCCTGCCTCACGCTCTACCACTGGGATCTGCCGCAGGCGCTGCAGGATCGCGGCGGCTGGGCCGATCGCGCCACCGCAGAGCGCTTCGCCGAGTACGCCGAGATCGTGTTCGCGCGGCTCGGCGACCGGGTCACGCGCTTCATCACCCACAACGAGCCGATCGTGACCTCGATGATGGGCTATCGCGCGGGCGTGCTCGCGCCTGGCATACGCGACGTGCGCATGGCGTCGCGCGCGATCCACCATTTGCTGCTATCGCACGGCCTCGCGGTGGCCGCGTTCCGCGCGTCCGGTGTGCGCGGCGAGATCGGCATCACCAACGCGAACACGAGCTACGAGCCCGCCGACGCCACGCCCGAGTCGCAGGCCGCCTGCGAGCTCGCGCGCGACTTCGACACGCGCACCTGGCACGGTCCGGTGTACGGCCGCGGCTATCCGGACTCGGTCGTGCGCTACTACGAATCGCGCGACGCTCGGCTTCCGATCCGGGGCGACGACCTGAAGACGATCGCCGCTCCCACGGACTTCCTGGGCGTGAACCTGTACAGCCGCGAGCGCGTGCTCGCGGACAAGACGCGCAGCATCGGCTACCGCGCCGCGCCGCCGACGCTGCCGCTCTTGCCGATGGGCTACGAGGCGGCACCCTTTGCACTCGGCGACTTCTTGCGCTTCGTCTCGGCCGAGTACGGCAAGCCCGTGATCTACGTGACCGAGAACGGTGTCTGCGACAACACCGAGCCCGTGAACGGCGTGGTCGACGACGTGCAGCGCCTCGAGCTGCTGCGCGGATTCCTGGGCGGCATGCACGCCGCGATCGCCGACGGCTCGGCCGATGTGCGCGCGTACTACGTCTGGTCGCTGCTCGACAACTTCGAGTGGGCCTTCGG
>JANNLG010000259.1:0-19096 GCA_031396695.1 Deltaproteobacteria bacterium
TTGCCGACCTTCAGCGCGAAGAAGCCGAGCGACGCGCACAGGAAGAAGCGCAGCGGGAACTCGAACACCTTCGGCAGCGCGACCAGACCCGCAGTCCAGATCAGCGCCAGAACCGTGACCGCCGTGTTGAGCGCGTCCGCGAACCAGGGCGCCCAGCCGGCCACGAAGTGGTAGCGCTGCGCCGCCGTGAGCCGCGAGGCCTTGAGCCCGGCGAGCTCGCGCCAGTGGCGCTTCAGGATCTGAACCGCGCCATAGGCCCAGCGGAAGCGCTGCTTCTGATAGGCGGTGTACGTGTCGGGCATCAGCCCCTGACCGTACGAGTGATTCACGTACGCGGTCTCGTAGCCGGACTCCATCATGCGCAGGCCGAGCTCCGCGTCCTCGCAGATGCACCACTCGGCCCAGCCACCCAGCGCCTCGAGCGCGTCGCGGCGCACCAGCGTCATGGTGCCGTGCTGGATGATGGCGTTGCGCTCGTTGCGGTGGACCATGCCGATCTGGAAGAAGCCCGCGTACTCCCAGCGACACATGGCCTTGAACGCGCTCTCGTGTCCGTCGCGGTAGTCCTGCGGCGCCTGCACGATGCCGATCTTCGGGTCCGCGAAGTACGGGATCAGGTTCGCGAGCCAGTCGGGGCGCACCACGTAGTCGCTGTCGATCACGGCCACGATCTCGGCCGACGGGTGCGTGAGGCCGAGCACGTAGTTCAGCGCGCCGGCCTTGAAGCCCTCGACCTTGTCGAGGTGATGGAACTGGAAGCGGTCGCCCAGGATCTGACACAGATCCGAGACGGGCTTCCACAGACCCGGGTCGTGCGTGTTGTTGTCGATCACGAGCACTTCGAGATTCGGGTAGTCGAGCGCGGCCAGCGCATTCAGCGTGTCGCGCACCATCTCGGGCGGCTCGTTGCAGATCGGCAGATGCAGCGAGACCATCGGCAGCTTCGCGAGCGTCTTCGGCGCGATCGCGCGGAAGCGGCGCGCGAGCTTGCGGTGCCACAGCAGCTCGACCAGCTCGAACGCTTCGGTGATGCCGATCACCAGCAGTCCGCCGAGCGCGCCGAGCAGCACCACCCAAGCGGTCGCCGAGTACGCGCTGTGGTACTGGCTCACGGTCAGGTAGCTGATCCAGACGAACAGCGACGACGCGCCCTGCACGAGTCCCGCGAAGAAGATCTTGCCGCGCGAGCGGAAGCGCTCGAAGCGATTCAGGAACCAGAACAGCGGCAGCAGCGGTACCAGCGTCGAGATCGCGAACAAGAGCGGCCAGCTCGGCACGCCCACGATCGGCCCCGTCCACGCGAACTTGGCGTTGCGCGCCTCGTCCCAGATGCCCCAGTACGCACCCACGCCGCCTTCGACGGGGATCTTCCAGGGCTGGTCGAACGCCTCCATCACGAAGTAGTCGATGTCGTTCTGCTTCGCGAGATTGAGGAACTCACGCAGGAAGGTGGCCTCGGTCGCGAGCGAGGGCACCGAGCCGCGGCGGATGCGCCCGTTCGACGGCCAGCCGACTTCGCCGATGATCACGGTCTTGCCGGGGAACTTCTTCTTCACCTCGGCCAGGCGTTCGGTCACGAAGCCGATCGCGTCTTCCGCGGCGATGCCTTCCCAGTAGGGGAGCAGGTGCACCGCGATGAAGTCGACGTCGCGCGCCAGCTCCGGGTGCTTGATCCAGGTGTGCCAGGGCTCGGCCGTGCCGACCGGAACGTTCAACTGCGCGCGCACGCGCCGCAGGTAGCCGGCGAGCTGGCGGGGCTTCAGGTCGCCACGCAGCAGAACCTCGTTGCCGACGATCACGCGCGTGACGTTCGGGTTGGCGCGGACCATCGCGAGCAGGCTCTTGATCTCGCGCTCGTTCTTCTTCTTGTCGCCGTCGATCCAGGCGCCAGCGGTGACTTTCAACCCGAACTCGCTGGCGAGCTCGGGGATCGCCTCCATGCCGTCCAGCGTGGAGTAGCTGCGCACCGCGCGGGTGTGCGGGGCAACGTGGCGCAGATCCTCGCGGATCTGCTCCCGGGTCGGAAAGACTTTGTCGATCGGGCCCTGACCTTCGCGGTAGGGCGCGAACGAGACGCCGGCGATCGTGCCGTCCCAGGGAGGCGGCTCCACCGGACGGTTCAGGAAGGCGAAAACGGCGAGGTTTGCGAGCGCAATCAGGAGCAGGATCGAGAGAGTTGATCGACGCATAAGTTTGGGGAGGCGACGTTCGCCTGCCTGGACCGGGCCCCGCTTACACGTCGCGCGCTGCGTCCGCCTTCGGGAGACTCGCGTCTCCGACCCGCGTCGGGCGTGCTCAAGACCTGGGAGGGACTCGAACTAGGGGAGGCGAGCGTTTCTTGGCGGTCTCTTGACCAGTCCGTGAACTGGCTTGCGGAGGGAATCGGCGTCTACTGTGGGTGATCCGGCTGCACCGCGCTGCCGGTTCACCGACGCCAAAAAGGGCTCCACACGGTGCGCGATTATATACGTCGCCGGGGCGCTGTCTATTCGATACGGCCACTTCCCGGGGGCGTCTTTTTGCTGCAGGTACGGGGCCTTGACGGGCGCTCGCGTGCAGGAAGCTGGCGGGCGAGTCGCTCGCGGGTAGGGTGTCCGATCCCATGACCGCCCGCCGCCGCATCGCCCACGACCGCCCCGCGCTCTCGAGCGCGCTGCGCGGCGACGAAGCACTCGCGGAGGGTCTGCGCGCGGCGCTCGCTCGCGGCGGGCCGGTCGAGCGCTACACACATTCGTTTCACACCTACCCGGCGGGCATGCACGCCGACGCCGCACGCGACCTGATCGCGCTGTTCCCCGGCGACTCGGTCTTCGATCCGTTCTGCGGCGGCGGCACCGTGCTGGTCGAAGCCCGCGCGAGCGGCCGACGCGCCTACGGCTGCGACGTGTCGCCCGTGGCGGTGCGGGTCGCGCGTGCACGCTGCTCTGCGCCGGACGAAGCGCGGCTGACGGCCTTTCGCTCGCGCGCGCGCAAGCTCACCGAGCTGGCGCGGCACGCGAGCTCGAACGGCGCCATGCCGCGCGACGAGGTGCTGCGCGTGGTCGAGCGCTGGTTCGCGCCGCACGTGCTGCGCGAGCTCGAAGCGCTGCGCGCGGGCATCGCGGAGTCGGACGAGAGCGTTCGCGGCCTGCTCGAAGCGGTGTTCTCGTCGCTGATCGTGAAGGTCTCGTACCGCGCCTCGGACACCAAGGCCGTGCGCGAGAAGCACGATCGCCCGTCCGGCACGACGGCGGTGCTGTTCCACAAGAAGACGCGCGAGCTCGGGCGGCAGCTGGCGGAGCTGCGCGACGCGATTCCGTCGGGAACGCCCGAGCCCGAGATCGTGCTGGCCGACGCGCGCGAGGCCCATCCGAAGACGGCGGTCGCGCTCGTGCTCACGTCTCCGCCCTACCCGTCCACGTACGACTACCTGCCGATGCAGCACCTGCGTCACGTCTGGCTCGGCGAGCGCCCCGACGCGTCGCTCGAGATCGGCGCGCGGCGACTGTGGCGCGGCGGGCTGCGCCGCGCGCGCGAGATCTGGCGCCGCGACACCGATCAGTGGACCCACAACGCCGCACGCGCGCTCGCCGCGGGCGGCCAGCTGGTGGTCGTGATCGGCGACGGTCTGCTGCCGAGCGGCATCATCGACGCCGCCCAGCCCACGCTCGACGCCGCGAAGCGCGCGGGTCTCGAGCTGCTCGCGGGCGCGTCGGTCGAGCGCCCCGAGCACGCGGGGCTGACGAACCGGCGCGAGCACGCCTTCGCGTTCCGCAAACCCGCCTGAGCTAGAGCCAGCGCGCTCAGCCGAGCTCGGTGTACTTGCGCGCCGAGCCGCTCGCCTTCGCGACCGGGTACTTCAGCGCATTCGCCTCGAGCTTGCGCGCGAAGGCGTCGGACAGATCGAGCCCGACCGCGTCCACCAGCAGGAGCAGCAGGTTCTGTACGTCGGAGATCTCGTCGGCGAAGCGGCTGCGCGCGGGGTCCTCGCGCAGCTCGGCCTCGAGCGCCGCCGGATCCTTCCAGAGCACCAGCTCGCACAGCTCGCCCGCCTCGGCCACCAGCGCCAGCACGAGGTCCTTCGGGTTGTGAAAGCCGCGCCAGTCGCGCGCATCGCGGAAGCGCAGCGCGCGCTCCTTCAGCTCCGCGATCGTCTCGGTTCGGTCGCCCATTGCCGGTCCTCGCGCGCGCATCCTCCACGCGCCCGCGCATGCTAGCAGGGCCCCGACTCAAGCCCTCGCTCCGAAAGGCCGTTTCGGGTTCGACATGCGACGCGCGTGGCTCGCGTTCCTGCTGCTCGCCGTGAGCGCGACCGCTCGGGCCGACTTGCGCTCGGGGCCCGCCTGGTACGACCCGACCTGGCACTACCGCGTGCCCGTCTCCGTTCCCGCGGCTTCGGCGGTGAACAGCGTGGTGGTGGTGGACGCGAACTTCGCGACGCTGCTGACGGAGCTGGGGATCAGCGGGACGTTCGACGTCAACTCGCCGCGCGTCACGCGCGCCGACGGCACGACGCTGGTGGCGTCGCAGGAGTTCACCGACGTGAAACTCGGCGGTGTCACAGACGCCGCCGGCAACTCGCAGGGCGAGATCCGCTTCATCGCGCAGGACGCCGGCGCGCAGACGTACTGGCTCTACTTCGACATCACGCAGAACGGCGCCAAGGCGGCCACGGCGCTCGGCACGCGCATCAACGGCAACTTCGAGCACTCCGCGGGCGCCACGCCGACGAACTGGACGATCGCGACGACGGGCTCGGGGGGCGGCCACGACGCGACCGTGATCACGAGCCCGGGCGCGCCCGCGACGGTGAACCTGGCCGCCGGCTGCAACGACAACGCCACTGCCGGCGTCGACAACGCGTCGAACACCGGGCTCTCGTGGTTCCTGCTCGGCTACCGCTCGCGCTGCGAGGACAGCCCCGGCAACCCGAACGAGTTCATTCGCGTCTCGCGCCAGGTCGCGGTTCCCGCCGGCGCGGCCGCGGGCAGCTTCACCTATCGCTTCCGCTATCAGGCGTTCGACTCGATGCCGAGCGCCACGCAGTACGACTACATGATTCTCGACGTGGGCGGAACCGCCGTGAACCACACCACGCTCGGCATCGCGAATCCGGTCGCCGACCTGAGCATCCAGACCTTCGGCCTGGGGCGCAATCCGACCTACGGCCCGGTTCTGCTCGACGCGAGCTGGCGCACCGCGACGCTGAACCTCGCGCCCTATGCGGGCACGACCGTCACGCTGCGCTTCTCGATGCGCTTCTACACCGACGACCTGTACAAGTCGTGGGTGAAGCTCGACGACGTGGAGTGGTCGCGCCAGACCGCGACGATCACGAACACGCTCGTGCAGGCGTTCGGCGCGAACGTGACTGCGCCCAACGACACGGGCGTGACGACCGCATCGATCTACCAGGTCGCGCAGACGCTCACGATCCGCGCGCTGGTGCAGGCCACCACCACGGCCGTGCGCGCGGACGTGGTCAACCCGAGCGGCACGACGGTCGCGACGGGCGTGATCCTGTACGACGACGGCACTCACGGCGACGCCGCCGCGGGCGATCGCGTCTTCAGCAACGACGGCTCGGTGGTCGCGAATCCGACCTACACGCTCGGCGCGGGCGACGCGGAGAGTGTGAGCTGGCGGGTGCGCGTCTACGCGCGCGACGGCTCGAGCAGCGCGATCGGCGCAACCAACGGACACGTGCGCCGTTCCGGACTTCCGAACACGCCGCAGGACCAGGCGAACTTCTGGAACATCGACGAGCAGGTGTTCACGCTCGCGAAGGTGAACCTGGTCTTGCTCAAGTCGTCGCTGGCGGTCTCGGACCCGATCAACGGCACCGTGAACCCGCGCAGGATTCCGGGCGGCGCGGTCGAGTACACGATCGTGGTCACGAACCAGGGCGCTGGGGCGTCCGACATCGATTCGATCCGGCTCGCCGACCCGATCCCCGCGAACTCGAACCTGGTCGTCGCGGATCTCTCGGGACCCGGCAGCGGCCCGGTCGCGTTCGCGCAGGGCACGCCCACCAGCACGCTCGCCTACGCGTTCACGTCGCTCGCGAGCCTGGCCGACGCGCTCGAGTTCTCGAACGACGGCGGAACGACCTGGAGCTACGTGCCCGGCGTCGGCGGCGACGGCACCGACCCGGCCGTCACGCACCTGCGCGTGCGGCCCACCGGCGCGTTCGCCGCGCGCACTGGAGTCACCGGCCCGAGCTTCACGATCCGCTTCCGCATCCGCGTCGAGTGACGGGCTACTTCGCCATCGCCTCGTGCTCTTTGGCGAGCAGCTCGAACTGCTTGGCCTGCTCGCCGTACAGCGAGGCGAGCTTCTCGCAGTGTTCGCGCATACGCGCGACCTCGGAGACCTTTGCGCCACCGTAAGCCTTGCCCATCGCGGTGTGGCGCTCCGCCTCTTTCGCGGCTGCGGCTCCCTTGTCCTTGTAGTAGCGGGCGAGCGCCGCGTGCTGCGCGGGCGTCGTGGCCGATTCGACCAGTACCTGCTCGAGCATTCCGCCGTCCGCGCGAGCGTCTCGACCGACGAACGGCAGGGCGACCAGCGCAAACACCAACGCGAACGGAATCAATCTACGCATCACTAAGTCTCCTTCATGGGTTGTCCGGACAGCCCCCGCGCCTTCCAGAACGCAAAGAGTGCGGGGTACACCAAGAGCTCCAGCGCAAACGAGCTCACGAGGCCACCGACCATCGGCGCGGCGATTCGTTTCATCACGTCGGCGCCGGTGCCACTGCTCCAGAGCAACGGAACCAGCCCGAGCATCATCGTCAGCACCGTCATGAGCTTCGGGCGAATGCGCCGAGCTGCGCCCTCGACGATCGCGTCTTCCAGGTCGGACGCCGATTGCACCCGGCCCGCAGCTTCGCGATCGCGCCAGGCGAGCGAGAGGTACAAGAGCATGACGACACCGGTCTGCGCGTCGAGCCCGGCTAGCGCGATGATTCCCACCCAGACTGCGACCGACAGATTGTAGTCGAGAGCGAAGAGCAGCCATACCGCACCGACGAGCGAGAACGGCACGGCGAGCATCACCATCGCAGTCTCGACGCCCGAGCGCGTGTTGAGGTAGAGAAGCAGCGCAACCAGCGCGAGCGTGATCGGGAGCACGATCTGCAGCCGCGCCTTGGCGCGCTCGAAGTACTCGAACTGACCCACCCACGCGATGCGCGTTCCTGCCGGCAGGGCCACTCGCTCCGCCACGAGTTCGCGCGCCTCGTTCACGTAGTCGACGATCGGCCGTCCCGCGACGTCGATGGCAACCAAGCCGACGAGCTTTCCGGCTTCGCTCCTCACCATGTCGGGACCGCTCGTGAAGCGGAGATCGGCGAGTTCGCGGAGAGGCACGAGCGCGCCGGCGGCGGTCGGCACCAGGGTTCGGCCGACAGCCTCCGGATCGTCGCGAAACTCTCGCGCGTAGCGCACTTGGATCGCGTAGCGCTCTCGCCCTTCAACCGTCTGGGAAACGGTGGTCCCGCCGATCGCGGCCTCGAGCGCACTGTTCACGTCCCCCACCGACACGCCGTAGCGTGCCGCGCTCGCTCGGTCGGTGCGCACGTCGAGGTAGAAGGCACCCGTGGCTCGCTCCGCGAATGCGTTGCGCGTGCCTGGAACGTCCTTCACCACGGCCGCGATCGCGATCGCCGCCTGCTCGATCTGCGCCAGATCGTCACCGAATACCTTGACGCCCAGCTGGCTGCGCACGCCCGTTGCGAGCATCTCCGTGCGCGTTTGAATCGGCATCCACCACAGATTCGGCATTCCCGGGTAGTCGAGCTTCTTGTCGAGCTCGTCGACGAGTGAGTCCCACGTGACCCCGGGTCTCCAGCGCTCCCGCGGAGCGAGCTGCACGATCGTCTCGATCATCGAGAGCGGCGCGGGATCGGTCGGCGTCTCGGCTCGACCGGCCTTGCCGAAGACGCGTTCGACCTCTGGCACCTCGCGCAGCTCGCGATCCATGAGCTGCAAGACGCGTCCGGCCTCCGCAATCGAGATCCCCGGCGGCGATGTCGGCATGTACAGCAGCGTTCCCTCGTTCAGCGGAGGCATGAACTCGGAGCCGAGCGAGAGAAAAGGCGGCACGGCCGTTGCGAGCACGAGCAGCGCCGCAGCCACGACGAATCCGCGCCTCCGCACCACGAAGCGCACGACCGGCACGTAGCTGCTCACCAGCCAGCGATTGATCGGATTGTCGTGCTCGCCCCGAATTCTGCCGCGGATCAAGAGCGCTCCGAGCGCGGGCGTCAAGGTGACCGAGAGTACGGCTGCGAAGCCCATCGCGTAGGTCTTCGTAAATGCGAGAGGCTTGAACAGCCGCCCCTCCGTTCCCTCCAGCGCGAAGATCGGGATGAACGAGACGGTGATCACGAGCAACGCGAAGAAGATGCTCGGGCCGACCTCTTGCATCGCGCTCACGATCACGAGAGCTCGGTCACCCGGGCGCCCGGCCGACTCCCAGGCTTCGAGACGCTTGTGCGCGTTCTCGACCACGATGATCGCCGCGTCGACCATTGCGCCGATCGCCACCGCGATTCCGCCCAGCGACATGATGTTGGCGTTGAGTCCCTGATGGAACATGGGAATGAAGGCGAGCGCGATGCCGATCGGAATAACGAGGATCGGAATCAGCGCGCTGCGCGCGTGCATCAGGAACACGTAGATCACGATCGACACGACCAGCATCTCTTCGAGGAGCGTGTTGCGCAGCGTCGTCACCGCGGCGCGAATCAGCCCCGACCGGTCGTAGGTCGTGACGATCTCGACGCCCTCGGGCAGCCCCGCTCGCACCGACTCGAGTCGTTCCTTGACCGCGTCGATCACCGCCAGCGCGTTCTCTCCGAAGCGCATGACGACGATGCCGCCGACGGCCTCGCCGTCGCCGTCGAGCTCGACGAGTCCTCTGCGCATGTCCGGACCGAACGCGATCGTGGCCACGTCGCGCAGGAAGACCGGCGCGCCGCCCGCACTCGCGCGCAGCGGCACGAGCTCGAGGTCCGCCAATGTACGCACATAGCCCCGGCCGCGGATCACTTGCTCGTGGCCAGCGATCTCGATGACTCCGCCGCCGGTCTCGTGATTCGAACCGCGGACCGCGCTCACGACGTCGCGCAACGGGATCCCGTATGCACGCAGACGCTCGGGATCGACCTGAACCTGGTACTGGCGTACGAAGCCGCCGACCGAAGCCACCTCGGCCACTCCGGGTACACTCGCGAGCGCGTAGCGCAGATTCCAATCCTGGAGGCTTCGCAACTCCGCCAGGTCGTGCTTGCCGCTGCGGTCGACGAGGGCGTACTCGAAGACCCAGCCGACTCCCGTCGCATCCGGTCCGATCGTCGGCGTGACGCCTTCCGGGAGCCGCGCCGTCGCCGAGTTCATGTATTCGAGCACGCGGCTTCGGGCCCAGTAGAGATCGGTTCCTTCCTCGAAGATCACGTACACGAGGGAGAGTCCAAAGAACGACTGCCCGCGCACCGAGTGCACGCGCGGCGCCGAGAGGAGCGCAGTCGAGATCGGGTAGGTGAGCTGGTCTTCGACCAGGTCCGGACCCCGACCCGGCCACTCCGCCGAGATGATCACCTGCACGTCCGACAGATCCGGGATCGCGTCGAGCGACGTTCGTCCGAGCGAGTAGACACCCCAGGCAAACGCCGCGGCGACGGCGAGCAGGGTCATGACTCGGTTGCGCGCGCAGACGGCGATCAACCGCGCGATCCATCCGACCCTCGACTCCACGGGCGCGCTCACCACTGCTCCAGTGCGGACTGAATGCGGCTCTCCGCCGCGATCAGGAAGTTTCCGGACGCCACCACCCGTTCGCCTGCCGCGAGTCCCTCGAGGACCTCTATCCTGTCCTCGTTCGAAACCCCGGTCTTGATCGAACGCGGCTCGAGCAAGCCGGCCCCGAGGTCGACGAACACGACCCGGCGCTCTCCCGCGACGACGACGGCCGATGTCGGAATGAGCAGCCGGTCGCCAAGCTCCGCGTGGAGCTCCACGTCGACGAACATCTCCGGTCGGAGCGCGAGATCACCGTTGCCGAGCTCCAGCCGGACTCGCGCAGTCCGTGTGTCGCTCGCGAGCGATGGAAGCAGATAGGCAACGCGCGCTTCGAACATGCGCCCCGAGAGAGATGGCACGCGCAGCGTGGCTTCCTGCCCGACTGAAATCAGCGGGAAGTCCGATGTGTAGACTTCGGCCTCGACCCAGACCTGGTCGAGCGGGGCGATGCGAAACAACTTTGCGCCGGGCTCGAACGCCGCGCCCTCGACGACGTTCTTCTCGACGAGCACGCCCGTCCTTCGCGCGCGCACCGGAAGCGCCTCGAAGGGAACGCCCCGCTTCTCGAGCGCGCTGACATCGCGGTCGCCGACATCCCAGAGCCGGAGGCGCGTGCGAGCGGCGACCGTCAGCGCTTCGTTTCCGCTGCGCAACGCCTGCAGGTACTCGGTCTGCGCTGCGTAGAGTTCGGGGCTGTACATGGAGAAGAGCAGCTCACCCTTCACGACCTTCGCGCCGAGCGCATCCGCACGTAGGTCACGGACGAAGCCCCGAACCTTCATCACCACGTCGATCAGCTTCGTCTCGTCCCAAGTCACTCGGCCGAGCGCGCGAATCGTGCGAGTGAACGGAGCGCGCTCCACCGTAGCGAAGCGAACGCCGATCTTGTGCAGCCGCTGGGGGTCGACACGAACCGCCCCGCTCGAAGCCTCGGCCTTGGTCACCAGCACGAGATCCATGCCGCAGATCGGGCACTTGCCCTCTCGAGTGTCGTGGACCGAAGTGTGCATCGGGCACGTGTAGTGAGAGAGCTCGGAGTCGCCGGTCGCGCCCGCCGCGACCTCGAGCTGCACGCCAGACGCACCGGTGCGCAGCGATCCCTGCGCGCTCGCGGCCTCACCGGATGGCCGCTCGGCGGAGAGTGTGATCGTCCAGGTGCCCGCCATCTCGATGTTCGCCTCGGCGCGATATTCGCCGTCTCCCAGCGACTCAGCGGTCACGCGCCCACCCATCGCGGGCATCCCCGCCATGCTCATCCCGTACTGCACGGAGACGCGCGCGTCGTTGACAGCCGCTCCCTGCGGGTCGCGGATTCGCAGGCGCAGCTCGTTCGCGCCTTCGACCACTGGCCCCGAGGGAGTCGATACCTCGACGTGCAAGCCGTTTCCTTCGAACGACGCTGCGTTCACACTCCCTCCGTCTTGCGCTCGGCCGCATCCGACGAGGTCGAGTGCGGCGATGAGCAGGAGGCCGCCGAGAGAGGTCGAGCGATTCATGGTCGCTCCTCTTCGTGACTGGCTACCGTCCCGACTGCGCGGGTCAGCGCGGCTTGGCGAACCGAGATGTTCGCGCGCGCTTCGAACGCGGCGAGTTCCGCGTCGCGAAGCGCTCGCTCCGCGTCGACGAGCTCTAGGAAGCTGCCCTGGCCGGTCGCGAACGAGGCTTGCGCGCCCGCGACGCGACTGCGCGCGATCGGCAGGCGTCGCTGTTGCGTGATCTCGAGCAGATGCTGCGCCTCGCGAATTCGCTCCACCGCACTCGACACCTCGAAGCGCACGCGATCCTCGAGCTGGGTCGCTCGGCTCCTCTCTCGCGTGAGCCGGGCCTCCGCTTCTTCGAGCGCGGCGCGGCGGCCCCCGAGTTGGAGCGGCACGTTGAACTCGATGCCGACCATCGTCTTCAGCGGCGACTCCTGCCAAGTCGTGTCGTATCCCGCGCGAACAGTGAAGTCAGGGAAGAACTCGCGACGCGCGGCGGCGACATCCGCCTCGCGGGCGTTAACCTCCGCGGCCAGTGCGCGCAGCTCGGGGCGGAGCTCGCGAGCGCGCGCGACCAGCTCGGGTTCGTCGAGCGTTCCGACCGGGATCGGCTCGAGAACGAGAGGTGCTGGCGGCAGGTCGAGTTCCGGAGCGCGTCGCAAGAGCGTGTTGATGCGCTCCGACACGATTCGGCGCTCCGTACGGAGCTCGACTCCGCGGTGCACGAGCTCGGCCTGTTCGGTCTCCGCCGCCAACACGTCCTGCTGCATTCCGGTGCCTGCGCCGTAGCGCGACAAAGCCACTTGGTGCGCTTCGTCGAGCAGCGCGAGGTGCTGCTCGTTCGACTCCACGCTTCGTTCGGCGAGCCAGTATTCGTCGAAAAGGGTCGAAGCCAGGGCCGCGAGCCTCACGCGCTCGGCGTCGAGACCGTTCTTCGCGGCATCGGCGTCAGCGAGCGCGCGCTCGCCGCGCAGCGCTCGCTTGCCGAAAAACGGGAGAGCTTGTGAAAGCTCGAACTCCTGAGCCGGGTCTACCCGGTCAGAGCTGAACGAGCGCGGGCGCACTCCGTAGCTGAGCATCGGATCCGCGAACGCGGTTTCCTGCGGATAGCGCGCGAGCGCCGCCTGCCAAGCCGCACGCGACGCGGAAATACCGGGATTCCGCTCGAGCACGCTCGAGACCAGATCGCTGCGCGCGAGTACCTGCACTCCCGCGAGCGCGTCTCGCTCCGAAGGGCTCGGTGCGGCTGGTTGCGCGCGCGCAAGGTCCGAGCGAAGCGCGCGGTAGCGCTCGGCCTGATTCGTGCTCGCGCAGCCCGCGCAGGCCGCAAACGAGAGCACCGTCGCGCAGATGCGCACGGTCCATGGCGACATTTCGATCTCCTCACTCGGCGCGCGCGGTCGGGTGACCGCACGCGGACGCAAGACGGGACGAGAACCCCGGCTAACGCGAGAGGAGTCGGCCTAGAGTCGCAGGACGGTGACGCGAAGCTGCGCGTCTTGAGGCGGCCCGTGCGCGTGTCGCGCGTGCGCGATCGACAGGACGGGCGGCGGCGGAAGCGTCGGCGTGAATGCGGTCAGCGCAAGGGAGAGCGGCGAGACGCGCAGGCCGTCACGCGCCGGTGTCGCGGACACGCCGAGCTGGCCGCAACACTCGAGCGCCGCCACGTACTGGCATGGGGTCGGCGCGTCCGCGACGGGCGCGCGCTCCGGGCAGCAGCCGTGCAGGTCGGCGGCGGCAAACGCCTGGCCCGCGACCGGAGCCGCCACCAGCGCCAGCAGCAGCAGCGCCAGAACGGCTCTCGCGGACGGCCTTCGCGACTCCATGTGGTCCAGGGTGTACCTCGAATCGGCCCGCGTCAACGCGACACCTGGTTGCGCCCTGCGCATTTCGCGCGGTACAGCGCCTCGTCCGCGGCCTGGAGCAGGTGATCGAGCGTCGGCAAGCCGGAGTGCAGCTCCGCGATTCCGATGCTGATCGTGGGATTCGCCTGTGCGCCGTCGCGCTCGAACGCATAGTCCGAAACGCGCGCGCGGATGCGCTCGGCCAGCAGCAGCCCGCGCGTCGTATCGAGCGGGTGCAGGAGCGCGAGGAAGTCGTCGCCCGCAAAGCGACAAGCGCAGCCCGCGCTCGCGACCTCTTCGCGGATGATTCGCCCGACCTCGGCGATGCACAGCGCGCTGTGCTTCAGAACGCGGTCGTCGCTCGGCGAGCGCAGCTCGTCGAGATCCATCATCAGCACCGAGAGCGGTCCGCCGGTCTCGCCCGAGAGCTCGAACGCGCGCGCGAGCTCGAGGTCGAACGCGCGCTTCACCAACAACCCCGTGAGCGCGTCGATGTCGAGCCGCCCGTCGATGCCGCTGTGAAAACCGGCGCCGAGCTCCTCGTCGAGGGTGAACTCGAGCACGGTCTCGCCGACGAACAGCTTGTCGCCGTCACACAGCCGCCGCTCGGCGACTTTCTCGCCGTTCACGAAGGTGCCGTTGCGCGAGCCCAGATCGCTGACGACGAACTCTCCGGACACGGGCTCGAGCTCCAGCGCGCAGTGGCGCGCGGAGATGGCCGGATCGGTGAGCACCAGGCCGGCCTGTGCGGCGTCGCGGCCGATCACCAGCCCGCAGGGCGCGAGCTCCCAGCGCTTGCCGAGCTGCGCGCCGTGGATCGAGACCAGACGGGGCCGCCGCCGTTCGAGCCTGGGCTCGGCTTCGGGTTCGGGTGCGGCCGGCGCTCTGCGCGCGATCGGCTCTGTCTTCGGATCGGCGTCGCTCGCCACGGGTTCCTCGCACTCGGCTTTTCGAGCGCTCTGGCCCGCGCCTTTACGCGAGCAAATCGGAGTCGGGCAGCCGGTCGCGGGGGAGCGTGACCCGGAAGCACGCGCCGCCCAGGTCCGAATCGGCGACCGCGACCGTGCCACCGTGGTCCTCGGCGCACACCTTCACGGTCAACAGACCCAGGCCCGTGCCGTGCGACTTCGAGGAGTAGAAGGCGTCGAAGATGGTGTCGCGCCGATCCGCGGGCACGCCGGGTCCGTCGTCGTGCACCTCGAGCACCGCGTCCGAATCGACTCGCCGCAGGCTCACGTCGATCTTGCCGCGGCCGCGCGTCGCATCGGCCGCGTTGAGGATCAGGTTCAGCAGCAACATGGCGAGCATCGAGCGGTTGCCGTGAATCGTGACCGGATCGTTCGCAGTCACTCGGACGGTGCAGCTTCGGACGTTCATGTGACTACGAGCCAACGACACGACTTCGCGCACGAGCTGGTCGAGCTCGAGTTCGCCGGCTTCCATCGGAATGCGCTCTTGCTCGATCGACACGAGCCTGCGCGTCAGCACCTTCAGCTCCTCGAGCGAGTGACGCAGCGTGGCCTTCGCCTCGACCTTCTCGTGCTCGTTGCGGAGCTCGTCGTCGAGTAGACGCAGGTTGCCGCGCGCGACGACCAGGATGTTGGCAATGTCGTGCGCGATCGAGGCCGCGAAGATTCCCACCATCGCGCGCCGTTCGGACTCGAGCAGCGCGCTCTTCTGCTGGATCACGCGGATTTCCTGCTTCGAGATCCGGCGCAGCACGATGAAGGCGAGCCCGAAGAACAGCGCGCCGGTCGCGAGCACGAAGATCAGACCCTTGGCCGTCTCCACGCGCTCGAGCTCGTGCACGGTCTCCGAGAGTTCGGCCGCGATGACTCCGGAGAAGACGATGTAGGCGCCGCACAGCAGCACGTAGAGGAGCGACAGGACGAGCGCGAGTGTGAATGGATGGAGCGGCGGGTCACCCGCATCCGTGGCGACACCCGCTGCCACGACGGGGTAGTCCACGCGGCGCTGGATTTCGCTCGACTCAGCGATGCGCCCACACTCCGCTTTCGTTGGAGGCGAAGCCGAGCGCGCGATACGCGGCGTCGACCAGAGACTGACCGCGCTCGTTCAGCATCAGGCCCGGCCCCATGCGATTCATCGAGTACCCGAACGACAGGCCGGTCTCGGGATCGGCGAAGCCGATGCTGCCGCCGGCGCCGACGTGACCGAACGCGGCCGAGGACAGGATCGCCGAGTCGCGATCGCCGCGCGGGCGGCGCCGGTTGTCCATCGACTTCATGAAGCCGAGCGCGAAGCGCGTGGGGATCAGGAGCGTCGCGTCCTCGTTGGTCGCGACGGAGACTTCGCCCATGCGCGCGAGCTGCTTGCGATCGACCAGGCGAACGCCGCCGAGCTCGCCGCCGTTCGCGAACGGCGCGTAGATGCCGGCCAGACCGCGGGCGTTCGAGATGCCGCCGCCGCCGCCGATCTCGGCCGCGTGACAGGCGCGACTGTTCGGATCGAAGCCGCCGCTGTTCAGGAGTGAGAGCGCCTGGATCGACTTCGGATCGGTCATCATCTTCATCATGAACTCGCCGATCGGCTCGCCCGGCTTGGGCGCGTGCAGCATCATCGGCGCGATGCGCGGCTCGACGTCCTCGGGCGCGCCGATCCAGAACTCCACGCCGAGCGGCTTCGCGATCTCGTCGCGGAAGAACGCGCCGAGTGACTTGCCCGAGACGCGGCGCACGAGCTCGCCGACGGTCCAGCCGAAGTTGATCATGTGGTAGCCGTTGCGCGTGCCTGGACTCCAGAACGGCTCCTCGTCAGCGAGCATCTCGACCATGTAGTCCCAGTCGACGCAGCCGCCGTGGCGGAGCGGGGTCTTGAACGCGGGCAGCCCGACGGAGTGGTCGAGCATCATGCGCACCGTCGCGTTCTCTTTGCCCTTGCGCGCGAACTCCGGCCAGTAGCTCGCGACGGGCGCGTCGACGTCGAGCAGTCCGCGCGACGCGAGTACGTGCGCGCACAGCGCGACCGCGCCCTTCGTGCACGAGAACACGATCGAGACCGTATCGCGAAGCCAGGGCGAGCCCTCTGCCGGCCGCGCGATTCCGCCCCACAGGTCCACGACCGTGCGGCCCTCGTGCGTGACGCAGACCGATGCGCCGACCTCGTCGCGCTCGCGGAAGTTCTTCTCGAACTGATCCGCGATCGCCATGAAGGCCGCGTCGCACGTGCCCTCGACCTTGCCGTTCGGAATATCGCGCTTGATGGTCTCCATGATGGGGAGCATACCGGAAGTGCCGCTCGCGAGACGCAACCAGATTCTCGGCCTCCAGACCGATCCGGGCGTGCACGAGCAGCTACTCGGCACGCTCGGCTTCGATCGCGCGCTCGAGCTCTCACCCGCGCGGATTGCGTCCGAACCCGCGGGCGAGAGCTTGCGAGTGGTGGCCTGGAACGCACAGCGCTGCCGCGATCCCGAGGCCGCCGCCGCCCTGCTGCGCGCGAGCGGCGGCGAAATCTTCCTGCTCTCCGAGCTCGATCACGGCATGGCCCGCTCGCGGCAGCGCCACGCCGCGCGCGAGCTCGCGACGCGGCTCGATTGCGGCTACGCGTTCGGGATCGAGTTCCTCGAGCTCGGGCTGGGCGACGCGAGCGAGCGCGAAGCGCACGCCGGCGAGCAGAACGAGGTCGGGTTTCACGGCGGGGCGATCCTGTGTCCGCGCGCCTTCGTGGAGCCCGCGCTCGTGCGCGTGGAGCGCAGCGGCCGCTGGTTCGACGGTGCCCTCGGAGAGCGGCGGGTCGGTGGCCGCGTCGCAGTACTGTGTCGCCTGCCGGTCGGCCCGCAACTGGTCACGTTCGCCTCCGTACACCTCGAGAGTCACTCCGATCCCGAGGAACGCGCGGCGCAGCTCGAGGCCGTGCTCGACGCGATCGAGGCGCTCGCCCCGGGCGCGCCCGCGCTGGTCGGCGGCGACGTGAACACGCACTCGCTCGATCGCGTCGAGCTCGCCGATCGCGTGGCGCTCGCGCGCGCGCTCGAAGCGGATCCGCGCCGGCTCGCCGACCCGATCGCGCACGAGCCTCTCTTCGCGCTCGCGGAACGCCGGGGCTACGACTGGCGCGCGTGCAACGCGGTCGGCACGTCCACGGAGCGCCGCACGCGCCAGGGCGTCTCCGCGCGCGGCACGCTGGCGCTCGACTGGTTCTTCGCGCGGGGCTTGCGCGTCTCGGAACCGACGGTGCTCGAAGCACTCGACCCCGCGAGCGGCGTCGCGCTCTCCGACCACGAGCCGATCGCCGTCACGATCCGCTGCGCTTGACGCTCCGCGCGCGGCCAGGGTTTACAATCGCGCGTGAAGGAGAGAAGGCCGCATGTCCGCAGCCAGCGTCGATCTGCTCGACCCCGCGACGTTCGAGTCGGGCGTGCCGCACCCGTTCTACGCCTGGCTGCGCGAGAACGCGCCGGTGTACTGGCACGAAGGCCGTGCCGGCCGCGAGCTCTTTCCCGGGCGCGTCGAGCCCGACCAGCGCGGCTTCTGGGCGGTGACGCGTCACGCCGACGTCGTGGAGGTCTAGCGCAACCACGCGCTGTTATAGTCGGAGCGCGGCAGCGCGGTGATCGCGGACATGCCGGAGATCGAGCTCGCGATGGTCCGCCAGCAGCTCATCCACATGGATCCGCCGCGCCACTCGAAGCTGCGCAACCTGGTGAACCGCGGCTTCACGCCGCGCATGATCGGGCGCATGGAGCCGCACGTGCGCGAGCTCGCGCGCGAGATCGTCGACAAGCTGGCCGGCAAGTCCGAATGCGACTTCGTGACCGAGATCGCCGCGGAGCTGCCGCTGCTCGTGATCGCGGAGCTGCTCGGCGTGCCGCGCGCGGATCGCTGGAAGCTGTTCACCTGGAGCAACCGGCTGATCGGCGCGGAAGACCCCGACTACGGCTCGCCGGTCGATGCGCAGATCGCGGTGATGGAGCTGTTCCAGTACGGCGCCTGGCTCGCCGACCAGCGCCGCGCGGAGCCGAAGGACGACATCGTGTCGACGCTCGTGCACGCCAACGTCGACGGCGAGGCGCTGGGCGGGCTCGACTTCAACATGTTCTTCTTCCTGCTCGTGATCGCGGGCAACGAGACCACGCGCAACGCGATTTCGGGCGGCATGCAGGCGCTGTTCGAGCATCCCGCCGAGCGCGCGAAGCTCGCGGCCCGGCCGGAGCTGCTCGACACGGCGGTCGACGAAATCGTGCGCTGGGTGACGCCGGTGCTGCAGTTCCGGCGCACGGCCACGCGCGACCTCGAGCTCGGCGGGCAGAAGATCCGCGAGAACGACAAGGTGGTGATGTACTACGGCGCCGCGAATCGCGACCCGCGCGCGTTCGTCGATCCGGAGCGCTTCGACGTCGCGCGCGATCCGAACCCACACCTCGGCTTCGGGATCGGCGTGCACTATTGCCTGGGCGCGAGCCTGGCCAAGCTCGAGATGCGGATCATGTTCGAGGAGCTGTTCCGGCGCATCCCCGACCTGGAGCTCGCGGGACCGATTGCGCGGCTGCGCTCCAACTTCATCAACGGCATCAAGTCGATGCCGGTGCGCTTCTCGCCGGAGACTTCGGCGTGAAAACGTCGATGGCTGTCGATCTCGGCTCGCGCGAATCGATCCGTGACCCCGCGGGATACTTCGGCTCGGCGCGGGAACGCGGCGGAGCCGTGCAGTGGAGCGACACCCACCGGGCCTGGGTCGTGCTTGCGCACGCGGAGAACGAAGCGGCTTTTCGCGACGTCGCCACGCTCTCGGCCGACCGCGCCTCGATCTTCCGGCGCGCGGCTGCCAAGCACTCCCCGGCATTCGGAATCGTGGCGGAGCTGCTCTCGGGCTGGATGAATTTTCGCGACGACCCGGCACACCAGCGCCTGCGCGAGCCGGTGCGCGCGACCTTCACGCCGCGCGCCGTCGGCGCGCTCGAGAAGGACGTGCGCGAGATCGTCGACCGGACCATCGATGCATTCGGCGGCGAGACTGTCGAGCTCTACCAGG
>JANNLG010000032.1:0-3259 GCA_031396695.1 Deltaproteobacteria bacterium
GTCGTCCGTCTCGGGTCGCGCGACCAAGTTCGTCGGCATGCACTTTTTCAATCCGGTGCCGGCGATGAAGCTGGTCGAGATCGTGCGCGGGCTCGAGACCAGCGACGCGACGGCGCAGGCCGTCACCGACCTGGCCGAGCGCCTCGACAAGGTGCCGGTGCCGGTGCGCGACATGCCGGGCTTCGTGGTCAACCGCGTGGTCATGCCGATGATCAACGAAGCCGCGACCGCGCTGCAGCAGGGCGTGGCCGATGCGAAGTCGATCGACGAGTGCAGGAAGCTCGGTTGCAACCACCCGATGGGACCGCTCGCGCTCGCCGACCTGGTCGGGCTCGACGTCGTGTGGGCGATCCTCGACTCGCTGCACCGCGAGTTCGGACAGCCGCACCACAAGCCGTGCCTCGAGATCACCAAGCGCGTCGAAGCGGGCCATCTGGGTACGAAGACCGGACGCGGCTTCTACACGTACTAGCGCCCATCTACGTGGACGGCGCCGGCACTCGGGAAAAGCTTTCGCGAATCCGCGCGGGCGGGTCGAAGGCCGCGCACGAGAAGCTCGCAGCCGAGGGCAAGCTGTTCGCGCGCACGCGCATCGAGCTGTTGTGCGACGCGGACTCGTTCGTCGAAGACGGCGCGTTCGCGAACGCCAAGGCGGGCGACCTGCCCGCCGACGGCGTGATCACCGGCCAGGCGCGCGTCGCAGGACGGCCGATCTGCGTGATGGCCAACGACTCGACCGTGAAGGCGGGCTCGTGGGGCAAGCGCACGGTCGAGAAGATCGTGCGCATCCAGGAATCCGCCGAACGCCTGCGCGTGCCGCTCGTGTACCTGGTCGACTCCGCGGGCGCGCGCATCACCGACCAGGTCGAGATGTTCCCGGGCCGGCGCGGCGCGGGCCGGATCTTCTTCAATCAGGTGAGGATGTCGGGCCTGGTCCCGCAGATCTGCTGCCTGTTCGGCCCCTCGGCCGCGGGCGGAGCCTACATCCCCGCCTTCTGCGATCTGGTGTTCATGGTCGAGGGCACGGCCTCGATGTATCTCGGCTCGCCGCGCATGGCCGAGATGGTGATCGGCGAGAAGACCACGCTCGAGGAAATGGGCGGCGCTCGCATGCACTGCTCGGTGTCGGGCTGCGGGGACGTGTTGTGCAAGACCGAGCGCGACGCGCTCGAGGGCGCGCGCGCGTATCTGTCGTACCTACCGTCGAGCTGCGGAGGCGCTCTGCCGGAGAGGCCTCCCGTCGCCCCCGCAAAGACCGCCGCCGAGCTCGAGGCCGCGATCCCCAGAGACGAGAACAAGCCCTTCGACATGTTCGAGGTGATCGATCGCGTGATCGACGCCGGCTCGTTCTTCGAGATCAAGGCGCTGTTTGCGCGCGAACTCGTGACGGGCTTCGCGCGCATCGACGGCAAGTCCGTCGGCGTGATCGCGAACCAGCCCAAGTGGAAGGGCGGCGTGCTGTTCGTCGACTCGGCCGACAAGGCCGCGCGCTTCATCCAGATGTGCGACGCGTACGGCGTGCCGCTGCTCTACCTGGCCGACGTACCCGGCTTCATGATCGGCAAGGCCGTGGAGCGACAGGGCATCATTCGCGCCGGCGCCAAGATGATCAGCGCGGTCTCCGAGGCGACCGTGCCGCGCGTGAGCGTGATCGTGCGCAAGGCCTACGGCGCAGGTCTGTACGCGATGTGCGGCCCCGGCTTCGCGCCCGACGCGTGCCTCGCGCTACCCGGCGCGCAGATCGCGGTCATGGGTCCCGACGCCGCCGTGAACGCGGTCTTCTACAACCGCATCCAGGCCACGCCCGAAGCCGAGCGCCCCGCGCTCGTCGCGAAGCTGCGCGACGAGTACCGCGCCGACATCGAGCTCGAGCTGCTCGGCTCGGAGATCATCGTCGACGACATCGTGCCGCCCGATCAGCTGCGCATCGAGCTGGTGCGCCGCTTCGCGTACTACCGCGCGCGCCCGGAAGACGCGCTCCCCGCCAAGAAGCGCGGGATACGACCGGTCTAACGAACCGAGTTCGGCCGCGCGTTCAATCCACGGTCACGCGGTCCTTACCGTCGAACGCGGGCGCGTAGACCGCGTACGCGAGCGCGGGCTCGCCCGACTCGTTCGTGAACGCGTGTGGTGTGCCGCGCGGCACGTACAGGATCGAGTGCGGTCCCACCGGTCGGGTCTCCGCGCCGAGCCGCAGGCTGCCGTAGCCGCGCAGCATCACGACCACGAGATCGTGCGTGTCGTGTCGGTGCGGGATCTCGCGGTCGACGATCCACACCAGGTGGTGACTCGAATGGGTGTCGCGTCCGACTTCGCTCACCTGGAAGTCCTTGCCGGCCGCCAGCGGATATCGGACGGCGAGCTGGTCGAGCTCGAGCGTGACGCGACCCGCTGCGAACAGCGCGTCGAGCGTGGGCGGCGTCGGCCCGGGCGCGGGCGAGACCGCGAGCGAGGCCGCGGCCAGCACGGAACCCCAAGCGGCGATGCGAAGCTTCGATGCGTTCATTCCGTGACCTCCTCTTCCGCGATCGTCTCGAGCTCGCGGCGCGCGGTCTCCGGCAGCAGCAGGAGCGCGAGCGCCGCGAAGATCGTCGCCAGCGACACGAGAGGAATCACCAGCGACTGGCTGCCGAAGATCTCCATGCCACGCGCGTACACGAACAAGCCCGCCGCCACGCCGAGCGTCTCGAGCAGCGCGAGGCTGCCGCCGCCGGTGCCGCGCAGCGCCGTCGGAAACAGCTCGGTCGCGAGCGCGCGCGTGGTCACCGAGCTCGCCATCGACAGGAACACCATCGCGGTCCAGGGCAGCGCGACCAGTGACGGCGGGCCGGCGTAGAACGCGAACGCGCAGAACGGGAACAACACCAGCACGACGGCGGCGATCGCGCGCCGGCCGATCCGATCGCCGAGCCGGCCCGAGACCGGATTGCCGATGATCCCGAACGCGCCGAACGTGACCGAGAGCGCCGCGAACGTACCCGGCGTCCAGCCGCGCTCCGTCTGCAGGAACTGCGAGATGAACTGGAACGCGACGCCCGTGCCCGCCGCGGAGAGTCCGCCCAGCAAACCGAGCGCGAGCGCACGGCGCGGGTGCAGTCGATACAGCTCTGCGATCGGTCCGAACGCGCCCGTGATCGCGGCGGTCCAGCTCGAGGCCGAGAGCCGTCCCACGCTGTGCTCGGTCCAGCGCCGCGTCTCCACGATTCCGCGCCGCAGCGCGGGGAAGAGCAGCAGCGGCAGCAGGCCGACCATGTACAGC
>JANNLG010000043.1:0-9750 GCA_031396695.1 Deltaproteobacteria bacterium
TGCAGGTGAACGCGTCGAGAAGCCTTTTGCCCGCCGGGCGCGCGTGGCGCACGTCGCCGGTCGCGAGCGGCGCGAGCCCGGTCGCGAGCAGCCGCCGGTTCGCGCGTTCCTCGTCCGGGTCGCGGTGCCGCCAGAGCTCGCCGTACGCGTCCGCGCCGAAGATCCCGCTGAGCGGCTGCGCCAATGTCGGCTCGCGCACGATTGCGACCAGTCCCTCCGCGCGCGCGCGCAGCTCCTCGAGCGTGACACGGCTCTGCGGCTTCGGGCAGCGCGCGTGGCCGAGCGTGAGCAGTCGACACAGATTCCGGTAGCCGGCGCGGTCCTTCACGAGCAGGGTCACGCGCCCGCCGTCGGGAAGAGGGTCGGACTTCCGCCGCGGCGTACCCTCGCCAAGCAGCACCGCGCGCGCGCCGACGATCGCGTGAACCCCCGCAGCCCGCGCGGCGCGTGCGAAGCGCGGCAGGCCGTACACGCCGTGCACGTCGGCGAGCGCGAACGCGCCGTGACCCAGCTCGGCCGCGCGCGCGACCAGGTCTTCGGGGGTGGAGCTCGACTCGAGGAAGCTGAAGGCGCTGCGCGCGCCGAGCTCGATGTAGGGGGGTGAGGTCACGGGCTAGTCGTAGATGCCGTCGACGAACCAGGAGTCGTCGGGCAGGTTGTGGTACAGGCGGTAGACGCCGCCGTCGGAGAGCTCGACGTCCCAGTAGTCGCGCGCGAAGCGGGTCTCTCCCCACCACTCGCCGAAGATGCGCCACGGCCCGGCCACGTTGCGCACGCGACCGCCTTCGGATGCGAGCGGTGCGTCGGCGACCAGTGACACGTACACGGGCGGCTCGCCCCCGTGAACGCCCGCGACGCGGGGCGGCCGCACGGCACGCAGAGCCATGACACCATAAGGTGACAGATCGGGCTCGGGTTCCAGCGGCGCTTCATGTCTGCGCTCATGGGCGATCGTGAACTCGGCGAGCGCGGCGGCGTCCTGCTGGTGGGTGTCCTGAACGCGCGGGCAGCCGACCTGGCCGGGGCCGCAGAGCGATTCGATGCGCGCGATGGTGATGGCGAGCTCGCCGGGGGAGGGGAGCGGCGGCAGGAACAGGTCGAGCTGCGCGGTCTCGACGCTGTCCGGTGTCGCGATGAGAAGCGCGCGCAGCACCCCCTCGGGGGGCGGCTCCGACTCGAGCGACAGGCGCACGAGTGCGAGCAGCACGTTCGTCTCGAGCGTGGGCGCGGCCAGTCCGAGCTCGCGCGCGAACAGCGCGCCGCTCTCGAGCCCGAATTCGAGCCGCAGCCGGCGCAGCGCGAAGCCGCGCACGCGCAGGCGGCGCAAGAGCCGGTCGAGCGGGCCGCGCAGGAAGAACGCGAGCGGCTCCAGGTTCGCGATCGCCCACTCGGATTCCGCGCCCTCCTCGAAGCACAGCTCGGGTGGGTGTACACGGAAAGGCGACAGGTCCTCGCCGTTCGCGCGGCGCGCGAGCCGAACCCCCGCTTCGCCGAGCCGCGTGCCGAGTGACTCGCGCGGAAGCCGCGCGAGCTTGCCCAGCGTGCGCACACCCCAGCGCGAGAGCCGGTCCGCCAGCTCGGATCTGGGCTCGAGTAGATCGAGCGGCAGCGGCACGAGAAAGCTCGCGGCCTCTTCGGCGCGCAAAATGCGCCCGCCCTCGCGGTGGCGTGCCGCGAGCTCCGCGACCGTGCGCGTCGGCCCGATGCCGAGCCGCGCGCTCGCCGGCCCGATGCCCGCGAGCCCCACGTCCGCGAGCCGTGTCTCGAGCGCGGTCAGGAGTCCGCGCTCGCTCGGGAACAGCGCGTCCGTGCCGGCCAGGTCGATGAACACGAGCCCCGACGCGGCGACCATCACGCGCGGCGAGATCGAGCTCGAAACGTCGACCAGCGCGAGCTCCGCCGAGCGCATGCCCTCGAGCGAGAACGCGCGCACGACCAGATCCGGCTCCGCTGCGCGCGCTTGCGCGACCGTCAGCCCGCGCAGGAAGCCCGCGACGATCGACGGGCTCTGCTGCGAACGACCTTTACGATCGCGGGGTTCGGTGATCGCGACGTGCTTCCCGGCGAGCTCCGGCTCCGCGCGCAGCACGGCGGCGAGCGGCAGATCCTGGATGAGCAGACAGGCGAAGCGATCCACGGCACCCCGTTCCTCGTCCCCGTCTCACGCTCCCCAGCGAAGTCGAGTTTCGCTCTATTTTCGCTTTCTGGTCAACCCCTGTCTTAAGAGGCGCGCTAGGAGGCGCGGCGTCCGCGCTCGAGCCAGGCGGCGGCGTCCGGCGGCATCAGCTCGGCGACGCGCTTCTCGTACACCGCGAGCTCGTCGGCCGTGAGCACGTCGCGCCAGCGGCCGTTCGTGCCCTTGAACAGGAAGTTCTTCGCGCCGCCCTCGAAGAGCGCGAACTCGCCGATCTCGTGGCCGCGCGCGCGCATCGACTCGAACGTGCAACGCTCGATCACCGCCGGCCATTTCGCGCTCGGCACCGCGATCTCGAGGAAGTCCGCGATGCGCCGCATCTCGCCCGCGAGATCGGCTTTCAAGTCGGCGAAGTGGACGAAGAGCAGATTCGGCGCCGCGCGGCGCTGCCAGTACGTGGCCACGTGCGCGAGCACCGACGCGTCCGCGATCCAGCCCGCGAAGAAGCCGTGCACGTCGCCGTCGAACGGCGGCATCGGCGGAACGCCGTCCGCGACCGCGCGCTGGTTCAGCATGTCGACCGCGGCTTCCTTCATCACGGCGCGGTGGTTGCACATCGACATGAACGCATCGCGGCCGTCGCGTCCGACGAAGATGTACTTCGCGTCGTCGAACCACGGAATCCCGTCCGCGGGCGTGTGGGTCTTGATCGAGCGCCGATGCGTCTGCGCCTCGAGCCGCGCGATCAGATCGTCGATCGGGTTGAACTCGGCGTCGAGCCAGGGCGCCACCGTCATGACCGGCCCCGGCGAGTTCCCGTCGGGGAAGACCAAGCTGTTCACGATCGTCTGGGTCCAGGTGGTCCCGCACTTCGGCGGTGTACACACGAAGATGTCGCCCGGCCGGTTCGTGAAGCGCGCCCAGCGGCGGTTGTCGAAGATGGCGGTGCGGTAGGGCTTGAGCGACGCGATGGTGACGGGCATGGCCGAGAGTGTCCGCCGGCGCGCCCGGGCGGGTCAACCATCGAGTGAATCGTACGTTCCCTCACACGGCCAGAATCAGCTTTCCCGTGTGGCTGCCGTCGAAGAGCATCGCGAGTGCTGCGCCGAAGCGCTCGAGCCCGTGCTCGACGTGCTCGCGCAGCTGGATGCGTCCACTTCCGAGCCACTCCGCCAGCGCGGCTTCCGCCTCCGGATAGTCCGCCGCGAAATGGAACACGGCGAAGCCCTCCATGCGCGCGTGGCGTTCCGCGAGTCGCAGGTAGAGTGCCGGTCCTCGCACGCCCTTGGAGATGTCGCCCGAGTACTGCGAGATCGCCCCGCAGATCACGATGCGCGCGCGCGGCTTGATCTGATCGAGAATCACGTCGAGCAGCTCTCCCCCGACGTTGTCGAAGTAGACGTCGACGCCGCCGGGCGCCAGCGCGCGCAGACGCTCGGCGACGTTCTCGTGCTTGTAGTCGATGGCCGCGTCGAAACCGAGATCTTCGGTCAGGTGGCGAAGCTTGCTCGCGCCGCCGGCGATGCCGATCACGCGCGCGCCGTCGAGCTTCGCGATCTGACCCGCGACGCTGCCGACCGCGCCCGCGGCGGCCGAAACGACGAACGTCTCGCCCGGCTTCACGGCACCCACCTTGCGCACGCCCATGTACGCGGTGAGTCCGGTCGTGAGACCCAGAACACCCAGATAGGTCGTCGCCGGGGCGCGCTTCTCGTCGATGCGCCGCGCCATCGCGCCCGGCAGAGTGGCCACGCTCTGCGCGCCGAGCGGTGCGAACACCGCGTCTCCCGGATCGAGGGCCGCGAAGCGGCTCTCGCGGACGCGCCCGACGCCGAGCGCGCCGATCGTTCCGCCGATCGGTGTAGAGGGGTGGAAGCTCACCGCCTCGAGCGCCGTGCGGATGAACGCGTCGATCGAGAGGTGCGAGACGTCGACGCGCACCTGACCGTCCGCGAGCGGTGCGAGCGGCTCTTCCTCGACACGGAAGTCGTTCGGCGCGGCCACGCCCCGCGGGCGAGCCGCGAGCACCACTTTGCGATTCCGCTCGGAGGTCATGTCGGTCCGATCAATCTGCGATCCAGCTGCCGTGAAAGCCGTACGGCACGCGGTGCGGGAGGTGCACGCGAGCGACCGGACCGCGGTCGAAGCGCTGTGCGTCGATGATCACGAGATCGCTCGCGTCGCGCGCGGCGTCGTACACGAACGTGAGGATGTAGCCCTCGTCCTCGCCCTTCCCAGCGCTCGCGAAGACAGGCTCTCCCGCGCCGTTGCCCGGGCCCATCGGCAGCGCCCACGACTTGCCGCTCTCGAGGTCGTACTTGATCAGTTCGCCGCCGAAGTCCGACATCGACTTGCCCGTGCCCGTCATGTAGCCGAAGCGGTTCTTCAGGCCCACGCGATCGTCCGCGATGCGCGGGAAGTCCGCCGGTCGGTCGTCGAGCGGCTGCTCGCGCACCTTTCCCGCCTTGCGGTCGATCACCCAGCGGTGCAAGCGCGCCGGCGTGCCTTCGCCGTCTTGCGGGCTGAAGGCGAGCTTCTTGAAGCGCGAGACGTCGAGCACGATCGAGTCGCCGTCCTCGTACGCGTTCATCGGGTGGAACACGTAGCTCGGCTCGATCTCGTACCAGACGACGTCCTTGTTGCTTCCGTTGCGCGGCATCACGCCGAGGCGCGCGCCGTAGTCGTCGCTCCATCGGATCGGGATTCCGCCCGACGCGAGCAGCGACAGGTCGAACACCATCGGCAGGTCCATGAACACGACGAAGTTCCGCGTCACGTTCCAGTCGTGCATCATGGTCGGACCCTTGACCGCGATCTCTTCACTTTGGACTAGGTTGCCGTCGGCGGAGACGCGGTGATAAGTGAGATAGGGCGGCAGCGCGCCGTAACCGAAGAACAGCAGCTCGCCCGTCACCGGGCAGATGCGTGGGTGCGCGGTCATCGCCGTCGAGAGCTTCCCGCCGAAGTCGTGCACGCCGACGGTGTCGAGATCCTTCGACACGATCCAGGGGAAGTGCCCTTCTTCGAGCGCCATGATCTTGCCCGCGTGGCAGACGACGTGCGTGTTGGCGAGCGACGCGGTCATGTCGGTCGTGCCGTCGGGCCGGATCGCCGCTGCGTCCGCGTTGTCGAGCAGCGGCGTGCGCACGTAGCGATTGCGGTACCAGACCGCCCGCCCGCGCTCGAGCCGCACTCCGTGCAGCATGCCGTTGCCCAGGAACCAGTGCGGCGACGTCCCGCTCTTCGGATTGGAGCCATTGCGAAGGAAGCGGCCATTCAGCTCCGCGGGAATCGCACCCGTGACGGGCAGGTCGGTGAGCGTGAGCTCGTCGACGATCGGGGCGAAGTTGCCCTGCAGGTGGAACGGCTGCGAGAGGGACTGGGCGACGCTCATGGGACCCTCCTGGGTTTGGATCGACAAATAACCTACCAAGAGTAGATAATGCAAGCCGTGAGAGGCGCGCGGACTCAGAAAGCGGCCGCACCGCGCCGCCGCGGCAGGCCGAAGCTCGCCGACCGCGAGCGCCTGCTCGACGCTGCGGAGAGCGCGATCCGGCGCTCGGGGCCGACCGTTTCGTTGGAGCGGATCGCGGCGAAGGCCGGCGTCACGAAGCCCGTGCTGTTCGCGCACATCGGGGATCGCCGCGCGCTCGTGCACGCGCTCTCCGCGCGGCTGTTGGCGCGGATCGAGGCGGCCGCGCAGGCGGCGATCGGCGCCGCGCCGGCGGGCCGTGCGGCGCTCGAGAACATGCTGCGCGCGAGCTTCGAAACGATCGCGGCGCATCGCCACCTGTATGCGTTCGTGAATGGCGCCGGCGCTGGCGACACCACGCTCGCAACGACGCTCGAGTTCGCGCGCCGCTCCGCCGCGCCGATCACCGCGGGCGCCGCCGATGCGCGCGTCCGAACGGGCGACGACCCTGCGCCGGCGCAGGCCTGGGGCTACGCGATCATCGGCATGCTGCACATGGTGGGAATCTGGTGGCTGAGCGAGCCTCCGTCGCGGCGGCCGGCAGCCGCCCAGCTCGCCGCGCAGCTGACCGAGCTGTTGTGGAACGGGCTCGCGCCGCGCGCGCGCTGAGCATCAAGTCACCGTCTCGCCGTTGTCGACGACCAGCTCGGCGCCGTTGACGTGCTTGGACTCGTCCGAGAGCAGATACAAGACCAGGTACGCCACGTCGTTCGGCTCGCCGATCCCGAGCTTCAGCCGCGTCCGCTCCGGATCCGGCTGCTCCATCAGCTTCAATCCGGTGTGACGCTCGAGCGCGGCGTGCACCATCGGCGTGCTGATGCTGCCGGGGTGGATGGAGTTGCAGCGGATCCTGTACTTCTGGGCGCGGCAGTGGATCGCGACCGATTTGGTCAGTGAGCGGATCGCGCCCTTGGCGGCGGAGTAGGCGAGGTATTCGCCGAGCCCGATCAGCGCTGCGATCGACGACATGTTCACGATCGAACCGCCGCCGGTCGACTTCATGGCGGCGATCGCGTACTTGCAGCCGAAGAACGTCGCGTCGAGATGCACGGCGAGCGTCTGTCGCCAGATCTCCGTCGACGTCGTCTCGATGTTCGCGATCGGCGCGATGCCCGCGTTGTTCACCAGCCCGTCGAGTCGACCGTGGCGGTTCACGACGTCGGCGATCAGGTCTCGCCAGCCGGATTCGTCCACGACGTCCTGTCGCACGAACTCGGCGCCTATCTGCTCGGCGAGCGCGCGCCCCGCCGCTTGATTGATGTCCGTCAGCACGACGCGCGCTCCGTGCTCCGCGAGCAGGCGCGCGTCTGCGGCGCCGAGCCCGCTCGCGGCGCCGGTCACGATCACCACCTTGTTCTCGACGCGCCTCATGCCCGTCGACGCGGTCATCGCGTCTTCCACGACTGGATCTCCGGCAGAACCTCCTTCGCGAACAGTCGGATGCTCTCCTCGGCCTGCTCGCCGGTCAGCCCTCCGTAGCTCACTTGCACGGTCAGATCGAAGTCGCCGATCTGACGGCGCCGTTGCTCCAGCTTCTCGATGATCTGCCGGGGCGTTCCCCAGGTGTTGATGTCGACGAAGGCATTCGCCGCATCCGCCATGCCGGACTCGCGCAACGCCGCGGCGTTGTCGGCGTAGTCGCCGTACCCCTTCATGCGTTTGAAGTGGTCGCCCGCCATCTCGTAGTGCTCCATCACGGTGACGTAGTAGTTCGCCATGTACTTGCGGGCGTTCGCTTCGGCGAGCTCTGCGCTGGCATCGCACGACAGGAAGTCCACGCACACCGGCGACGGCGGCGCCGTATGCTGACTCGCCTCGTACAATTTTCGGTAGCGCTCGAAGTGCGGCGCCATCTCGGCCCAGGGCTTCTGCGCGAAGCTCATCATCTTCGCGCCGAGCCGCGCGACCACCGGCACCGAGTCCGACGACATGCCCACGGCGTAGAAGCGGTCCTTGAAGCTCGCATACGGTCGCGGCCGGACTTCGGTGCGCACCTGCGGGTAGTAGCGGCCGTGCCCCTCGACGATGCCGGTTTCCAGCCCCCGCAGGATCAGCTCCGCCGCTTCGTCGAAACGATCGCGCGCTTCGTTCATGTCGACCCCGAACACGTCGTACTCGCGGCGCGCGAGGCCACGCCCGATGCCGAACAGCGCGCGTCCCTGGCTCAAGTGGTCGAGCACGATCATGCGCTCCACCACGCGCAGCGGATCGTTCCACGGCAGGATCACGGCGCCGGTCAGCAGCTTGATGGCTTGCGTCTTCGCCGCCATGTGCGCGAGGAACTGCGTGTTGTCCGGCGACATCGCGTAGTTGAAGAAGTGATGCTCGACCGCGGACAGCGCATCGAAGCCGAGTGGCTCGGCGAGCCCCGCGAGACGGATGTCGCGCTCCCACGCGGCCCGGTCGGTGATGCCGTCCGCGAAGTTCTGAAACACCATCAAGAGACCTACCTGCATGTCCGTCCTCCCTCGTGCGTTCAAGCCTTCAACGCGGCAGCGCGGAATTCTCGACGAGCTCGAGCACCGTGCCGTCCGGATCCAGGAAGCACACGAAACGCGCACGCGAGCCGGAGCTCGCCGGCATCTGCGCGGGTTCCGAAATGAAGCGCGCGCCGGCGGCTCTGGCCTTCGCCATGTCGCCGTCCAGGTCGTTCGTGGCGAGCGCCACTCGCGCGATGCCGTAGTGGTACAAGTGCGGATACGGTGGGCTCGCGTCGTGCGGTTCGAGCCACTGCAGCAGATCGATCACGACCGGCGGCATCGCGCCTTGGAGCGCGAGCAGCGCGCCCTTCACTCGGTACGGGGGCATACCGACCGCCGCCGCCACCTCCGGCGTGTTGCGCTCGGGCACCCGCCACACCTCCTTGAAGCCGAGCGCGTCGTAGAAGCGCAGCGACCGATCGTAGTCGCTGCAGTTGATGTTGAAGTGCACCATGCCGGTGATCGCCATTTTCGTTGTTCCTCAGGCTCGAGTGACATTGGCGCGTACGCGCGGCAGCACGTTGCGGGCGACGTATGCGATGCGAGCGCTGCCGCTCGCGACGGGCTCGCCCGGAAGCTGCGCCCAGAAGTGGACGTCGATGATCTCCGGAAACTCGCGCAGCATCTTCGTGAGGCTCGCGACGGCGGCCTCGGCATCGAGCAGTTCGTAGGGTCCGTCGCGAAGGGCAGACGCTGCGTCCGGAAACAGGGCCACCTGTTCCGGCGGCCCGAACGCGCCCCACGCGACGTACTGATTGATCTGGTAGAGCGCGTGTTCCCCGATCTTCGCCGCCTCGGCCTCGGGGTCGGCTGCGATGATGCCCCAGTGTCCCGCGCAGATTGCGCCCTGCGAGCGCGGCTTCCCGCTCGCGTCGAGCGCGCGCACGTAAACGTCGTGCCCGATGCCGCCGGTCGACAGGAAGCCGTCGCCGAGCCGCGCCGCCCGCGCGATCGCGGGCTCGGCCATGCCGCCCATGAACAGCCGCGGCGCAACTCTCGGTGTCGGCGTCACCGCCAGGCCGTCGATGCGGAAGCGTTTGCCCGCAACGCGCACGGGCTCGCCGGACCACGCCTGGCGGAGGATCGCGACGCCTTCCTCCATCAGGCTCGGGCGGTGCGACAGCTTGCGACCGAAGTAGTCGAACTCGAGTTGCCGATAACCGAGACCAACGCCGAGATCGAAACGCCCGCCGGTCAGAATCGACAGCGTCGCGGCGTCCTCGGCCAACCGTACCGGATCAGCCAGCGGCAACAGCATCAGGTTGGTGCCGATGCGCATGCGCCGCGTGCGTTCGCCGATCGCGGCAGCGATCACCAGCGGCGACGGTGTGTAACCGTCAGCACAGAAGTGATGCTCCGTCAGCCATACGGAGTCGAAGCCAAGCGTTTCGGCCCAGCTGATCTGTTCGAGTGACGCGCGATACAACGACTCGAACGACACCCTGCTCGGCGGCGGGTTGCGGAAGTCGTACCAGAGCCCGAAGTTAATGTTGCGGCTCGTCATCGGCGCTTCTTCCGCAATCCGCCGACAAAACGTACGAGCGCGTCGTGATAGGCGCCCGCGTCTTCGAGAAACGGCGCGTGCCCGCAGTTCGGCATCTCGTAGAGTTCCGCGTTCGGCAAATGCCGCGCCGCGAATCGTCCTATGTCCGGCGCCACCACAC
>JANNLG010000070.1:0-43890 GCA_031396695.1 Deltaproteobacteria bacterium
CCGCTTGGTTGGCCGGGGGCATGAACTCGATCCCGTGCCGCTGGCCGATTGCAGGTACCTTGGCCAAGTCGGCAGGAACCGTGCGGACCTCGCGATTTACATCTTTGAAAAACGCAGAAGAATGAGCGGGCACAGCAAAGATGAGCACGCGCGCAGGAGACGGCGACGCTCCCTTAAATGCGTGCACCGTGTTGCGAGGCAAATAAGTGAAACCGCCAGATTCGACGCGCACTGGCTTCCCGTCTATCTCGAAGTCGACCGCGCCTTCGATCACATAGTAAGCCTCGTCCCAGTCGTGCCGATGTGGGGCTGGGCCGAGGCCGACTGGAATCTTCTCCTCCATCAACGACCAAGCTCCCTCCGTATCATCCGCATCGCAGAGGAACCAAAGTGGCATGCCAAGGACGTTGAGTACGTTGCCTTCGCCAGCCTTGAGAGTGACGCCAGCCATTGCAGGTCTCCTTTCGACCGCTCCCGAAAGGTTGTGCCGCGAAACGAACGAGTTCAAGACTTGGCGCTGAGGGTTCGCTTTCTACTTCCCCCCAGATGCATCCATGCCGCCCAACTAGCAACGTCCTGCACTCGACCACCCGGCCGAACGCCTCGGTATCATTTCGCGCAGCTGTCGCCGAGTCAACACAAGTCCTCGCTCCCGCTCGGTTCTGGCGTGAAGCGAGACTCCGGCAACCGTCATCGCAGCGCGCGCAGGGCCTGAACCTGGCCGAGTCGACGAGCTGTGTCGGACCATCGTGACTGCGGGCCCGGGGAGATCCCGCTCAGTGATCGTGTCCCGCGGGGCGCGCGGCGAGAGCGTGCTCGCGTGCTTCGAGCTCGGCAGGAGTGCAGAGCCCCTTTTCGGCGAGCAGGCGCTCGAGCGCGGCTTGCCAGCGCGCGTAGTAGCTGTACGTCTTGCCGGGGGCGTGGTTGCGCTCCCAATCCGCGATCTCGGCGATCAGATGCACGCGGAATTCGTCCCACGTGAACAGGCCGCGCTCGCGCAGGGCGGCGGCGACGCCGAACACGCGGCTCTCCCAAGGGGCTGCGAACACGAGCTCGCCGTTCTGTCGCGGCGGCGCGATCGTGTCGTCGTCGGCGAAGATGGGCTCGCTCATCGTCGTTCGGGCGCGTGCGGTTTGCCGACGCCGATCATCGCGTCGCGTGTGACCCAATTGGCGAGCGCGGACTCGTCGAGTCCCGACGCGTCCGCGGGCTGCTCGGGCAGCACCAGATAGCGGACCTCTGCGCTCGAATCCCAGACGCGGATCTCCACGCTCTCGGGCAGCTCGAGACCCATCTCGCGCAGCACCGCGCGCGGCTCGCGCACGACGCGCGAGCGGTAGGCAGGGCTCTTGTACCAGGTGGGCGGCAGGCCGAGCACCGGCCACGGATAACAGGAGCAGAGCGTACACACGATCACGTTGTGCACGCGCGGGCCGTTCTCGACTGCGACCAGGTGCTCGCCCTGCGCGCCGCCGAAGCCGAACTCGGCGACCGCAGCCGTCGCGTTCTCGAGCAGGCGCCGCTTGTACGCGGGATCGGTCCACGCCCGCGCCACGACGCGCGCGCCATTCATGGGGCCAATGTCCTGCTCGTAGTGGCGGATGATCGCGTCGACCGCGGCGGACTGCACGAAGCCCTTCTCGGTGAGCAGTGTCTCCAGCGCCCCCACGCGCAGCGCGGTTCTGCGCGCGGCCGGGTCGTGCTCGTGATCGTGGTCGCCGTGATCGTGATCGTGGTCATGCTCATCGTGATCAGACATCGCTCGGCTCCGGCTCGAGGTAGCTCTCGAATAGATCGATGTGCACGCACGCGTTCGGCTCCGCGCCCGTGCCGAACAGCTCGTGGGCGTCGAAGCGCACCGCGTAGACCCACTGCGGGTTCTCGCCGAGGCCGGCGGCGTTGGTGTCGGGAAACACGAAGCTCGGGTGCACGCGCGCGATGATTCCGCGCTTGCCGCGCGCGTAGCCCGGCAGGCGGGTGTGCCCGGTCGGCTGCAGGTTCCGCGTGCGCACGGCGTCGCCCGGCGCGAAGCGCGCCGGCGTCGCGACGGCGCGCAGAGTGTCGGCTCCGCCCGTCTCGAGTGACTCGCCGCGCGCGCGCCAGTCGTGCACGAGCAGCTCGAGCGCGCCCAGCCAGCGGCCGTAGTAGCCGGCCGACAGGTACTCGACGGGGTCGAGCCGCTCGATCGCGTGGCGGAACGCGTCGACGTTCGCGATCCGCGAGCCGAGCGCGAGCGAGACGAGCGCGCGGACGCGGCCCTCCCACGGCGCGTGGAACACCGGCTCGTTCGTTTCGACGACGACGGGACCGAAGCCGTGCATGCCGCCCATGTCGTGGATTCCGTTCACGCGCAGATCATACCCCGGCCGGACGGCGGCAAGCTCGGGCGACATTTGCTGTAATCGCCGCATGAACGAGTCCCGACCCGCCCTGCGCTTCGACAACCTCGAGCAGTACCTGCTGCTGAAGAACGGAAACTACCTGTACAAGGTGCCCTACAAGGGCGGCTGGGCGGTGCTCAAGGTCTACTACGGCAGCCTGCCCATGTGGCGCTACCGCTGGAAGTCCGCGGGCAATCTGTTGGTCGCGAATCAGACCGCGGTCATGCCGTGGAATCGCCGCGCGACCGAGCTCGACTGCATCCTGCTCTGGCGCGAAGCGGGCTTCCGCGTATTCGACGTCTACGACGAGAAGGTCGAGGGTCTGCCCGAGAACGGCTACGCGCTGTACGAGTACGTCGAAGCCGTGCGCTTCGTGCAGTACTTCGCCGATCGCAAGATCCCGCTCGAGACTCGGCTCGACATGTGGCGGCGCTTCCTGCCCGTCTGGCACCGCCGGCACAAGCTCGCCGTCGATCGCCGCGAGCCCCGCTTCGTGCACGAGAACGGCGACCTGAAGCACGTGATGATCCTGAAGGACGAGTTCCTGTTCTTCGACTTCGAGACCTGCTTCCGGTCGCGCGACCGGATCAAGGAGATCGTCGCGAGAGAGATCCTCTGCTACCTGAAGTCGATGGCGCGCAACGTGCCCGAGGACTTCGACGCGTTCCTGGCGGAGACCGTCGCGCATTACCCGGGCCGCGAGCTGCTGGCATACACGCACGAGTTCGCGTTCGCCGACCCGAACCTGTTCGTGCGGATCGGCCGCAAGCTCGACTTCTTGCTCCGCGAGCGCGCGCGCAAGCCGTCGTCGAAGTACCGGATCGCCGCTCAACTGGACGGAATGTTAGGGCGCGGATGAGCGAGAGCCCGGGCGCGCCGGTTCGCGTCGCCGGCCTCGACGCGCGTCTGCTCGCCATTTCGCGGCGCGGCGACGGTCGACACCAGGTGGTTTCGGCTCGGCTCGACGGCCGCGACGTGGTCGTGAAGCTGTACGGGCGCAAGCGCCCTTGGTTTCCGACACTGGCCCGCTCGTTCGGACACCGCTTCCTGGTCGGGAAAACGGGCCTCGGCGCGCGAACACGCTGCGCCACCGAAGGGCGTCTGCTGCGTCTGTGGCGGGAGCACGGCTTCGCGGTGCCGGAAGTGCTCGACCTCGCGCTGCCCGAGCCGGACCCGCGTCCCTACCTGATTCTCGAGCAGGTCGACGGCCGCACCGTGCAGACGGAGTTGCGCGACCCGGCCGTGCGGCTCGAGCGGCTCGAGACCGGCATCGCGCTGTTCGCCGCCGACTGGTGTCGCCGCCATGCGCTGGCGGAGCTGCTGGGCGAGCCGGGACTCGTTCACGCGCACCCGTCGTTCTCGCACCTGCTCGACCGCGCCGGCGAGTGGGTGACGTTCGACCTGGAGTACGCCTACACCGACGCGCGACGGGTCGAGACGCTGGTCGCGGTCGAGATCGCCGGCTTCGTCGCGTCGCTCTTGCGCGCGGCGGGTCCGCGTGCCGGCACGCTGCTGCGCGCCCTGGTCGCGGCGTACCCCGACCACGAGCGGCTCGCGCGCGTCGGCCGTTCCGCGGCTGTGGGCCGCTTTCCCGCCGTCGACCGGCTCACCGCGCACCTGCCGCGCCTGCGCGCGAGCGGACCGCGCAAGAATCGCGACAGCGTGAGCGCGCTCGCGGAAGCGCTCGCAGCGTCATCGCGAAGCAGCGTGCCGACCGGCGCCGCGAGATGATCCGGGCGCTCGTCGCGTGGTTGGTCACGCTCGGCACGGCCGTCGCCGCGCATGCCTCGGGCGACGTGGCCGTCTACGTCCCGCCCGCCTGCGAAGCGCCGCTCGAGATCGAGTCCGACGACGCGCTGTTGCGCTGCTTCGCGCCCGTGTTCGTCGCGACAGGCGCGGAGGAGTCTCACAACCGGATCGGAGCCGTCGTGCTCGAGCGCGGCGGCTTCGGGGGACTCTCGGTGCGCGTCGACCCGGCGCGGCCGGTGCTCTACACGGAGGTGCGCCTCGACATCGTCGGCGGTGAGCTCGTGCGCCAGCTCGTCTACCGGCTGCACTTCGAGGGGATCCCGTTCGAGTTCTCGCGCACGTTCTACGAAGCGCATCGCAACGCCGGCCTGCTCGTGATCGTCACGGTCGACGCCTCCACCGCGACGCCGCGCTTCGTCACAGTGGTTCACACCTGCGGCTGCTACGCGGCGGTGCTGCCGACGCAGCACGTTTCGCGCGCAGCGCTTCCGCCGGACCGGCCACAGGACGTGGTTCGGATCTACGGACAGACGCTTCCGGCGATTCTCGCGGTTCTGAGTCCGGGCACCCGCCCCACGATCTGGCTCGAGGCCGGCAGCCATCGCGCAACCGACATTCGTTTCGCGAGCGAGTGGCCGAACGCACCCGTCGTGCCGATCGAGTTCAGACCGATCGCGGAGCTGCGCGACATGCCGGTCGTGGGTGGAAGCGACGGCGAACGCGGGTCCATCTTCCACGACACCTGGCCGGCTCGCGGTCACGTGCGCGGCGCATGGAATCCGATCGAGGGTCTCACCGCCTGGGGGATCGTCGCGCTCGATCCGATGGTCGGCATGGACAAGGACTTCGGCGATCCCGCGCACACGGGCACGGCGTTCTACACCATGCTGACCCCCTGGCGGCAGAGCGCGTCGCGCCTTGATCGCTTCGATCGCTTGTTGCGCGAGCTCGGCTATCGGACCGACACCCTTTGGTGACGCCCAGCGCTGCTGGCCGGAACTCGGGCGGTGCGGGACAATCCGAAGCATGAACGAGTCGCCGAGAGGATCGGGCCTGATCGTCGCACGCGTGCTCGTGGGGCTCGCACTGGTGGCCGCGACGCTTTGGGTGCTGCAGCCCTTCCTGGTGCCCGCGGCCTGGGCCTCCATCACGGCGTACGTCACCTGGCCGATCTACGCGCGCCTGCGCGCGTGGACGAAGCGGCCGGCGCTGACGGCGGCGCTGCTCACGATCGTGCTCGCGCTGGTCGTCGCGATTCCGGTCGCCTGGCTGCTGGTGGTGCTCGCGACCGAAGCGACCGGGGTCGCGTCGCGGCTCCAGGAGTGGGCGGCGCAGGGCGCGCCGTTCCCCGACTTCGTCACCGCGCGGCCGTGGCTCGACACGCGCCTGCAGGAGCTGCGCGCGAGCCCGCTGCTCGGGCACGCGGCGATCAGCGAGTGGATCTCGCGCTACGGCAGCGATCTGTCGCGCAGCGCGGTGTCGCTGACCGGCGGCATCGCGCGCAACCTGTTCGAGTTCATGATCACGATCGTGGTGCTGTTCGCGCTGTACATGGACGGCGAGCGCGTCGGCAGGCAGGTGCGCCGGCTCGCCACGCTACTCCTGCCGAGCGAGGACCCGGCGCTGGTCGACCGCGTGGGCGGAATCGTGCGCGGCGTGGTGTTCGGACTGCTCGGCACCGCGATAGTGCAGGGCATACTCGCGGGCATCGGCTTCTGGGTGCTCGACGTCCCCTCCGCCGTGTTCCTGGGCTTCGCGACCGTGCTCACGGCGCTCGTACCCGGCGGGCCGGCGTTCATCTGGGGCGGAACCTGCGTGTGGCTCTACGCGGAAGGCCGCGTGGGCGCGACGATCGCGCTCGGGCTGTACGGCGCGCTGGTGGTCAGCACCGTCGACAACTTCCTGCGCCCGATCCTGATCAGCGGCTCGACCAGCATCCCGTTCATGCTGGTCTTCCTGGGCGTGCTCGGCGGGCTCGCGAGCCTGGGGTTGCTCGGCATGTTCATCGGCCCGGTTCTGCTCGCGGTCGGCTTCGGCCTGCTCGCGGAGTTCCCGGACCGCTACGCGGCGAGCGCGAGCGGCGACTAGAAGAGCTGCGCCTCGTCGGGTCCGAGGTACGCACCGTCGACCCACGTGCGCTCGAGCACGCGCGCCGCGATGCGCCAGCCCTCGCGCGTGCGCACGAGCTCATCGCTGTAGGTGCTGCCCTCGGTGGTCAGCACCTGCACTCCGTCGACGCGCCGGACCTGCACGTGCGTGCCGGTCAGGTACGACGTGCAGCGCGCGCGGTCGCCTTTGATCTCGACGAGCGGGTTCGTGATCACGTGCTGCGTGGCCTTGAAGATCGTCATCGCCCGCGCGAGCCACGGCCCGAGCTCGGCGAAGCGCAGCTCCGCGCCGCGCTCGACCGCGTAGTGGATGCGCGCGTCGGGCGTGAAGATCTGCTCCAGCGCCTTCCAGTCCTTGGCGTCGATCGCGCGCGCGTAGCGGTATAGGAGCTGCGTGATCTCGACGACGTCGTCGCTCGCGCTCGGCATCAGATCGCGCGCTCGCGGCCGGCCCAGTACGGGTCGCGCAGCTTGCGCTTGTACAGCTTGCCGTTGGGATCGCGCGGCAGCTCGGCCATGAAGTCGACCGTCTTCGGGGTCTTGAACTTGGCCAGCTTGTCCTTGCAGAACTCCAGGATCTCGGCGGCGAGCGCGGGTCCGCCGGCGACGCCCGCGGCGGGCTCGATCACGGCCTTCACCTCTTCGCCCCAGTCCGCGTTCGGAATCCCGAACACCGCCACGTCGGCGACCTTCGGGTGGGTGAGCAGCACGTTCTCGATCTCGGCCGGATAGATGTTCGCGCCGCCCGAGATGATCATGTCGATCTTGCGGTCACACAGGAACAGGTAGCCCTCGTCGTTCAGGTAGCCGACGTCGCCGACCGTGAAGTAGTTCCCGATCCGGTTCTTGCGCGTCTTCTCCTTGTCCTTGTGATACTCGAAGTCGGCCTGACCGAGGCGCATGAACACGGTGCCTTGCTGGCCGACGGTCAGCTCCTTCTCGGCGTCGTCGAAGATCTTGATGTCGGCGCCGGCCCAGGGACGGCCGACCGTGCCGGGGAACTTGCGCCACTCCTGCGGCGTGACCAACGTGCCGCCGCCCTCGGTCGCGGCGTAGTACTCGAAGATCGCGTCGCCCCACCAGTCGAGCATGCGGCGCTTGACGTCGGGCGGGCAGGGCGCCGCCGCGTGCACCATCGTGCGCGTCGAGCTGCAGTCGTACTTCGCGCGCACGTCCGGCGGCAGCGCCAGCATGCGGTGGAACTGCGTCGGCACCATGTGGCTGGTGGTGACGCGGTACTTCTCGATCAGACGCAGACACTCCTCGGGCGTCCACTTCTCCATCAACACCACCGGGTGTCCGAGGTGTATGGACGACGACGCGAACACGAGCACCGCCGTGTGGTAGAGCGGCGAGCCCACGATGTGGACGTTCCCATCCTGCGGCTTGATGCCGAACATCGAGAGGAAACCCGTGAACAGCGTCGCGATCGTGTCGGGGTCGAGTGGCGGCAGCGGGCGGCGCACGCCCTTGGGCTTGCCGGTCGTGCCCGAGGTGTAGTTCATGACCGCGCCCGCGGCGCGTTCCGGCGGCAGCGTGTCGGGCTGACCGCGCACGAGCTCGTCGAACGGCCGGAAGCCGGGGATCTCGCCGATCGCGAAGCGGCCCGCGGCGGTGAAGGCGATCTCGTCGGCCGCCGCGCGGCAGGTGTCGGCGATGCGCTCGGACGCGATGAACGCCTTGGCTTCGCTGTCCTGCACGATGTACGCGATCTCGGCCGGCGCCAGGTGCCAGTTGATCGGCACCAGGTACCAGCCGGACTGCGCGCAAGCGAGATTCAGCGCGAAGAACTCCGCGCAGTTCGGCAGCGCGACCGCGACTGCGTCGCCGTGTCGCAGGCCCAGCGCGCGCAGCCCGTTCGCGATCCGGTTCTGCAGCGAGAACAGCTCGCCGCGCGTGTACGTGCGCTCGTCGGGCGTGACCAGCGCGAGCAGCGACGGATCGCGCTGCGCGTAGCTCCAGAAACCGTGTTCGGCCATCTCGGTGTGACTCCCTAAGGCTTGTGGTCAGCGACGATGTAGGTGCTGAAGTACTGCGAGCCGCCGCCGTAGGCGTGGCCGAGCGCTTTGTGCACGCCGTCGACCTGGTGCTCGCCGGCCTGGCCGCGCACCTGCATGGCCGCTTCGGCGAAGCGGATCAGGCCCGACGCGCCGATCGGGTTCGAGGACAGCACGCCGCCTGACATGTTCACGGGCAGATCGCCGTCGATCGCGGTCGCGCCCTCGTAGGTCATCTTCCAGCCGACGCCTTCCTCGGCGAAGCCCATCGACTCCATCCACATCGGCTCGAACCAGCTGAACGGCACGTAGATCTCCGCGCAGTCGATCTCCTTGCGCGGGTTGGTGATGCGCGCCTTCGCGTACAGATCCTTCGCGTTCATGCGCGCGGCCATCGGATTCACCTGATCGCGGCCCGCGAACATGGTGGGCTCGGAGCGCATCGCGGTCGCGTGCACCCAGGCCGGCTTGCCGGGCGCCTTCGCCGCCGCGCGCTCGCTCGCGAAGATCATCGCGCAGGCGCCGTCCGACGACGGACAGGTCTCGAGGTAGCGGATCGGATCCCAGAGCATGGGCGAGTTCATCACCTGGTCGAAGGTGACGTCCGGTATCTTTACGTGGGCGTACGGATTCTTGAGCGCGTTCTGGCGGTCCTTCAGCGCCACGCGGATGCCCGTGTCCTCCGGCGCACCCGAGCGGCGGATGTAGGCGCGGATCAGCGGCGCGAAGTAGCCGCCCGCGCCCGCCACCACGGCGACGCTGAACGGTGTCGAGACCGTGAGCGCCCACATGGCGTTGGACTCGGACTGCTTCTCGAACGCCACGCACAGCACGCGCTCGAACACGCCCGACTCGACCAGCGACGAGGCGACGATGCCGGTCGAGCCGCCGACGCTGCCGGCGGTGTGTACGCGGATCATCGGCTTGCCGGCGCCGCCCAGCGCCTCGGTCAGAAACATCTCCGGCATCATCACGCCCTCGAACATGTCGGGCGCCTTGCCGATCACGACCGCGTCGATGTCGCGCCAGCCGAGGCCCGCGTCCTCGAGCGCGCGAATCGCTGCCTCGCGTACGAGTCCGGGCATCGACACGTCTATGCGCTTGGCGTCGTACTTGGTCTGTCCGATGCCGATGACGGCGCTTCGCTCGGCCATCAGTCTCCCTCCAGCACGCAGACCAGGTTCTGCTGCAAGCACGGACCCTGCGTCGCGTGCGCGACCGCGCGATCGCCGCGCCGGCCCATGATTCGTGAAGCCGCCTCGCCGATCCGGATCAGCCCCGCGGCCATCAGCGGATGCGAGGCGAGCGCTCCCCCAGACGGATTGATCACGACGTCCTCGCCGAGACCCAGCGCCGCGCGCAGGATCAACTCCTGGTGCGCGTACGGCGCGTGCAGCTCGGCGAAGTCGATCTTGCCCTTGTGCACGCCCGCCTTCTGGCCCGCGACCTCGGTCGACGCCGAGCGCGCCAGGTCGCGAAGTCCGAGACCGAGCGGCTCGATGCGGTGATCGAAGCCGCGAATCCAGACCGGCCGCTCGCACAGCTCGCGGGCGCGATCTCCGGCCACGACCACCAGCGCCGACGCGCCGTCGGTGATCGGCGCGATATCGTGCGCGCGCAGCGGCGAGCGGTAGTGCGGCTCGGCCAGCAGCTTCTCCACGTCGACCGCGCCGGAGACGACCGCGTGCGGGTTCGTGACCGCGTCACGGCGGCTGCGCGCGACCACCTGCGCGAGATCGCGCTCGCTCTTGCCGGTGGCTTCGAGGAACGCGCGCGCTTGCAGCGCGGCCAGGCTGTCCGCGTCGGGCCAGAGCGGCGTCATGGTGTACGGATCGAGCTGCAGCGCGAGGATCTCGGGCAGATCGCCGGGCGACGATTTGCCGAACGAGTAGACGAGCGCGGAGTCGACGTCGCCCGTCTGGATCTTGATCCACGCCTCGTACAGCGCCCACGCGCCGTCCATCTCGACGTGCGACTCCTTGATCGGCGGCCACGCACCGACCGCGTCGAGCGCGCCCACGAATGCGAAGCTCTGGCCCTGCAGGTAGTCGCTCGATCCCGAGCAGGTGAAGCCGATCTCGGCGCGCGGGAGCTTCGACTTGCGCACCACCTCCTGCACGACCGGCATCAGGATCTCGATCTCGTTGCGGATCTCGCGCGCTTTCGTGGACTGCGCGAACGAGACGATCGCCACGTCGCGCATCACAGATGCTCCTTGTACGTGTCGAACGCGGCGTCGGGCTCTGCGATCGGCTTGAAGTAGCGGATGCTCGACATGGTGGGGCCTAGCTTCTCCTTCTCGACCCAGACCGCTTGCACGCGCATGCCCATGCGCACGTCTTCGAGCGCGCACTCCTGCATCACGTGCATCATCGGGATGTCGGCTCCGTCGAGCAGCACCGCGGCGCACACGTAGGGCGGATTGAACGCGAGATTCTCGGACGGCACGCGCACGATGCAGAACGTGGTCACCGTGCCCTTGTCCGCGACCTGGATCTCCTCCTCGGTGCGCACGCCGCAGCGCCCGCAGGCGCCGCGGGACGGCACGTATACGCGCCGGCACTCGATGCAGCGCTGGCCGAGGATGCGGCCTTCCGCAATCCCGCGCAGGAAGCGGCTCTGCGCTCGGCCCGTCACGTAGTCGTAGTCGAGCACGACCGGCACCGTGATGCTCTTCACCAGCTCCATCTCTAGACCTCCGGCTCGAAGCACGCGATGTCGCCGATTTCGCCCTTCGTCTCGGCGCGCCAGCGCGGGCGCACGCGCATGCCTGTGCGCATGTGCGACTCGGACAGCGCGTCGACGGCATGGAGCATCGGCGTGTCGGCGCCGTCGAGCTTGATCAGCGCGTACGCGAACGGCTGCTGCAGCGGCTGCTTCGCGCGCGGGTTGCCGACCCAGGTCCAGCTCGTGACGGTGCCGCCCGGCCCCACGTCGACGAACTCCTCGGTCGTGGCGTCGCCCGTGTCGGGGTCGTACTCCGACGGCGGCACGAGCACGCGGCCGGCGCGCGTGCGGATGCCGCAGATCTGCCGCTCGCGAAGTCCTGCGAAGAAGCGCCCGAGCACCGGTCCGACCGAGCGCTTGTACGCGTACTCCAAATGGTGTGGCGCGGTGAGTGGCGCCTCGTGCTCTGCGTCGGTTTGTGCCATCGCTTCGTCCCTTATCTGGCCGAGCCGTCGCGAGCTCCGGCGAGCATCAGCCGCGCGGCCACGTTCATCTTGCGCGTGATCGTGTCGAGGTCGGGCTCGTTGCCGATCACCCAGCCGATCAGCGCGGCGAACCACACGCCGATCAGCGCTTCGGCGATCTCGCGCTCCGACTCGGTCGGCGCGAACGCGTCGACCGGGGCGTCGGGATCCAGGGCTTCGTCGCGCAGCGCCGTCACCAGCATGCGCGTGATGCGGCGGTTGCTGCCGGCGATCTGCACCGCAGTCTCGCGATCGCCGCCCGACATGGCGCGAATCAGCGCGCCGCCGAGCTGCGGGTTCTGCAACAGGCCGCGCGTGGCGCGGCGGAAGAACTCGGTCACGCGCTCCAGCGGCGTCGCGCCCGCCACGCGCCGCTCGAACAGTCCCTGCTCGAGCCGCCGCAGGCCCTCGTTGAACGCGAACAGCAGGATGTCTTCCTTGCCGCGGAAGTACTTGTAGAGCGTGCCGAGCGCGACGTCGGAGCGCTCGGCCACGTCGCGCAAGCGCACTGCGTCGAAGCCACCCTGTTCCGCGAGCTCGACCGCGGCGTCGACGATCCGGCGCATGCGCCGCAGCTGACTCGCGACCAGCTTCGCGACCGGCGGCTCGCTCGCGGCGAGCCCGTGCGAAAGGGGTTGAATCCGACTCATCGAATAATTAGAACACGTTCCAAACGGCGGTGTCCATGTAAGATGGTCGCGAAAGGGGAACCTCAGATGAAGCTCGGACTCCAGCTCGGCTACTGGCAGGCGCAGCCGCCGACGAACCACGTCGCGCTGGCGCAGGAGGCCGAGCGGCTCGGCTACGACTCGGTGTGGACGGCGGAGGCTTGGGGCTCGGACGCCTTCACGCCGCTGGCCTGGATCGGCGCGCAGACTCGCAAGATCAAGCTCGCGACCGGCATCGTGCAGATCTCCGCGCGCACGCCGGCGTCGACCGCCATGCACGCGCTCACGCTCGACCATCTGTCGAAGGGCCGCGTGATTCTGGGGCTCGGTGTATCCGGGCCGCAGGTCGTCGAGGGCTGGTACGGCCAGCCGTTCGACAAGCCGCTCGCGCGCACGCGCGAGTACGTCGGCATCGTGCGCAAGATCCTGGCGCGGCAGGAGCCGGTCGCGAACGCCGGCAAACACTACCCGCTGCCCTACACCGCGGCGGGCGCGTGGGGGCTCGGCAAGCCGCTGCGCTCGATCGTGCACCCGCTGCGCGCGGACCTGCCGATCTATCTCGGCGCCGAGGGACCGAAGAACGTCGCGCTCGCCGCCGAGATCTGCGACGGCTGGATCCCGCTCTACTACTCACCGTTCCGGCCCGAAGTCTACGCCGACTCACTCGCGGGTGCGAAGCCCGGCTTCGAGATCGTGCAGGGTCTCGCGGTCAACATCACGAGTGACATCGCCGCGGGACTCGGTCCGGTAAAGGCGATGCTCGGTTTCTACATCGGTGGCATGGGCGCGAAGGACCGCAACTTCCACAAGGAGCTGATGAGCCGGATGGGCTACGAGGCCGAAGCCGCGAAGATCCAACAGCTCTTCTTCGAGGGGAAGCGCGCCGAGGCGATCGCGGCGGTGCCCGACCAGTTCGCCGACGAGATCTCGCTGGTCGGCCCGATCGAGCGCATCCGCGACCGGCTGCAGGCCTGGAAGTCGACGCCGGTCACGACACTGATGGTGAGCGCGCACGATCCCGCGGTGATGCGCCAGATGGCCGAGCTCGTGCTCTAGCCGCGCGATGGAGAAGCTCGTCTACCTGCTCTGGAAGCGCGAGGCGGATCCGATCGATGCGTTCCGCGCGCGGCTGGTCGAGCACGTCGCGCCCGGTCTTTTGTCGGCCGGCGCGCTCTCGTTCGTGGCGAACGTCGCGGACCTGCACGGGCAGCTCGGCGCGAACAGTCCGCTGGTCGCGGGCGAGGGCCGCAGTCTCTCTGCGTGCGTATCGGTCTGGGTCCGAAGTCAGGACGCGCGCAAGCCCCTCGAAGCGACGCTTTCCGGTGTCGCCACGCGCGTGCAGGGTTTCCTCGTCACCGAGTCGGTGCCGCTGCGCTGTCCCGACCGCAGCTGGGCCGACGGCGAGCGCAGCCCCGGCGTGACGCTCTGGACCGCCTTCCCGAAGCCGGAGCGCGTCTCCGACGAGGCGTTCTTCGCACACTGGTACGGCTCGCACACGCCGCTCTCGTTCGAGGTCCACCCGCTCTGGCAGTACGTGCGCAACGCCGTCGCGCGACCGCTCACGCCCGGCGCGCCGCCGTATCGCGCGATCGTCGAGGAGCGCTTCCGCAGCCTGGACGAGATCCTCGACCTGAAGCGCTTCTTCGGCGGCGATCTCGCCAACATCAAGCGCGTGATGGACGACCTGGCCGCGTTCACGGACATGGCCAGCATGAACACCACGCCGATGAGCGAGTACATCGTGACGAGCGAGCCGTGGCCGTAGAGCAGAGCCCGCGCTTCGCGGGCAAGGTCGTCCTGATCACCGGCGCGGGCACGGGCATCGGCCGCGCGCCGGCACGGCCGGCCTTGCACGAGTGACCCGTCCGAGCGTGCCTCCGACGGGATGCTGAGTTTCCCCCTTGCAGCGAGCACCGATCCGGTTTCTACTCAGTCAGCCATGACTGTCTCCTCGGACGGAAGCTCGCTCGCGCAACGCTGGGAGGCGCTGCGCGCTCGGATTCCGACCGAAGTTCGCGCGCGCTCACTCGCCGCGGCGCACTTGATTCGACTGCCCGCGAACGTGCCGCCCTGGACCGACACGGGAATTCGCTTCGCGAAGGGTGACGAGGTCACGATCCTGGCCTCGGGACGCGCGATCGTGTCGACCGAGATGGGGCTGGCTTCACGGCCGCGCTACGCGCTCTGGTCGCGGCTGGGCCGGCGAGGTCCGGTCTGGACCGGCACGCGCGACACGCAGAGCTTCCGCTGCGATCGCGACGGCGCACTCGAGCTCGCGGTCTACAACGGGGAGTGGAAGTCGCCCGATGGCGTGCTCGGCACGCCGGTCGAGGCCTACGCGGGACTCACCGGAGAGATCGAGGCGCTCGTGCTGCACTGGCGCGGAGAGGCGCGCGACGGACTCGCCGGACTTCAGCGCGTGGCGCCCGGCGAGCCGCTGATCGAGGCCGAGCTCGCGCGCATGGCGAACCCGGCCGTGCGACCCGCGGGCTGGAACTACCTGTGGTTTCTCGGCCAGAGCGAGACCTTCCGCGCGCTTCGGCCGCGCGACGGCCGGCCCTGCATCGGCTGCCTGACCGAGGACGACGTCGCGATCCTGCGCCGGCCCGTCTCGCTTCCGCTCGGACCCGACACGGAGGTGAGCTGGCGCTGGCGCGTCGCCGCGCTGCCCTCGAGCCGGCCCGAGGACGCGCTCCTGTGTCACGACTATCTGTCGGTCGCGGTGGAGTTCGAGAACGGGCGCGACCTGTCCTGGTTCTGGAGCGCGGGGCTGCCGGTCGAGACTCACTTCGCCTGCCCGATCCCGCAGTGGAACCCGCGCGAGACGCACCTGGTCGTGCGCTCGGGCGCCGAGGGCCTCGGGCTCTGGCAGAGTGAGCGGCGCAACGTGTTCGCGGACTACTCGCGCGCGATCGGCGAGCCACCCGCGCGGATCGTCGCCGTCTGGCTGATCGCGGTGAGTCTGTTCCAGCACGGGCGCGGCGAGGCGGAGTTCGCGGACATCGCGCTCAGCTCGGCCGGCGAACGCGTGGAGCTGGTAGGGAAGTGACGCGCGTCCAGGTGCGTGACTTCGCGACGGCGGATCTCGAGCCGGCGTCGCGGCTGCTGGCAGCTCGCTTCGCGCACGCGCGTGCGGGTTCGCCCGAGCCGAGAGCTTCGGTCGTCGACACCGACGCGTGTCGCGTGGCGCTGCAGGCGCAGCTCTCGGGCAAGCACGCGCGGGGCGTGATCGCGATGCGCGGCTCCGAGCCGGTCGGCTTTCTGCTCGCCCAGCGCAGCACCTATGCGCCCGATTCGGCGCAGGCCTACTTCAGCCCGCCGTTCACGGTCGCGATCCCGCTCGCCGGCCATGCGATCGGCGCGCACGAGGACCCGGTCGTCCTGTACCGTGCGCTGTACGCGCGCCTGGCCGAGCAGCTCGTCGCGGACGGCTTCCTCGAGCACGGCATCGGAGTGCTCGCGAGCGAGCGCGAAGCGCACGACGCCTGGGTCACGCTCGGCTTCGGGCGCAGCTTCACCTGCGCAGTGCGGGGCGTCGAGCCGCTCGAGGCGCCGGCGCGCACCGACCTCGAGATCCGCGAGGCTACCGAGAAGGACCTCCCGGACGTATTCGCGCTGCTCGCGGAGCAGCGCGCTTTCCACGCGCGCGCACCCATGTTCCTGCCCGACCTGCGCATCCTGCACGCTGCGCAGGAAGGCCAGGCACGCTGGCTGATCACGCAGCCCCGTTGTCCGACCTTTCTTGCCTATCGCGACGGCCGTGCGCTGGGCATGGCGCTCTTCGCCCCGGCCGCCAGCTACGTTTCCTGGCCGACGCGCGACTCGTCGACCGCCTACCTGTTCCAGGGCGTGGTTCACGAGACGGAGCGCGGCGGCGGGTCGGGCGCCGCGTTGCTCGAGCACGCGCTCGCCTGGATGCGCCGGGAAAACCTGCAGCGCTGCGGGTTACACTACCTGTCCGCGAACCCCTCGGGCGCGGTCTTCTGGACGCGTCACGGCTTCCTCCCGGCCGAGCACTTCATGCATCGGACGGTCGACGCGCGCATCGCTTGGAGTGCTCGATGAACGAACGCGCGACTACCCGCTTCGGCTACTTCGTGGTGCGCAGGCGGCACCCGATCGCGGTGCTGCTGGTGCTCTCCACGCTGTTCTTCCTGTACCCGATCGCGAACGGCGTCTCGACCGCGCTCGGAAATCCGTGGCCCGGCCCGGCCGTGCGCATCGGCAGCGACGCGCGCGCGCAGCTCCCCGATCACCCGTTCATCCACGCGCAGACCAAGTTCGCGGGCGAGTTCGGCAACTCGACGCTGGTCGCGATCGCGGTGGTGGTGAAAGAGGGCACGATCTGGACGCCAGAGACGCTCCAGAAGATCGACGCGATCACCAAGTCGCTCGACGGCTGGGACTACGACGCGCGCGTCGATGAGCGCAAGCACGCGCGCGAGGAGCTCGAGGCGGAGAAGCGCCTGTCGAAGGCCGAGATCAAGGCGGAGCTCGACCGCCGCTTCCCGCCCTATCCGGTGAACCACGACGCGGTTCGCTCGATCACGCACCTGACCGCGCGCGTCGTGCAGATGGAGAAGGACGGCACGATCTCGGCGGAGCTCCTGATGGAGGATCCGCCCGAGACGCAGAAGCAGGCCGACGCGGTGCGCACGCGCGCGCTCGAGCTGATGCCGGACCAGATGCGCCAGCTGCTGGTCTCGAAGGACGAGACGACCGCGCTGATCACGGCGGGCTTCGTCACCGATCGGCTCTCCGGCCTCGAGGTGTACCGCGCGGTCTTCGATCACCTGCAGAAGCTGCGCGAACGCGAGCAGGACGATCAGCACGATGTCTACGTCACCGGAGCGCCGCTCGCGATCGGCTACCTGATCGCGCACGCCTGGGAGATGGGGCTCTCTGTGGTGGGCGCGGTGCTGGCGATCTTCGTGCTCTTGTGGGCGTACTTCCGGCGCTGGCATGGCGTGCTGATCCCGATGGTCGCCGCGGGCGTGACGGTGATCTGGGGCACGGGCTTCACCGGCTGGGCGGGCATCGCCTTCGATCCGCTCGTGATCGTGATTCCCATGCTGATCACCGCGCGCGCCGTGTCGCACACCGTGCAGATGGCGGAGCGCTTCTTCGAGGACTACGAGCGACTCTATCCGCTGTACAACGACCCGCAGCGCGCCAAGCTCGAGGCCGCCGCGGTGGCGATGGGCGAGCTGATCGTGCCCGGCACGCTCGGCATCCTGACCGACGTCGCAGGCCTGCTCGTGATCCTCGTGACCACGATCCCGCAGATGCGCGACCTCGGCATCTTCGGAGCGTTCTGGGTCGCGGCGATCGTGGTCACGGTCGAGATCCTGCACCCGGTCATGATCTGCTTCCTGCCCGCGCCCAAGGACTTCCACCACTACACGCCGGCTCTGATGACGCGCTTCGTGGGCGCGATCGCCGACTACGTCACCGATCGGCGCGGGCGCTGGGTGGTCGCGTACGGCTTCCTCGCGATCTTCCTGCTCTCGGGCGCCGCGACGCTGGCGTGGTCCACGATCGGCGAAGCGCGACCGGGCATCCCGCTGTTCTGGCCGAATCACCCGTTCAACGTCGCGACCGGCATGATCGGCGAGAAGTTCGGCGGCGCGGACGCGCTGGTGATCTACGCCGAGGGCGACCGCAACGAGTCCGCCGGCGAGTCGGAGGTCCTGACCAAGATGCAGGACCTGGAGCGCGAGCTGCGCCACAAGACCGGCGCGGTCGCGGTCATCTCGCCGGTGCCGTTGGTGCGCGCCGCGAACCGCGCGTTCCGCTACGGCGAGCCGAAGCAGGAGATCATTCCCGAGGCCGCGCGCGCTCTCTTGATCTTCCTGCGCTTCAACAGCCCGCCGGGCGCGCTGACCTCGATCGTGACGAACGACGGCCGAGCGTCGACGCTGACCGCGATCTATCCCGACCACAAGGGCGAGACGATCCGGCGGGCGGTGGAGGTGTCCGAGGAGTTCATCGCGAACAATCCCATGGGCGCGATCTCGATCCGCCTCGACCCGAATCGCGCCGCGCCCGACGCCGCCTGGTGGAGCCTCGAGCGCGTGACGGACTTCGTCTACTACATGGTCGGACCGATCCTGCCCGCGCGCGCACACACGCTGCACGTGCTGCGCAAGGAGGGCCGCGAGTACGTGCCGTACGAGGTGAAGTCGGTCGACGTCGACGGACCGCCGCCGTGGCTCGACGAGTTCCGCACGGCGGCCGTCGAGAAGTACGCGGCTGAGTCGACGTCCAAGCGCCCCGGGCACGTGTTCGGCTGGCCGAGCGAGCTCGCGGACTGGCAGGACTCGGACGTCGATCAGTGGTTCGAGAACGAGGAGCTGCGCATTCGCGCGGTCGCGGTCAACACCAAGGATCTTCTGGTCGAGGATCAGAAGGCGATGGGCTCGGCGCCGGTCTACCAGCCGACCCAAGGCTGGACGCGCGGCGTGCAATTCGTGATGGCGGGTGGGCCGCTCGGCATGCTCGCGGCGATCAACGACGAGGTCGAGCGCGGCCACCTCGCGAACATCTCGCTGATCCTGCTCGTGATCTTCGTGCTGCACTCGGTGACGTACCGCTCCGCGCTCTCGGGCGGGATCATCTTCCTGCAGCTCGCGACGGCCACGTTGCTCTCGCTCGCATTCATGGCCGTGCGCGGCGTCGGACTGAACATCAACACGCTGCCGGTGCAGGCGGTCGGTGTCGGAATCGGCGTCGACTACGCGATCTACATCGTCGACCGCATCCGCCAGGAAGTCGCGCGCTCGGGCAACCTCGACGAGGCGATCCGCACGGCGGTGAAGACGACCGGCATGGCGGTCACGTTCACGGGCACGACGGTGGTGGGCGGGATCGGCTTCTGGGTGTTCTCGAACCTGCGTTTCCAGGCCGAGATGGCGCAGCTCCTGATCGTGCTGATGGCGATCAACATGTTCGCGGCGGTGACGCTCGTGCCCGCGCTCTACTCGATTCTGCGGCCGGGCGTGAAGAAGCTCCTGAAAGATCGCGAACGCGAAGCCGCCGAGCCGGCCGAAGCGCGCGCGGCGGACGAGGTGGCGGCATGAGGCTCGACGGCAAGATCGCGATCGTGACCGGTGGCGCGCGCGGGATCGGCGCGGGCATCGCCCGCTGTCTCGCGGCCGACGGCGCGCGCGTGGGAATCGTGGACATCGACGGGGCCGAGGCGGAGAAGACGGCGGCGGAGCTGGGCCGAGGCGCGATCGGCATCGCTGCCGACGTCTCGGACGAGGCGGCGATCGCCGCGGCCACCGCGCGCGTGGTCCGTGAGTTCGGCGGTCTGGATGTGTTCGTGAACAACGCCGGCGCGGGCACCGGCGTGATCCGGCCCGAGGAGATTCCCAGCGGTCCCGGGCTCGAGAATCTGCCGCAGGCGTCGTGGGACGCGCAGCTCGCGAACAACCTGCGCACCACGTTCGCCGGCTGCAAGGCGGCGATTCCGCGCCTGCGCGCGCGCGGCGGCGGCGCGATCGTGAACATCGCGTCGATCGCGGCGCTGGTGCCCTCGCCGCAGCTCGCCGCCTACGGCGCGGCGAAGGCGGGCGTGGTGCACCTGACCAAGTCGCTCGCGCTCGAGCTCGGCCCGTCGAACATCCGAGTGAACGCGATCTGCCCCGGCTTCCTGTGGACGCGCGCGTGGGAAGGTCTGGCGACGATGATGAAGCTGACGCGCCCGGAATTCCGCGATCTTTCGCCGCGCGAGATCTTTCTCGGCGCCGTGAAGCAGGCCGCGCCGCTCGGCCGCGAGCAGACGCCCGAGGACATCGGCAAGCTCACCTGTTTCCTGGCCAGCGACGACGCCATGAACATCACCGGCCAGGAGATCAAGGTCGACGGCGGGATCACGCTGCGCACCGGCAGCGGGACCTGATCAGAACAGCGCGAGCTGCGACGTTCCCGGTCGGCGGAACGCGGCCGCGCTGAGCTTCGGCCCGGACGCGGCCAGGCCGCTGCGCTTGCGCGAGAGCGCGACCAGCTCGGCGATCTGCTCCGCCCAGATGCCGGTGCCGCGCTGGCGTACACCGAAACGCGTTTCGTTCAGTTTGCCGTCGCGCAGGTCGGCGATCCGGTGCAGGATCTTCTCGCGCCGATCGGGGTAGTGCGCCTCGAGCCAGCCCGCGAAGATGTCCTTCACCGCCCAGGGCAGGCGCAGCAGGATCCAGCCCGCCCACGCGGCACCCGCGTCGGCGGCCGCTGCCGCAAGCTGAGGGATCTCGTGCTCCGTCAGCCCCGGCACGATCGGCGCAAGGTTCACGCCCACGGGCACGCCCGCGCGCGCGAGCTTCGCGACGGTCGCGAGCCGCGCGTTCGGCTGCGCGGCGCGCGGCTCCATCCTGCGCGCGAGCTCAGGATCGAGCGTGGTGAGCGAGATCGTGACCGACACCGCCTCGTGGCGGGCCAGCTCCTGCAGCACGTCGGCGTCGCGCGCGACGAGCTGGCTCTTGGTGATGATCGAGCAGGGATTGCGGAAGTCGGCCAGCACTTCGAGCGCGCGTCGCGTGATGCGCAGCTTCTTCTCGATCGGCTGGTACGCGTCGGTCACGCCCGAGATCCCGATCGTCTGCGGCTTCCAGCTCTTCGCCGCTAGCGCCGCGCGCAATAGCTCCGGCAGCTCATGCTTGACCAGGATCTTCGTCTCGAAGTCGAGCCCCGCGGAGTAGCCGAGGTACTCGTGGGTCGGCCGCGCGAAACAGTAGATGCAGCCGTGGGTGCAGCCTCGGTACGGATTCAGGCCGACGTCGAAGCCGACGTCGGGGCTCTGATTCTTCGACAGCGCGCTGCGCGAGGCGTCCGCGATGTACTGCGTGCGCGGGTCGGGCGCCTCGTCGTCCGCGAAGCCGGTCTCTTCGTCGGGCTCGAAATGCGCAGCGTCGAACCGGTTCTGGGGGGCCGCGTTCGTGCCGCGCCCACGGATCGGATCCCGGTAGCGCGCCATGCTCGCAGCCTAGGCGAATACAAAGCGAAAATCCAGCGGGTCGGCAGGCGGTCGCGAGCCGCTGTTAGGATAGGGGACCGACCCAAAGGAGAATCCGCATGAGCGAGCTGCTCTACGAGAAAGACGGACCGATCGCGACCATCACGCTGAATCGGCCCGAGCGCATGAACACGATCTCCGGGCCGATGCTCGCCGAGCTGTCCGAGAAGCTGCTCACGGCCAACGCGGATCGCGACGTGCGCGTGATCATCCTGACCGGCTCGGGGCGGGCGTTCTGCGCGGGGCTCGACCTGCAGGAGGCGACCAGCGGCACGGGCATCGGCGGTGGCGGTGCGATGGGCACGACGCTCGATCTGCGCGACGCGCCGCCGACCGTGCTGCACAAGCTCGACACGCCGGTGATCTGCGCGCTGAATGGCGGAGCCGCGGGCTACGGCATGGACCTCGCGCTTGGCTGCGACATCCGGATCGCCAGCTCGCGCGCGAAGCTCGCGGCCGCGTTCACCAAGCGCGGCGTGCTGCCCGAGTCGGGCGGCACCTGGATCCTGCCGCGGCTGGTCGGCTGGGCGAAGGCGGCCGAGATCATCTTCACCGGCCGCACGCTCGACGCAGATCAGTGTCTGGCGCTCGGACTCGTGAACCAGGTCGTGCCCGAGGCCTCGCTCATGGAAGCCGCGCGCGCGATGGCGAACGAGATCGCGGCCAACGCGCCACTCGCGGTGCAGTCGGCCAAGCGCATGATGCGCATCGGTCTGTCGGAGCAGTTCGACGACCACGTGCACCACGTCTTCCTGCAGCTCCTGCCGCTCTTCCAAAGTCAGGACTTCCGCGAGGGCATGAAGAGCTTCCTCGAGAAGCGCGACCCGAAGTTCCTCGGCAAGTAGATGCCGCTCGACCCGCAGGCGAAGCTCGTCCTGGACGCGCTCTCGGCCGTCACCATGCCCGACCCGTGGACGATCGACCCGGCGATCTTCCGCCTGCAGGTGCGCGAGATGCGCGTCGCGGCGGCGGAGGAGCCGATCGGGAGCGTCGAGAACCGCAGCATTCCCGGCCCCGCCGGCGATCTGCCGGTTCGCATCTACACGTCGCTCGAGCGCGAGCGCGGCGCGAAGCCTGCGCTCGCGTTCTTCCACGGCGGGGGCTTCGTGATCGGAGATCTCGACTCGCACGACGGCACCTGCCGCGCGCTCGCGAACGCCGCCGGTTGCGCCGTGGTCGCGGTCGACTACCGGCTGGCTCCCGAGGCGAAGTTCCCCGCGGCCGCCGAGGACTGCTTTGCGGCGACTTGCTGGATCGCCGAAAACGCCGCGGCGCTCGGCGTCGATCCCGCGCGCATCGCCGTGGGCGGCGACAGCGCGGGCGGAAACCTGGCCGCGGTCACCGCGCTGCTCGCGCGCGACCGACGCGGTCCGCGCATCGCGCACCAGCTGCTCGTCTATCCCGTGGTCGACTGCGCGTTCGAGACGGTGTCCTATCGCGAGAACGCGGAGGGATACTTCCTGACGCGCGAGATGATGCGCTGGTTCTGGCACCACTATCTCGACAAGCCCGAGCAGGCCGCGGATCCGTACGCCTCGCCGATCCGCGCCGCGACGCTATCCGGTGTCGCTCCCGCGACGGTGATCACCGCCGAGTACGATCCGCTGCGCGACGAGGGCGAAGCCTACGCCGCTCGGCTGCTGCGGGCCGGCGTGCCGACCTCGATCACGCGCTACGACGGCGTGATCCATGGCTTCTTCGGCATGGGCAACGTGATCGACCAGGCGAAGCTCGCGGTCGCGCAGGCCGCCCGCGAGCTTCGCGAAGCCTTCGCGCGCTAGGTGTCGCGCGGCACCAGCGGCTGCACGGTCTCGCAGAACTCTTCGTCGGGCTTGACCTGCAGCTCGCCCGGACCGCGGCTGCGGTGCCGAACGGTGTAGATCGGCTCGGCTTCGGCGGCGCCCGCGAAGTTCGCCGGGATGTGATCCGAGAACGGAATTCCGGGCGTGAACAGGATCACCGTCACCTGCGCTGGCGAGAGCAGCGACGTGAGGTGCACGTGGTCGAACCCGTTCATCCAGTAGCAGTCGACCTTGCGTCCGGCGCCCTCCGCTCCCGGCGCCTTCACCAGCTCGATCGCCTGGATCATGCCGAGCCGCACGACGATGTCGACCGGCTGTTGCTTCGGCCACCAGCTCTTGTAGGCGTCGAACCAGTGCAGACCGATGTGACCGCGCTCTTCGGCGCCGAGCGGGAGCATCTCCGTGGTGATGTCGAGCACGGACTCCTTCCACTTTCCGTCCGCGTTCTTGGCTTTGAATCGGTCCAAGAACTTCTCGCGCGTCGCGTGCACGTTCAGCACGAGATCGAGCTTCCGCATGAACGTCCCTTTCGAGACGCATCCAACCCCGGGTCCCGGCATTCTCTGTCCCCCCTTGCTATCGACTGAGCGCGGCGACTACCGACTCGGCCTCCTTGGCAAGCGGTAGCAGCGCGAGCTCGTTCGCGATCGAAAGCGCTTCAGCGGAGTCCGCGATCGCGCGCGTGGCGTCGTCGACGCCACCGCGCTCGGCGCGCAGCCGCGCGCGGCCGACCAGCGCGCAGGCCAGCTCGGCCTTGGCGTGCGCGGTGCGCGTCGCCGCGATCGCGCGCTGGTACCAGAGCTCGGCTTCGTCGACGCGTCCGGCCGCGCTCGCGCAGCCGGCGAGCAGCCGGGGAATCGCGTGTACCCAGCCGGCCGTCAGCACGACGCCGTGCTCGTGCGCGCGCCGCAGAAACGGTTCGCACGCGGCGCCAAGCTGGTTCGCGCCGGCGCGCTGCGCGGCCTCGGTGAGCGCGCAGTGCGTTCCCAGCAGGCGGATGTCGAAGCCGCTTCCGTGCACGAGCTTGAGCAGCACGGCCAGGCGCGTCACGTCGACCGCGGCCGGAGCGCGCCAGGCTTCGATCAGCTCGCGATAAGCCGCGACGAGGAGCTGGATCATCGGCGCAGGCTCGTCGAAGATCGGACCCTTCGCGGCGAGCATCGCGAGGTTCGCCTCGGCCTCCGGCCAGAGACCGCGAAGCGCGGTCGAGCAGGCGCGCGCGCCTACGACCAGCGGGCCGCCCCACGGATAGCGTGAGCGCTGGATGCCGATCAGCGCCGCTCGCGAGGAGTTCTCGGCCGCGACGAAGTCGCCGCGCGCGACGTCGAGGCACGCCTGCTCCGAGAGCACCAGCGACAGATCCATCGGGTTCTGCGCGCGGCGCGCGAGCTGCTCGGCTTCCTTCGCCGCTTCGACGCCTTCGTCGAGCCGGCCGAGGTGCAGGAGACCGAGGGGGATGCGCGCACACGCGGTGCTCGCGAGCCACGGATCGCGCGAGCGGCGGGCGCGCTCGAGCTCCTCGCGCCAGCTCTCGACCGCGTCGCGAACCTGGAGCAGCGCGAAGCGCGCCAGCGCCAACCCCATGCGCGCGTGCCGGCAGACGGAGTCGTCGTCGAGCTTGTTGCCGATCAGCAGCGCGCTCTCGGCATACTCCTGCGCGCGCGCAGCGTCGCCCGCGGTCCAGTGCGCCTCGGACAACGTCTCGAGAATCAGCGCGCACAGGGCGGGATTCGCATCGGAGAGCTTGAGCGCGAGCGTCGTCAGCGCGTCCACGTCGACTTGCGCGCCGCGCGAGGCGGTCACGCTGGTGAACTCCACGCGCAGCAGGAACATCAGCACGCGCGCACGGCCGGCTTCGTCGCCGACCTGTCCGAACAACTCGGCCGCCTGCGTGTAGTGCAGGCGACACGACTCGAAGTTGGTGTCGCGGCTGCCGGCGAGCCCGGCACGGAAGTGCAGAGCCGCCCGTTCCTCGGGCTGCGCACCCTGCGTCGCCTGCGTTGCAGCCTCGTAGAAACGCGCGGCGTCGTGCCACGCGCACACCGCGAACGCCTGGTCCGCAGCGCGACGCGCGTAGTCGAGCAGGCGATCGGGCGAGATGCCGTCGCCGGCCAGCACCAGGTGGTGTGCGATCTCGAGCGCGTGCTCGCCGCTGGCGCTCGCGTACAGATCTTCGAGCACGTCCGCGAGGTCGCGGTGGATCTCGGCGCGCCGCGCGTCGGGCGTGGTGTCGAGCAGAACCTCGCGCACCAGCGGGTGAGCAAAGCGGAAGCTACGCCGCTCGCCCGCGAGCAAGCCCGCCTGCACGGCTTCGGAGATCGCGGCGGCGATCGCTTCCGCGCTCATGTGGCACGCGGCGCCGAGCGCGAGCAGACCGAAGCGGTCGCCGATGAACGCGGCGACCGTGAGGACGGCGCGCGTACGGTCTCGCAAGCCCGCGATCCGGGCGCCGAGCGCGGCGCCGAGTTGGGTCGGCCGCGGAAGGGATGGGTCGGCCGTGCCCTCACCGTGCGGACGCCTGAATGCGGACTCTCGAGGCGCACGCGCGCCGCCCTCACGAACCAGCTCGCGAATGAAGAGCGGGTTGCCGCGGGTCTCCAGCGCGATCTCCCTTACCCCATCCGCGGGAATCGGCGCGACGCCCAGACTTTGGACGAGCTCGCGAATCGCCACCGCGCCGAGGCCCGCGAGCTCCAGGCGATCGCAGATGGGCTCGCGCTCCAAACGTTCGAGCGCGCGTGCGAGCCGGTCATCGGCGACCGGCGGACGCATCGTCACGACCAGCAAGAGCGGCAACGGACCGCCGTTCCAGGCGTCGGCCATCGCGCCGATCAAGTGGTCGAGCAGATCGAGCGATGCGGAGTCCGCGCAGTGCAGGTCCTCGATCACGAGCACGGTCTGACGCCGGCGCGCGAGCTGCTCGAAGACGCGGTAGATGGCGGCGAACAGCTCCGCGCGCTTGCGCTCTCCGATCGAGAGCTCCGTGCTTCGCACCGGGCCGACCGCCGCGCGGTCGGGGTTCAGGAGCTGGCGCACGACGGCTGCGTCCTCGCCGAGCAGGCGCTCCGAGCTCTCGTCGTTCTGCAGCAGCCACTCGCTGAGCGCCTCGACGAATGGAAGATAGGGAAGCGATGCCTCGACCTGACACCGTCCGGTGACGACCTCGAAGTCGGCGCAGACGGATTCACGTTCCATCTGCTCGAGCAGCCGCGACTTGCCGATGCCGGGCTCGCCGACGACGAGCGCCACCCGCGGCCGACCGCGCGCGGCTTCCGCGAGTCGTTCGGCCAACCAGGTCAGCTCCGAAGTCCGGCCCACGAAGGCCGGTGGCTGCGGGCCGTCGGATTCCGCGAAATTTTCGACCGCGCTCGGCGTCTTCGGGACCAGCCGGCCCTCGCGCACCTGCGCGGCGAAGCGGTAGCCGCGGCGGCGCAGCGTCTGGACCACCTGCTGGCGCGCACCGTCGTCGCCCAGCGCCCGGCGCAAATCCTTGAGGGCGCTGGAGAGCGCCGTCTCGCTCACGAAGACATCCGGCCAGAGCTGCTCGAGAAGCTCGTGCTTGGGCACCGCGCGAGTCCGGTGCAGGGCCAGATATACGAGCAGCGACAGGGGCTTCGGCGCCAGGTCGACGAATTCGCCCGCGCGCCACAGCTCGCCGCGCTCGCAATCGAGCTGAAAAGCACCGAACGAAATGCTGCGACTCGATCGGTCCAAACTGCGCGCTCCAGCGCCCACGCTGCCATCCGAGTTCATCGATGCGGATCTACGTGCGCCAAATCTTGGCACGACCCGCGCGATTCTGGCGATCGATGGGCGGCGCGGTCGCGAAGACCTCGTGCACGAACTAAAACTAACGAAGCGATCCTCGCGTAACTTGGGCGCAACTTGGGATCATTGGCCGCGGAGTCCGAAGTTCGTCGATTCGTCGTCGGCGCTCGCGCTTTTCGGAAGAAGTCACCTTTTTGTGTCGCGGTCGAATTGGTAGAATCGCCTCTCATGCCACGTGCCGGAGGAAAGCGGCCGACGCGCGCTCGATCCGCGAGGAGGCGGCGAGCGCCACCCGTCGCTCCCGACCTGACGCTCGAGCCGATCCGATTCGTGGGATTCGAGCTTGGCGCGGAGCTGAGTCGCGACGGCGAACTCGTGAAGATCGCTCGCAAGCCGTTCGCGCTGCTCTGCTACCTGGCAAGGCACCGCGACCGCGTCGTGCCGAAGCGAGAGCTGCTCGAGCAGATCTGGCCAGGCGTCTCCATCAGCGATGCCGCATTCTCGAGCGCGCTGAAGGATCTGCGGCGGGTGCTCGGCGATGACGGCTCCCGCCAACGAGTCATCCGCACGGTGTGGGGTCGCGGGCTGCGCTTCGTTGCTTCAGGGGGAAGCGAGACGAAGGGTCCGCCCGGCAGCGCCCCACCGTTCGTCGGTCGCGAACGAGAGCTACAGCACCTGATCCGGTGCGCGGAAGAAGCAGCGCAGGGACGACCGCAGGTCGTCATCGTGGTCGGAGACGCGGGCGCGGGCAAGACGCGGCTCGTCGAGGAGCTGGTTCGCCACCGGCGCTCCTCGAAGTGCAGCGTCGCCTTCGGCTACTGCGAAGTCGGCTCGTCGACACCTTACCTGCCTTTCGTGAGGGCGCTCCGCGCGCTCCAAGCGGATGGCGCCGGTGAGGCTCCTTGGGTGAAGCACGACGACTTTGCAGTTCTGCAACGTCTGCTCACGCCGGAGCCCGGAACGGCGCCCCGCAGGCCGACCTCGCTGCGCGAGGACGGCGCCCGCGAACGCGCGAACTTGTTTCGGTCGATCTGGCGCACGATCGAGCGTGCCGCGAAGCGCAAGCCGACCTTGCTCGCGATCGAAGATCTGCAGCACGCCGACAGCGTGTCTCTCGAGCTGTTCGCGAGTCTGGCCGCCGACGTCTCCGATGCTCGAAGCTCGAGCGACACGGCTCTGCTGCTGGTCGGAACCACTCAGCCGCCGCGGCCCGGAAGCCGACTGGCCGTTGTGATTCGCCGCATCCTGGCGCAGAGCGGCTCAAGCTCCATCAAGCTCTCGGGCCTGGGTGTGCGTGCGACCGCGGACCTTCTCGGCGCGCTGGGGATCGCGCAACCGGCGACGCCGTTTCCGCGCGCCGTCCACAAGGTCACCGGCGGGAACCCGCTCTTCATCATCGACCGGGTGCGCGAAGCGGATCGACCCGAAGCGCTCACCGAACCGGTGCCGGGTGGCCTGCGCACTATGATCGCTCAACGCCTCGAGCGGCTGGATGCGGAGAGCCTCGAGACGCTGCGCGTGGCGGCCTTCATCGGCGAGCGCTTCGGAGTGTCCGCACTGGGCGCCGCGATCGCGCAGAGCGTCGAGGAGCTCTCGGCGAAGCTGCGTGGGCCGGATCACTCCGGAATCCTGGCCGAAGACACGGGCAGCTTCCGATTCGAGCACGCCTTGGTGTGCGAGGTGCTCCGAGACTCCACGCCGCCCGATCGCCGTCGCGAGATCCACGCCAAGCTCGGGTCGGTACTCGAAGACCTGTATGCGAGCGATCAGAGCGAGCATGCGATCGAGATCGCGCACCACCTGGTAGGCGCGGGGGAGCTCACCGATCCGGATCGATTGGTGTTGTATGCGATCCACGCCGGCGATCAGGCGTCTGCTGTCTGCGCGTGGCACGACGCGCTGTACTTCTACGAGATCGCGCTCGACGCGCAAACGCGCTTCGCCTTCGCCGAGCGCGCCGACGTGCACTTGCAAGCGGGCCTCGTGGCCGCGCACGTCGCGGATCTGCAGAATGCGCTCGACCACTACGAGCGGGCGTCCAGCGACTACCGCGCGGCCGGGGACGAGGCGGGCACGGCCTGGGCAGCGCTGTACGCCGCGCGCACACGCTTCACGATCTATCCCGGGGGCTTCGGCCTCGCCTACGATCTTCCGTTCCTGGAAGACCTGCTTCGGAAGCTGGGCGAGTCGGAGCCCGCGCTGCGCGCTCTGCTGCTCGACACGATCGCAACGGGAACCTGGGGCGAGGGGCGGGCGGAGCGCGCCCATGAACTCGCGCAGCAAGCCCTTGCCCTCGGACAGCGCGTGGACGACGACGCCGTCTGTCATCACGTCTGCATGACGCTGGCGCTCACGCGCTTCTCGAGCCTGCGGCTGCGCGAGGCGCTGGGCAGCTGGCTCGACGCCGATGTCTACGCAAGGCGTGCTCGCGATCCCTGGCTACAGTCGGCGCCCGGCTCGCGCATCGCCTACGCATACGTGTGTCTGGGGCGCTTCGGCGAGGCGCGAGATCGCCTGCGCGACGCCAAGGAGGTTGCGCGGCGCGCCCGGAATCCGGCCCAGCTCGCGCACGCCTTCGCGCTGGAAGCGTCGCTGGAATTCGCGCTGGGCGACTTCGCCGCTACCGACGAGGCTGCGCGCGCGGCGCTCGTGCCGGTCGAACGGTCCCACTTTCCCTGGGCGGGGGCATGGGCGCTGATCCTGCTCGCGGCGTCGGCCGCGCAGCGCGGTGCGTGGGACTCGGCGGAGTCGAGCATTTCCTCGCTTTTGGAGCCGGGCCAGGCGTTCAGTGAAGCGAACGGTGCTGCGCGTTTCCTCGCCGGTGTGTATCGCATGCTGATCCGGTCCTATCGTTCGCCTGGGGACATCGACGGCGCGAGCCTTGCGGAGCTCGTCGAAGCGGCGCCGCCGGCCGAGCGATCGGGGTACGCGCTCCCCGCGATCTGCGCGCTCGTCGAGCTGACCTGCGACAGCGGAGCACGGGAACTGATTCGGCCGCTGGAGGGCAGCCTCGCGCTTGCGCACGAGCGCGGCTTCCTGTTCTCCGGCGGGTGGTCCTCTTCCATCGCGCGCCTGCTCGGCCGCTGCGCGCTGCTGGACGGCCGATTCAACGACGCCGAAGCGGCGCTCGATCGCGCCGTCCAGGGCGCGAGTGCCTGTGGCGCACGCACGGAGCTCGCACGCGCATACCTCGATCGCGCGCGCCTGTGCGCGCGGCGCGCTGACGATCGGCGCGACGAGCGCGCGGCCCTGGCCGATGCCTCATCCGCGGCCGAGCTCGCGGCGTCGATCGGCATGCACCCGCTCGAGCAACAAGCTCGGCGCTTCGCACGGACGCCAGGCTGGTCGACAGGGAAAGATCCCTAGAAGTTCCCACGCTCGGCCAGGCGAAAACTCGCTAGGTTTCGTTTAGGGGGAGCGGATCATGAAGTCGGATGTGCTGCAGTATTGTTTGCGCCTACCGCGCGCGGTGTATGTCGACGCGTTGGATCTGGCCGCGGTCTTCGGCATCAGCTTGAACAAGTTCCTGCTCGCAGCGGTGACCGAATACGTCGAATCTCAGCTCAAGCAGGAGACGGCCCGGAGCGCGATCGCGAAGGCGAGGGAAGCGCGCCAGGCGGGGCTAGCGCACGGCTACGTCGACGGAACCGGAGAGATTGGGGGGTAGCCAGCGCTGCAGAGTCTCGCGCAAGAGATTGGGGTCGACCGGCTTTGAGAGGTAGTCGTCCATCCCCGCGGCGATGCAGCGCTGGCGATCTCCGTCCATTGCATTCGCCGTCATCGCGATGATGGGGATGCGCGTCTCGTGCTCGCGCTCGGCGCGGATGCGGCGGGTCGTCTCGTATCCATCCAGGTCCGGCATCTCGCAGTCCATCAAGATCAGCTCGTAGCGGGCATGGCGCAGGCGCTCGAGCGCCTCCAAGCCCCCGCTGGCCACGTCGACGCGGCAGCCGAGCCGACCGAGTTGGAACTTCGCGATGCGCTGGTTGAGCACGCTGTCCTCCACGACCAGCACGCGCGCGTCCTGGCGCGACACGAGCGCCGCGGGTCCGGCGGAGTGCGCTTCCAGCGCGACGTCGTCGGCCTTGGCGATCGGCAAATCGAGCTCCAGCCAGAAGGTCGATCCGAATCCCGGTTCGCTCTCCGCGCGAATGTCGCCGCGCATCAACCGAGCGAGTCGCCGTGCGATCGTCAGGCCAAGCCCGGTACCCTCGACGCCGCGGCCGGAACGCCGGCCCGATTGTGCGAAGCGCTCGAAGATCCGTTCGATCTGGTCCGCCTCGACTCCCGGCCCGGTGTCGCGGACGCGCACTTTCACGCGAGCTCGGCCATGTTCGAGTCGTTCGCAGTGACCGTCCACCCGCACGGCTCCACGTTCGGTGAACTTGATCGCGTTTCCGACCAGGGTGGTGAGGATCTGGCTGATGCGAAGCGGATCGCCCGAGAACACGCTCGGTTCGGCGCCTGCCCACGAGATCGACAGAGCGAGCCCCTTGGATCGCGCGAGCGAGCCGTGGATGCGCCCGAGCTGCTCGAGCAGCTCGGGGAACTCGAACGGAGTGCTGGCGAGCTCCATGCGCCCGGCTTCGATCCGTGACAGATCCAGGATCTCGTTGACGATCGAGAGCAGCATCCGCCCGGACGTACGGATCGCCTCGACGAACTCCCGCTGCTCCGGATCGAGCTTGGTCTCGAGCAGGATCTGCGCCATGCCCAGCACGCCGTTCATGGGCGTGCGGATCTCGTGACTCATGTTCGCGAGAAATTCGGTCTTGGCGGAGCTCACCTCGATGGCCGAGCTTCGCTCGAGCTCGAGACGGAGATTCCGTCTTCGCAACCGAGCCAGGCGCCTTCCAACGAGCGAGCAGAAGAAGATCAAGAGCAGCGCCGCCGAGCTTGCGAGCCATCCGCCTTGAAGAACGTCCGTCATGCGTTCTCTATTCGCTGCCTCGGCGCATGCGCTTTAGGCCAGAGATTGCTTTCATCCAGTGCACTCCATCATATCACTCGAGATGTCAATGAATCAGTAACTCATTGATCTCACTTCTTTTTCAGACATCTCCTCTCATGCTGCGCGTGCGCACGCCGATGAACTGATTGCGATGGAAAAGAGCTGGACGGATTTCACGGGTCGCCTTCCCGAGGACCTCTACCGAGACGCGCTCGACCTCGCGCGCGTCTTCGATCTGAGCCTCAGCGAATGGCTGGCCACGGCTGTGAACGAGTACGTCGGCGCGCAGCTCACGCGACGCGTCGTCGCGTCGGCGGTCAAACAGATTCGCGAAGCGCGCGGGCAGAGCCGTCTGGTTCGCGGCAGCGAGCGGCGGACGAGAGGGGGGTCGAGATGAAGCCGGAGAAGGTTCAGTACTGCCTGCGCATGACGCGGGCCGCCTACGAGGACGCGATCGACGTCGCGCTCGTCTTCGACTTGAGCTTGAACAAGTTCTTCCTCGGCGCGATTCGCAGCTTCGTGGACTACCAGCTCTGCCAGGAGGCGACGCGCAGCGCGGTGGAGAAGATCCGCGAAGCGCGCCTCGCTGGACTCGCCGAGGGCGGCGACTTGGGGACTGCTTCCGACTCGAAGGGCGCGAACCCGGCCTGAGCCGGGCTCAGAAGCGCGTGCCGGTGCTCGCGCTTCGCGGCGGGGTGGCGCGTTGGTTCTGGAGCTGTCCCAGCTTCACGAACACGCGCAGGAACGGGTCCGGGTCCGAGAAGCGCAGAGCGCAACCGTTCGGCGTGTTGCGCACGTACTTCGCGAGCATCGACAGGGGCTGCTCGGAGGGAAACCACGGCAACTCGAGCCGCACGAGCGTTCCCGGCTGCGCGGTGGTCGCCATCAGTTCGAGGCGCACGCCGCTGTTCGACAGATCGACGATCCATCCCTCCATCGCTCGATCTCCGATCCGCGCAATCACTTCGATCCGAGCCAGATAGCGAGTGGCGACCCGCGGATCGAGCAGCCCGCCGAGCGTGAAGTCGTCGTCGTCCATGCTCACACATTCGGTAGGCGCGTCGAGTTCTTGAGAATCGCCGTTTCGCGAATCCGTCGCCGCTCACGCTCGTGATATCACTGACTACACTGAATGGTGTCTTCCGCTGGCAGCGGTCAAGCAGACGCGCACGTACGCCGAAGTTCGAGTTGCGCAACAGGAGGAGAGCGCCGATGACATCGACCGAGGCAGCGGAGCAGATCGAAAAGGCGTTGCGCGAGCGGACCGGCATCGCATACAGCGTGACGGCCGGGCGCGGCACCGTTCAGTCGTGGATCGTCGTCGACATCGCGGTGGAGCGCCGGACGCTCCCGACCGCGGAGGCGGAGCGCGAGGATCTCGCGAGGCACATGGGCTTCGGTCGCTGGGAAGGGACGATCCTGATCGCGGGAACCGACGATGCTCGGCGCGACTACCTGGCGCGGGCGCGGGGCGCCGGGCTGACGGAGTCGGACGAGACGCTGTCGGCGCTGCTGATGCCGGTAGCGGATGACCCGTACCGGCCGCGCGGCTGACGGCGGGAGCAGGGGCTGCGCAGTGTCTACGAAGTTCGGACAGATTCTCGTCAGAGAAGGAGCGATCACCGCCGATCAGCTCGAGCTCGCTCTGGCGGAGCAGAGACGCGTGGGCGGGAAGCTCGGCACGATCCTCGGCGATCTCGGGCTCGTGAGCGAGGACACCATCTCGCGCGCGCTCGCCGACCAGAGCGGCGTCGAGCACGTCGACCTTTTGCGCGAGCGGCCCAGCGCCGAGGTGCTCGAGCTGGTTTCGCAGAAGCTGGCGACCGAGTGCGAGGTCCTGCCGCTTCGCGTCGAGCAGTCCGCGCTGGTCCTGGCGATGGCGAATCCGACCGACATCATCGCGATCGATCGTGTGCAGCGCGCTTCGGGCCTCTTTGTTCGCGCGGTAGCGGCGCCCCGCGGCCGAATTCGGCGGGCAATCGCGTCGTACTACCGCGGGGCGGTCGACGGCGAACTCGAGATGGCGATCGACGAAGCGTCGCGCTCGGTGGGTGGTGATGGCGCGAGCGACGCGGGCGTGATCGCACTGGTCGGGCGCGTCCTGACGTCGGCCATCGCCGAGGACGCGACGGACGTCCACCTCGAGCCCGACGAGAAGGTTCTGCGCGTGCGGCTGCGCGTGAACGGAGAGCTGCGCCGCGGCCCGACTCTGCCGCGCTCGGTGATGGCTGCGGTCGTCGCGCGTGTGAAGGTGATGGCGCAGCTCGACATCACCGAGACGCGCCTGCCCCAGGACGGGAAGATCCGCTTCGAGCTCGACGGCAAGCGCATCGAGCTGCGCGTGTCGACCTTCCCCTCGGTCCTCGGCGAGTCCGTCGTTCTGCGCATTCTCGACCCGGCGCGCGCGAATCGTTCGCTCGAAGCGCTCGGTTTGTCGCCGCACGAGGTCGACGTGCTCGAGCGCGCATCCGCGCGGCCCAACGGCCTGATCCTCGTCACCGGGCCGACGGGCTCGGGCAAGACGACCACGCTCTACGCGCTGCTGCGCGCCGTCAGCACCACCGATCGCAAGACGATCACGCTCGAGGATCCCGTCGAGTACCAGATGCCGCTGGTCACGCAGTGCCAGATCAACGAGCGCGCCGGGCTAACCTTCGTGAGCGGGCTGCGCTCGATTTTGCGCCACGACCCCGACGTGATTCTGGTCGGCGAGATGCGCGACGCGGAGACAGCGTCGATCGCGATTCGCGCCGCGCTGACCGGCCACCTGGTGCTCTCGACGCTGCACACCAACGACGCGGTGCGCTCGATCGCTCGGCTCAGGGATCTCGGCGCGCCGTCCTACCTGACGGGCAGCTGCCTGCTCGTGGTCGTCGCGCAGCGACTGGTTCGGCTGCTGTGCATGGACTGCCGCCACCCGTGCGAGCCCACCGGTCCCGAGTGCGCGACGCTGGGCGTCTCGGCATCGGACACACTGTATCGCTCGAAGGGCTGCGACCAGTGTCGCGGCACGGGCTCGCGCGGTCGCGGCGCTCTCTTCGAGGTGCTCGAGGTCTCGGCTCCGATCGCGCGGCAGATCAGCGCGGATGCGAGCAGCGAGGCGATCGTCGCCGTCGCGCGGGAGTCGGGCTTTGAATCGCTGCGCGACGCCGCGCTTCGGCGCGCGCGCACTGGCGACATCTCACCCGAAGAAGTCGCACGCGTGACGGCGGGAGAGTGAGCCGTGCAGCGTTTCAGCTTCTCGGCGATAGACGCCGCCGGAATCCGAAGCGCCGGCGTGCTGGTCGCCAGCGACGCTCGCGAGATCGATCGGACGCTCTCGCTCCGCGGTCTGGTGCTGGTGCGGGCAAGGCCGCTGCGCGGATCGGGTCGCGTGCACGGGCGCGTGATCAGCGACTTCTTCTATCACCTCGGTGTTCTGATCGGGGCGGGTGTGCCGATCGCGCAGGGTTTGCACGATCTGCACGAGGACGCAGCGCATCCGCTGGCGATCGCGATCGCCGAGATCGCGAGGCGCGTGGAGACGGGCGCGACGCTCTCCGAAGCGCTGGCGCAGCAGCCCCGGTTCTTCTCGCCGCTCATGCTGGCCATCGTTCGCGCTGGAGAGGAGACCGGCAAGCTCGACGTGGTGCTGCGCGATCTCGTCGTCTACCTCGAGTGGCGCGAAGTGCTCTCCCGGCAGGTGCGATCCGCAATGGTGTACCCGACGATCGTGGCGATCGGCGTCCTCGGGCTGTGCACTCTGCTCGCGCTCTTCGTTCTGCCGCGCTTCGTCGGCATCTTCCTGGAGCTGCGTGTCGAGATTCCGCTGCCGCTACGCCTGATCCTGTGGATCCAAGCCACGATCTTCGCGAGCTGGCCCTGGCTGCTCGCCGTGGGCGGCTGCGCGGGCGTGGCGTTGGTGGCCTGGCAACGCAGCGCGCACGGTCGCCGCTCGCGCGATCGCGTTGCGCTGCTCCTTCCGCTCGCGCGCACGCTCGTCGTCAGTCTCGACATGTCGCGGCTCTGTCACAACCTCGGATTGCTGTACGCAGCGGGCCTGCCGATCCTCGATGCGCTCGCCATCACCGCCGAGATCGTGCAGAACCACTGGATCCGTGAGGTGGTGGCGGGCGCGCGCGACAAAGTCATGCGCGGCGCGACGCTGGTCGACGCGCTGCGCGCGCCGGGGATCGTGCCCCCGATGGTGCTGCGCATGCTGGCTGTGGGCGAGGCGACCGGTGACATCGATGCGGCGCTCGAGCGCGCCGCGCGCTTCTACGAGCGCGAGGTGCCCGTCGTGATCGATCGCGCAATTGCCTGGTTCAACAGCGGAGTGATCGTCGCGCTGGGCGCCACCTTGCTCACCATCATCCTGTCCTTCTTCGCGCCTCTGTACGAGGCGATGGGAAATCTCAATGCAGGCTGAACGCTCGGAATCGGGCTTCTCGCTGATCGAGATCATCGTCGCGGTCGCGATCCTCGCGCTGCTGGCAGGCGCGACCGCGCCGCTGGTGGTGCGCAACATGACGGCTGCGCGTCGAGCCGAGACGACGGAGCGCCTGCGGCGACTCGTCGATGGCATGATCGGAGACGCGAGCGCAGGCCGCTACGGCTACCTCGGCGACATGGGCTATCTGCCGCCCACGCTCGGCGACCTGCTGCTGCGGGGCGTGCAACCGGCGTTCGCCATCTCGCCGTACGGCTATGGAGTGGGCTGGAGCGGGCCCTACGTGCAACAGACGCAGGCGCTCGCCGATCTCACCCAGGACGCCTGGGGTGTTCCCCTGCAGTACGCCGCGAGCGCCGCGCGTGTGACGAGCGCAGGCGAGGATCATTTGCTCGGCACGGCGGACGATCTGATCTACCCCGCCAGCGCTCCGCCGACGACGGGTGCACTCGCGGTATCCGTGCTCGGCATTCCGAACACGAACCCGGCAGCGACGGTCGCGCTGAGCGCTGCGGACGTGAGTGCGAGTCTCTCGGTCAGCACAAACGGCGTGCTCTCGACCTGGGCGCTAGCCGGCAGCGGTCCGTTCTACAGCGCCGTTCCGGTGCCCGTCGGCGTGCATGCGTTGATCGTATCGGGTCTCGGCAGCTACGCGGGCGCGCTGTCGACGCAGGTCTTGACGATCCGCGCCGGAAACAACGCCGCGACCGTGACTGTGGTGCAGCCGTGAATCTGCGCGGCGCGCTCGCCCTGGTGCTCGGGCGGCTGCCGCTTCGAACCGTGCTGCATCCGATCAATGGCGAGCTGGCCTGGGCCCGGGACGCAGGCTGGTTGGGTAGAGGCCTCCCACTCGACTCGAAGGTCGAGCATGCGATCCCCGCCGCGAGCGCCCGGCTCGACGCGATCGTGCACATGCCGGAGATCCGGATCTCACGCATGAATCTACCGGGTGTTCGGCTTCGCGAGGCGCGTCGAATCGCGGAGCGACGGCGCGAGGATCTGCTCGGCGAGCAGCCGGAGGCCCTGCTGGTGTCGAGCCTGGTGCGCAGGACGCCGCTGGGCAGCGTGCTCTGGCTGGTGTCGGGTTCGAGCGATGCATGTGCCGAGATCGATGCAGAGCTCGCGGGGAGAGGAATCGAGGCCGACCGAGTGCTGCCGTTGAGTCTGGCGCTCGGCGCTCTCGCGCGCGTTCTGCCCGAGCCCGAACGCGCTGGACTCACCGCGTTGCTGTGGATCGAGGCGGAGTGGAGTCACTGTGTCGTCGCCGATTCGCAGGGCTGGCTCTTCGATCGCCAGATCCCCCTGAAGCTCGGTTTCGACGCCGCGATCGGGGAGACCCCGGCGAACGCGGTCGCGTGGCAGGAGGAAGAGCACCAGTTCATCGAGCACGTCACCGTCGAGCTCGATCGCACCTTCAACTACGTCGAACGGAACCTGGCCCTCGGTGAGGTCTCTCGCATCTGCATCTGTGGTCCGCTGACGGGTCTGGAATCGCTCGAGCACGCGCTGGTAGCGAATCAGTCGCTTCCGGTCGTTCGCATCGGAGCCAGGTCGCTGGCATCCGTCGGCTGGGTGCCGCACCCGGCGGCGGGCGTCGTGCTCGGAGGCGTCGCGCTCGGCGGCTCCGTCGCGGAGGCGACGCTTCTCCCCGACGCGATTGCCGCTCCCAGGCTCAAGGCCCGAGCGCGGCAGCGACTGATGCGCGCGACGGCGGCGGTCTGCGTGGTGGGCGCGCTCGCTCTCGCGGGCGCAGTCTGGAACGTGGCCGCGATCTCCGCGTCGATCGACCGGCTGCGCGCCGAGGCGAAGCGATGGGAGGGCGAGCGCGCGGGTCTCGCACGGCTCGCCAGCGAACGCGAACGCGCGCAGCGGATCTTCGATGCGAGCGCGACGCTAACGCGGGCAGAGCCACCCTGGTCGACGCTGCTGATCGCGCTTGGCGGCCTGATGCCGGAAGAGCTGTTCGTCTCGCGGCTCGCGATCGCGCGTGAGCTCGAGGGTTGGCGGATGGAGATCTGGCTCGACTCGGAGGGTCTGGGCGAAGCGGAGACCGCGGAGGCGGCCGGCGCAGTGCGCGGCCGACTTGCGGCGCTGTCGCTGTTTCGTGTCATCACGCTCGAGCCCGAGGCGACGCACGGGCTGGCGACTGACACTCAGTACCGGATCGCGGCATGGGTCGCCGCGGCCGACCCGCGGAGTCGCCTCGATGGCGACTAGGCGTTCGGCATTCCTCGACGGATCGAACGCGGGTCTGTGCGCGGCGATCCTGGCGGTGCCGCTGCTGGCGGTGCTGGTCTGGTACGGCCCGCTGCGCGGCTTCGTGCAGCGCGCGGGCGAGGAGCAAGCGCTGCAGAGCGCGGAGATCGAGAGGCTGGTCCAGAGGAAGCGCACGCTGAGCCCGCTCGCTACGAGCGAGCGGGAGCGCGTGGACGCGGCGCTGACGGCTTTCGAGGCGGACGTAGCGAAGCTCGGCGCAAATCCGAACGCGAAGCTCGTGAAGTCGATTGCGACGCTGCTCGAGAGCGCGGGCGCGCGCGACGTTCGGGTCACCCTCTCACCGCCGAGTCAGACCGAGCAGCCGCGAGCCGAAGTGAGCGTCGCGGACTTGAACGGAAGTCGCTCGATGATCCTGGTTCCGAACGCGGTTCAGGCAGCGCTGCGCGCCGATTTCACGTCGATGCGCGCGGCGCTCGATGCGCTTCGCGAGCCCGGGCATTCGATTCAGGTGGAGCGCGCGGAGCTGGTGCGCGACGGGGCGAGCATCAAGGCCACGCTCGACCTCGTGTACTGGAGCCGGGAGGACGCGCGATGAAGCCACGCATCGTCGTCCCGCTGCTCGCCGCGGCGACGCTCGCAATCGGCGTCGAGAACTGGCTGTACTTCACCAGCGATGCCGCAGCCGTTGCAGCGCCAGCGGCCGACGCGGAGGGATCGGACCCGGCGAACTCGGAGACCGGGGCTGACGCGCACGCCACACCGGAGGTGTTGGTCGAGCCGCCACCGCTGCTGTCGGGGTCGACGCTGGCAGCGCTGCTCGAGAGCTTCGACGCGCTGCGTTCGCCGTTCCTGCCCGGCGGCGCGGAGATGCACGCGGAGGTCGGCATGCCGATCTTCGGCGGCCTCCTGATCGGTACGGAACGCCGCGTCGCCTGGTTGGGGAACCACGCGCGTAGCGAAGGGCAGCTCTACGAGGGCTGGACCGTCGCCCGCGTCGAGACATCGCGTGTGGTGCTGGAACGCGGCGGTCGCCGCTACTCGCTCTGGCTGGGCGCACCACACGTCGATGTCGATCCCGATTCCGATCTCGCGTCCAAGGGGGAGCCGCTTCCATGAGACCCGTACCGCTCTGTCTTGCCTGCATCGCCGCGTTCGGCCTCGGCTGCGCGTCGACTCCGGGCGCACCGCCGACACCGGAGAGTGACGGTGCCGTCGAGCCCGCGCAGGTGCTCGGGCCGGCTCCCTCGCCGCGCATGCTCTCGACACCCGACGAGCGACCGCGTGACCCGGTCGTGAGGCTGATGTCGGAGGGCCGCTATACGCTCACGGTACAGAACGCGGACCTCGCCGGAATCCTGCTCGGCCTGGCGCACGACCTCCCGATCAACGTGGTGGTCGAGCCTGGCGTCACGGGAACCGTCGACGCTGATCTAAAGAACGTCTCCTTGCTCGAACTGCTCCAGCAACTCGTGGTGGCGCGCGGCTATCAGTACGAGATCGCCGGGCGGACCGTGCGGATCTTCCGGTCCGACCGGGAGACCCGCACCTGGCAGGTCGACTATCCGAGCACCCGACAGAACGGCGAGTCCCAGTTCAGCGTGAGCGGCGCCGTGGCGCAGTCGGTCTCCGGCTCGAGCTCGTCGTCGGAGGGCTCTGGGGGCGGGAGTCAGTCGCAGGACACGAGCACCTCCGCCATCTCGACGGAGCTCTCGCTCGACTTCTGGACCGAGATCGAGCGCGGCGTTCGCCTGCTCGTCGATGGCAGCGACGGGGTGGTCGAGGCGCCGCCCGCGGAGGGCGAGGACGCGGCGTCCGTCCCGATCGTGGCTGCCGGGGTCGAGAGCAGACGCGTGCTGGTTTCGCGCCAGGCGGGTCTTCTGCTGGTGACGGCGCCTGCCGCGGCGCTCGACGAAGTCGATCACTACCTCGCGATGGCGGTGCAGAGCCTGGGACGCCAGGTCTTGATCGACACGCGCATCGTAGAAGTCACGCTCGGCGACGAGCTCGACCTCGGCCTCGACATCGAGTTCTCGCCGAGTCTCGACTCGACCAGCGGGCAGAACCCGGCAGGCACGATCGTTCGGGCGATCACCGGGGGCATCGCTCGCGACAACGCCATCTCCTCGACCAATCTTGCTCCGGTGCTCACGACCGGCGGCTTCACGTTCGGGATCGCCACCGACACGGTCGGCGTGATCCTCACCGCTTTGGCTCGGCAGAGCGACGTGCGGGTGGTCTCGACGCCGAAGATCGCAACGCTGAACAATCACAAAGCGATCGTGAAGGTGGTGCGCAACGAGGTCTTCTTCGTCGCCGAGACGGAAGTCTCGGTGATCGCGAACGTGGGACAGTCGGCGGTGACGACGTTCACGCCGACGATCACGCCGGTCGGTGTCACCCTCGACGTCACGCCGCAGATCTCGAAGAACAACGACGTCACTCTGCATGTCCATCCGAGCGTGTCCGAGATCGTCGAGGTCCGGGAGCAGCCATTGGTCGCGGGGCAGACCGCCTCGGGAAGCCTGCCGGTCGTGAATTTGCGCGAGACCGACTCCGTCGTCCGCGTGCGCGACGGCGAGACGCTCGTGATCGGCGGGCTGATCCAGACCCGCGATCTCGACATCGAGAAGAAGGTGCCGTTGCTCGGCGACATCCCCTGGCTGGGCCAGCTCTTCCGGCAATCCGACGTGACCGAGGTCCGCTCGGAGCTCGTCATCTTTCTCACGCCGACGGTGCTCGACGCGCCGACGATCCGGCGAGTCGACCGCGAGAGCCAGGAACGTCTCGGGTTGCTCGACGACACGCGTGTCGATCGGCGCGCGATCGAGCCGCGTTGGTGGAGGAAATGATGGTACCCGGTGCACCGAGGATCGCGCTGCTGGCGGCTCTCTCGCTGCTGCCGGCCAACCAGAGCGCAGCCGAGCCCGCTACGCTCGCAGGCTACGAGCAGAGCGCCACCGCCTTCGCCGACGGCCTCGCGTTTGCCGAACGCGGGCTCGACGACGAAGCCGCGCGTGCATATCAACTGGCGATCGGTCTCGACCCGGGATTCGTCGAGGCCATGGTCAATCTGGCACGGATTCGATTGCTGCAGGGCGAGCCGGAGCAGGCGCGGGAGTGGCTCGATCGAGCGCTGCGTCTGGCGCCGGGCTACCCGCCCGTGCACGCGGTGCGCGGTCTCGAAGCTCGAGAAAGAGGTGATCTGCAGGAAGCGCTGCGCGCGTTCAGCCGCGCACGGACGCTCGATCCCAGGAACGCCGAGGTGCTCGCCAACCTCGGAGCGACGCTCTTCGAGCTCGGTCTCGAGGAGGACGCGCGCGTCGTGCTCGAGGCGGCGCGCGAGCGACACCCGGAGCGCCCCGAACCGGTGCTCACCCTCGCGATCCTCTGGGAGCGGAGAGGCGACCGCGTCCGAGCCGCGTTCTTCTACGAACTGTTTCTCGGCTTGGTCGGAAGCGACGACCCCGCGCGCGCGAGCGCCGAGCTGCGGGTTCGCGAGCTCGTCCCTACCGCGCTCAAGCACACATCGCCCGAATCCGAGACAGTGAGCGACGTAGTCGAGTGAGTCGAAGTCACTGATATCACTGACGACTACAAAACACCACACGACGACTGGAGCAACTCATGGAGCGACGCCGAGCCGAAGCAGGATTCACGCTGATCGAAATTCTCGTCGCCGTGGCGATTCTCGCAATCGCCTCGGCTGCGCTGACGCCGATGGTGTTGAAGTACATCAACGATGGCCGCCGCGCGCGCTCGCTCTCCGACGCACAGACGCTCGGGCAGTCGATCCTCGCGTTTCAGCTCGATACCGGGCGCTGGCCAGTTTCCAACGATGGCAACATCAACGACGCGGGCGAGATCTCGCGCCTGGTCGGACTTCCTTTCGCGTCGATTGCGCCCGCCGCGATTCCGAGCGGCGTGGCCACCACGCCGGGTGCGGCGAACTGGCGCGGGGGTGGCAACGGCGGAACCGCGGCGGCACTCGAGGACATCCTGATCACGAATCGGAACGCCACAGCGAATCCGCTCTATCCCGCCTCTCTGAATCCGGCCGCGCTCCCCGGCTGGAATGGCCCGTACATCAAGGAAGTGCCCGTGGATCCGTGGGGCAATCCGTACGTCGTGAACGTGCGCTACCTGGACGGCGCGACGGTAACTGGCGTCACGACCGCGATGGAACAGAGCCACGCCGTGCTCGTGATCTCCGCTGGCGCCAACTCGTTGTTCGAAACATCGTTCCAGGACGCGACGGCGCTCAGCATCGCCGGTGGCGACGACATCGCGTGGACCGTCGAGGGTCAGCGGCCGTAGCTCGGCGCAGGGGGGAAGCGCCGGACGATCTCGGCGGCGAGCTCCGCGCCCGCGTCTTCCTGGCTGAAGTGACTGGCCGCGAACCGCTTGTGCTCGATCCCGAGCAGGCGCGCGCCAGGTACGCGGCTCTGGAACTCGCGGCCGAGGTCCATGTGCGTGAAGGGACAGAGGTCCCCCCCCAGAGCGTGAGCAGCGGCTTCTGCCAGCGCTCGAGCACGCACCAGGCGCGCGAAGCGGCGCTCGTTCTCGGCCACGACGCGGGTCCCGATCAGTCCGCCCCAGTCCTGACCGAACAGCGTCGCGCCGCGCAGATCGAGGTGCTCGACCCGTCGCGTCACCCAGGCGACGTGCTGCGAGTAGGAATGCGCGGTCGGGTCGATCGGCTGTCGGAGCGGCCGAAGCCGATCAGATCCGGAACCATCACGCGGAAGCTGGCGGCCTCGATCGGGCCGATGATCTTTCGATACAGGTAGCCCCAGGTCGGCTCGCCATGGAGGAGCAGAATCGTCTCGCGCGCCGCGCGCGGGTCGCCGTTCACGGGCTCTCTCTCGGCGCTCGCGTCGAGAGCGCGAACGCGGCGACGATCACGGGGAGCGCGATCAGCGTCGCGTAGGCTTCGGGTGGGTGACGGCCGCTCTCGGGCGCCTTCAACAGCCACAGGTTCAGCGCGATCAGACTCCGCTCGACGATGACGAGCGCGAGCAGCGGGGGCACCAGGCTCCGGTAGCGCAGCGCCGCGACCAGGAGCGTCGTGCCCCAGACGATCTGTGTCGCGCCCGCCCAGGCGAACACGCCGATCACGCTCGCGCCGTTGCCCGAAAGGTCCATGCCCGCGATCACCCCGGCTCCCCCGTCGGGCAGGAAGGTGTGGATCAGGCCCGGGGCAATCGTGAGCGCGCCGAACAGGGCCAGCAAGCGTGCGGCCAGCTTTGCGCCCGCGTACTGCGCGTTCGTCGAGGCAGGCAGGAACGGCACGTCGGCTCCTCGATGCGGGTTGGCGATCAGCGCAGCGCGAGCTGGACGAGGGCCGCGAGCAGCGCGAGCACGAGCGCCACCCAGACGCGCGGACCGAGCAGCAGCGCAAATTGCGGCGAGGTCGGAAACGACGCCGTCACGGGGATCGCGGCGAGCTTGAACGGGTGCGCGGCCGTGAAGCGCGGATCTGTTGCGAGCTCGGCCATGTCGCGGCGGCTGCGGTAGCGCATCAGTCCGACGATGGTCCAGCCGGGATCCGGCGGCACGTTCCAGGCGTCGACGTAGCCGCCCACCTTTGCGGCCTGCAGCGCCGGGTGCCCGCCGTGTCGGATC
>JANNLG010000099.1:0-2034 GCA_031396695.1 Deltaproteobacteria bacterium
TCGTTGCCGAACGTCAGGTTGTTCATCGTGCCCTGACAGGCCGCGAGCTTGCCGAGCGCGCCGAGCAGCACGTCGACGACGCGCTGGCTGGTCTCGACGTTGCCGCCGCAGACCGCGCGGGTGGGACCGGGCGAGAGCACCGAGTGCTCGGGAATGCGCACCGTCACCGGACGCAGGCAGCCGGAGTTCAGTGGAATGTCGGTGCCGACCAGCGCGCGCAGCACGTAGATCACGGCCGCGATCGTGACCGCGCGCGGCGCGTTCAGGTTGCCGTCGACCTCCGGCCCGGTGCCCGCGAAGTCGACCTCCATCCGGTCGCCGCGCACGCGCAGGGTCACGCAGATCGGTGTGCCGTCGTCGAGCGCGTCGGCGAAGCGGTGCTCGCCGTCGGCGAGCTTCGCGATCTCGTCCGCGACCTTCGCCGCCGCGTTGTCCTGCACGTGGCCCATGTAGGCGAGCACGACGTCGTGACCATGGCGGCCGACGAGCTCGAGCAACAGCCGCGCGCCGGCGCGGTTGGCCGCGATCGCCGCTTCCAGATCGGCCAGGTTCTCGCGCGGGTTGCGCGCCGGAAAGCGCGCGGCGCCGAGCGCGCCGAGCACGGCGGCTTCGTCGAGCACCCCCCCGCGCACGATGCGCAAGCAGCGCAGCACTACGCCCTCCTCCTCGAGCGTGTGCGAAAAGGCGGGCATGGAGCCGGGCGTGATGCCGCCGACGTCGGAGTGGTGGCCTCGGCTGGCGGTGAAGAAGCGCAGAACGCCCGCGTCGTCGTGGACGGGGGTCACCACGGTGATGTCGGGCAGGTGCGAGCCGCCCGCGGCGGGATCGTTGGTCACGAACACGTCGCCGGGGCGCGGCTCGGGATGCGCCGCGAGCACCGCGCTGACGGACTCGCCCATCGCGCCGAGGTGCACGGGGATGTGGGGGGCGTTCGCGACCAGACCCGCCTCGCGGTCGAACACCGCGCACGAGAAGTCGAGCCGCTCGCGGATGTTGGTCGAGAGCGAGGTCCGGCGCAGCACGATGCCCATCTGCTCGGCGATCGACATGAACAGGTTGTTCATGATCTCGAGCCGCACCGGGTCGACCTCGGCGCCGACTCGCGGGCGCGAGGCTTCGCCCGCCACGTCGCTGAGCGCGATCCGCCCTTGCCCGTCGATCTCCAGCTCGAAGCCGGGGTCGACGACCAGCGTGCTGGTCGCCTCGAGCACGAGCGCAGGGCCGGAGATGCGCGTTCCCGCGGGCAGGTCCTCGCGCGCGAAGACGGGCACGTCCTCGTCCCACGCGCCGTCGCAGAACACCCGCGCGCGGCGCAGCGCCGTCGTCCCGCCGGCGCGCGTGGACGTGCCGAACGCGGGCGACACCACAGGCTGTCGCGCCACGACCTCGACGCGCGCGACCACCGCATCGATCGGATGTCCCGCCCGCGCGTAGCCGAAGCTGCGCGCGTGGGCCGCGTCGAAGGCCGCGCGCAGCTCTACGCCGGGCTCGAGCGCGAGCGTCTGTGCCGACTCGGTGCCGCGATAGCGCAGATCGAGCCGGCGCACGCATTCGGTTTTCGCCGATGCGTCACCCTGCTCCGAAAGCTGCGCGCGGCCGCGCGCTTCGAGCGCCGCGAAGATCGGCTCGAGTGACGGCACGAGTCCCGCATCGAGAACCCGCCGTCCGATGTCGGCCTCGCCGTGCCACGACACGTCCGCGAGGCCCATCCCGTACGCCGACAGCACGCCCGCGTACGGATGCAGGAGCACGCGGCGGATGCCGAGCCGCCGCGCCAGCGCGCAGGCGTGCTGTCCGCCCGCGCCGCCGAACACGACCAGCGCGTAGTCGCGCACGTCGTAGCCGCGCGCGACCGAGACCTGCCGGATCGCCTCGGCCATGTTCGCGTTGGCGATCTCGACGAAGCCGGACGCGATCTGCTCGCGCGTGCGCACCACCCCTTGCGCGCGCAGTCGGGCGGCGAGCGCGTCGAGTGCGCGCTCGATCGGCGCAACCGCGAGCGGAAACGGAAAGCGATCGTCGACGAGTCGGCCG
>JANNLG010000101.1:0-22264 GCA_031396695.1 Deltaproteobacteria bacterium
GCGGAAGGCCGGTCTTCTGGCTCCCGGATCGTCCTCGCGCCGCGCCTTCCCAGGATCTTGCGACCCCAGTGGCTTCACCCCCGATCGCTCGGAGTGCAGCGCTCGTCCCCGGTTACAGCGACGGGCTCGCGCCGGATTCACACCGGCTTCCCGACACCTTCCGCGACTCGTACGTGGCGATAACTACGCGCTCGTCGACGACGCGTCAAGCAAACGTCGCAGTTGACCCGTTTCGCAGCGAGTGATACCGATGCCTGCACTCGGTGTCCGCGTCGCGGACCTAAGAGGGAAGGCCGTGAAAATCGGCCGCGGTCCCGCCACTGTGATGGGGGAGTCGGATCGAAAGACGCCACTCGGGAGCGATCCCGGGGAAGGCTCGATTCCGGCGCCAGACCCCTGAGCCAGGAGACCTGCCGAGTGATCGGGACGGAAGTCCCGCTCTCCGCGGAGGGAGTCACTCGGTGCAGGAAAAAGCCCATCGGATCGCGCGCGCGGCATTCGTCGCGCTCCTGCTCGCGGCTTCACCGTACGGTGTAGCCGGCGAGCTCTCGGAATCGGCCGAGGACCCGTCGGCGTTCTCGACCGTGATCGACGCGCGAGATTTCGACGAGCGCTTCGCGACCGTGGCCGAGCTGCTCAACCGGGTGCCCGGCGTTCGCGTGCGGCGTTTCGGCGGGCTCGGCTCCGCCAGCACGGCGTCGATCCGAGGCTCCAAGGCCGAGCAGGTGCTCGTGCTCGTCGACGGCGTTCGACTCAACAGCGCGCAGCGCGGCGCGGTGGATCTTTCGACCATCCCGCTGCGCCAGGTCGAGCGGATCGAGGTGCTGCGCGGGGGTGGCTCGGCGCGCTTCGGCAGCGACGCTGCAGGCGGCGTCATCTCGATCACCACGCGCACAGCGGAGAGCGCCGAGCCCGCGGCCGACGCGTCGCTCGTAGCCGGCACGCACGAGACGCTCGGCGGCGATCTCGCGCTGTCCGGCGGCGGTGAGCGCGGGAACGTGCTCGCGACCTTCTCGCGCCTGCGCAGCGACAACGACTACCGGTTCGAGATCGAGCCGCCGGCGCGCGGGCGCGGCAACTCGGAGCCCGAGCAGCACACGCGCTTGAACGCCGACTTCGTCGAGAACGCAGGGCTCTTGCGCGGGTCGCTCGCGACGGGCGCGCGCTCGCATTTCGACGCGACGCTCGATCTGTATCAGAAGGACGGAGGCGAGCCCGGCAGCACGTGGTCGGCGTCGAGCAACACCCCCGACGACGTGCTCTCCTGCACCACCTCCGACGAGTCGTACGAGCGGGGCCTCGCGCGCCTGGCCTGGAGTCACGAGCGCGCACTCGGCGGCGCGTTCGAGCTGTCCGGTGGATTCCGCGCCGAAGAGAGCACACTCGACGATCCGGGCGGCCTGTGCGGCTTCGTCCCGATCCTGGCCACGGGCGGGCGGGACCGGGCGCAGTGGCGCGAGTCGGAGTCGTCGCTCGAGTCGCGCTGGGTCGCGACTCCCCGCTCCTACGGCTGGCTCGAGCTCGGGGGGCGCGCCGCCTCGAGCCTGCGCTACGCGCGAGTCGATGCCTCGGAGGCGGACATTCACCGACGCACGACGGTGTTGGCGTCGCTCGCGCCCGAGCTCTCCTTCTTCGCGGGCGAGCTGCGCGTGTTCCCGGCGCTCGCCTTCGAGCGCGCGGACACGAGCGACGGACAGGCTCGCGCCTCCGCGTCGCGGCCCCTCGTCGAAGTTTCACCGCGCGACGAGAACGCCTGGCTGCCGTCGGTCGGCGCGATCTGGCAGATCGCGCCGGGCTTGCGCGCGAAGGCCAACTGGAAGCGGATCGTCCGCCGACCCACGTTCGGCGACCTGTTCCATCCCGACTGGGGCTTCATCCGCGGAAACCCGGAGCTGCTCTCCGAGCGGGGCTGGAACGCGGATCTGGGCTTCGAGCTCGCGAGCGCGGGCGCGGGTCCGGTGCGAGAGCTGCGCCTCCAAGTCGACGTCTTCCAGCGCGAGATCGACGAGGGCATCGAGTGGCTCTTGAACGTGAACAACGCGTACATGCCCGCCAACACAGGTCCGTCGCGCGCGCTGGGCTTCGAGATCGGTCTGGGCGCGCGGCTCTTCGAGCGACTGCAGCTGGGCGCGAGCTACACCTACACCGACGCGCGTTACCTCGGTGACGGCGGCAGCGGCGCCGCCTTCGAGAGCGATGTCGAGCGCATGCTCCCGCACGTCCCCGAGGACGCCTACGCGCTGAACGCGTCGCTCGACCTCGGCCCGGTCGAGCCGTGGACGGAGCTGCGCTACGAGAGCGAGGTCTCCTATCAGGTCGGCAATGCGCGGCTGTCGGAGGCCAGCTTCCAGGTCGACGCGGGCGCGATCCTTAGGCCGCATCGGCTACCCGGCCTCGAGTTCCTGCCCGCGAGCGTCACGTTCTCGATCGAAGCCTCGAACCTGAACCACGAGCAACGCTTCGACTCACTCGGCCTGCCGCTGCCGAATCAGACGCTCTGGCTCGTGCGCGTGCGCGGGGCGACGCCATGAGTGTCGTCGCGGCAGTGCTCGCAGCCACGCTCACCGTCGGCGCTCCGGCGACGGACACGCGGCCTGTCTACACGTTCGCGCCGCCCGCACTCGAAACCCATCCGACCAACCCAAACCGCGCCTTCGTCGCCACGTCGAACAACGGCCCGGGCGTGTTCGAGTTCCAGATCACTCCCGGACAGCCGATGCCCTGGGCCGGCGCGTCCTTCGACCTCGTCTACGATCCGAACTGCAGCGGCTTTGGCAGCCCGATCCTGGCGAACGTCGCGCTGGAGCGCGGAACCGGCGAGACGCGCGGCTGGATCGCGACTTCGGTCTGCGAGCTCGCGGTGCCGTTCGATTGGGCGAGCGGCGCGGGCTGGCCGCTGCTCTACTCCGGTGTGAGCCGGATGTCGGTGCCGACGCGCCACACACTGACGGGCGGCTTCACGACTTATCCGAGCAGCGGTGCGCCGCTCGCGATCCCGAGCTTCACCACCATCCTCACCAGCGCCGCACTGCGGATCGGCAATCGCCTGGTCGTCAGCACGTCGAACATCCGGCAGTCCGGCTCGAACCCGATCTGGAATCCGGGCACCGTGCTGTTCTTCTCGATCGACGACTCCGGCCCGACGACGACGGTCGCGCCGGCGAGCCCGTTCTTCGCGATCACGTCGGATCCGAATCCGATCGCGCTCACCGAGCTCTCCGGCGGGCGCGTGGCGGTGACCAACGCGGGCAACTTCGACGCGAGCTTCCCGCCGCTCGTGACGGGGCAGGGCAGCATCGACATCCTCGACGTCGCGACGGGACTGCTGGTCGGGTCGATCCCGCTCGGGCCGGGCAATCCCGCGGGTCGCGGGCTCGCGCTCGATCCGACCGGTTCGGTCGCCGTGGCTGGCTCGACCACGCTGCGCCAGCTCGTCGCCGTCGACGTACGCAACGTGGCGACGCTGCCGACCGCGCCGGTCGACGCGCGCCTGCAGCGCCCGTCGTGCAACGGTACGACGGCCGCGAGTGCGGGCGGAGTGCCCTGCCTGCATGAACGCGTGATCCGAGGCGGAGTGAACCCGATCGTGCTCTCGCCGCCGCCCGGATCGAGCGGTGCGTACTCGTACGTCCCGCAGGTGCGTTTCGGCGCCTCGGGAGACTTCGTCGCGGCGACTTCCTACAACGACGGGGGACTCGGCCTGGTCGCCTTCGACCCGCGCAACCTGGCGCGCCCGCATCCGCTGCTCCCGTCGCGCTTCGGTGTAGCCCAGACGCTCGCCGCCACCGGTCCCGCGGGCGAGATCGGCGAGGAGTGCTGTCCCGGACCGATGATCCTGCACGCGAACAGCGCCGGCGGACTCGCCGGCAGCGACGTGCTGTTCACCACCGCGAGCCCGACGGGTCTGGTCGTGCGCGGGCATCTCGCCGGCTCGATTCCCGCCGCAACCGGTGACTGGGACGGCGACGGCGTCGAGGACGCGCTCGACGTGTGCCCGGTCGACGCCTCGAGCGGCCAGCTCGATTCGGGCGGTCTCGCGACGTCGTCGCCCGACGGGGTCGGCAACGGCTGCCAGTGCGGCGACACGAGCGACGACGGCCGGATCGACGCCACCGACGTGAGCGCGCTGCGCGCCCTGCTTGCCGGCTCGCTCGTGCAGCTCGCGGCGCCCGAGAAGTGCGACGTCGGCGGATCGGCCGCTTGCGACCTGATCGACGCCGTCCGCCTGCGCCGCGCGCTCGCGGGTTCGAGCGTCGGCATCGCGCATGTCTGCGCGCCGTTTCTCCCGTAAGCTCGCGCCCGATGAAAGAGCCTCGCGTGCGTCAGCTTGCCGGACCCGTTGCGATCGCGGAGGCGCTGCGCGCGGGCGAGGACGTGCGGCTCCTGCTCGTGCAGGAGGACGCGCGTCACGAAGAGGTGGCGCCGCTGGTCGCGCGCGCGCGTGAGCTCGGGATCGAGGTGCGGCTCGCGACGCGCAACGTCGTCACGCGGCTGTGTCACGTGCGCCCGGCCGAAGAGATCCTGGCGCTGGTCGGCCGCGACCCGGAGGCCGACCTCGAGACCACGCTCGCGCGCGGCGGCGCGCTCTGGCTGCTGGTCGGCGTGGCCTATCCCGGGAACGTGGGCATGGTGATCCGAACCGCGGAAGTGTCGGGCGCCGACGCGATCGCGATCGACGGCAGCTTCGACCACGAGGCCAAGCGCTCGGCGCTGCGCACCGCCATGCGCGCGGACAAGTTCATGCCCGTGTACTGGCGCAACGCGCTCGAGGTTCTCGACGCCGCGAAGGCCGCCGGCCACCTCGTGTTCGCGCTCGACGAGTCGGGCGAGCGCTCGCCTTGGGAGCTCGACCTCCGAGGCCCGCGCGTGTTCGTCGTGGGCGGCGAGAACGGCGGCATTCCGCCGGAGGTGCTGGCGCGTTGCGACGCGGCGATTCGTGTGCCGATGGCCGGCTTCATCCCCTGCTACAACCTGCAGGCGGCGGTGTCGGCGGTCGCAACCGAGCGGCTGCGACAGTCCGCCTAGTTCTCGTCTTCCTCGTCGCTCTCGCCTTCGTCGCCATCCAGCGAGCCGGGCGACTCCTCGGTCGCCTCGTCCACGTCCTCTTCCCGGCTGGGATCGCCGGCGTCGTCGACGTCGATCTCACGGCTGTCGTCCGCCGCGTCATCCACGTCCACTTCGCGACTCGCGTCGCCAGCGTCGTCGACGTCCACTTCGCGGCTGGCGTCGGTGTCGTCGTCGACGGAGGTTTCCGCCGGCTGCACCTGCGTCTGCACGTCCAGACCCACGTCCGGGTCGGCGAGTGCGGTGCGGGCCAGATCCACGCTCGCGGCCAGGGCGATCGCCAGGAGAATGCGCTGGGTCTTCATGTCGGGTTCATCGGCCGGCAACCCGGCGCGGTGTAGGGCGTCCGTACCCGGCAGGAGCTAGGCCGCGACCGCCTCATCGGGCACGAAACGAAAGAACGCGGCGCACTCGAGCACGGCCGTCTCGGACACCTCGAGCTCGCACATGCTGCCGAGCTCGCGGATGCCGTCCGCCGCGCGCGCGTCGAGCTTCAGCTCCTCGGGCTTCGCGGGCCGCGCGCGCTGCAGGTTCTCGAGGATCTTCGGCGCCCAGTCGGGGCGCGGCTCGCCCTTGGTGTCGAACACGACCGGCTGCATGGTCGCGCCGTCCTTGAAGATGCAGATCACGCCGGCGCCGCGCAGGTCGGGCGAGGGCACCGTAAACATGGCCGAGCGGCCGCGCGCGCCGTCTTCGAGCTCGAGCAGCAGTCCTTCGACCAGGGGGTGGCCGTTGGCAAAGAAGTCGAACTCGTCCTTCTGCAGCGCTTCCACGCGGTCGAAGGTGCCGAGCCAGCGGCTCTCGTCGGGCACGCCCGGGATCGACTCGACCGTCAGCGAGGTGCCGAGCTCGAGGTAGTAGAGAGCCGTGCCGCCCTTGTCGACGATCTTCAGGCCCAGGTCGTTGGCCGCGCCGAGCGAGTAGCGGCGCGTGAGCGTTTCGAGCTCCGGCGGCACGAGCGCGAGAACCTTCTCGGCTTGCGACGCGTCGTAGGCGTCCTGGTAGAGCACACGCGGGATGTCGGCGATCGTCTTCGCGCGCGCGGATTCGATCGCGGCGCAGAGCGCGTCCTCGTCGACGGAAACCTCTTCGAGCGCGGCGCGCTCGAGCGCGTCGCGCACGCCGGAGAGCGCCAGGTCGAGACCCGCCGAAGGACGCGCGAACAGATCGAGCCGCTCGTACAGGCTCGCGATGTCGGGCTTCGACTTCTCGCAGCGGAAGTAGACGATCTCGACGTCCTTGGTGCGGCCGATGCGGTCGAGCCGGCCGATGCGCTGCTCGAGCGCGACCGGATCGAGCGGCAAGTCGTAGTGCACCATGCGATCGCAGAACTGGAAGTTGCGGCCCTCGGTCGCCGCCTCGGTGCAGAGCAGCACGGGCAGGTTCGTCTCGCGGAAGCGCGCGACCTCGAGGTCGCGCTGCGCCGCGGTCAGCGCCTCGTGAAACACCGCGACGTGTACGTGCGCCGTGGTCTCGAGGTGCTTGCGCAGCTTTTCGAGCCGCTCGACGTCGTGCACGAACACGAGCGCTTTCTCCTTCTGCTTGTGCCAGGCGCGCACGTTCGCGGTCAGCCACTCCGCGCGCGGATCCTTCTTCGGGTCCTTCATCGCGGGGCCGACCTCGACCGGAATCGGCCTTCGCGGCGGCAGACCGCCGAGATCGGCGCGGCGCACGGCGCTGGTGCACGGGAACGTCGCGCGTCCCTCGGTGACGGCCGCGTCGAAGGCGTCGAAGGCGGTGAACTTCTCCGGGTGCAGCAGCTGCAGCAGATGGAAGAAGCCGCGCCGATCCGCTTGCAGCGGCGTCGCCGAGAGCAGGATCGCGTGCTTCGCGCGCGCGACCAGCGGCGCGATCGCAGCGTCGACGTCCTCGAGTGCGAGCCGGTGCGCCTCGTCGACGACCACGAGGTCCAGATCCACCTGCCGCGCCTTGCGTGCGAGCGACGGATCGGCCGCCAGCTCCTCCATCGAGATGACACCGAACGGATGCACGTCGAACGGGTTGTTGCCGTCGCCGTAGTCGCGCTCGACGCTCTCGATGCGCGGCTCGTCGAGAAGCACGAAGACCTGGTGGAACTTGCGGTAGAGCTCGCCGAGCCACTGCACCGTCAGCGTCGAGGGCGCGATCACCAGCGCCCGCGACGCGCGGCCGGTGCGCACCAGCGCCGAGAGCGTGAGACAGGCCATGATCGTCTTGCCGAGGCCCACCTCGTCGGCGAGCAGCCAGCGCACCGGATCCATGCGCACCGCCGCCAGCGCGGTATGGAGCTGGTGCGGGTACAGGCTGATGCGCCCGCCCAGGAACGAGCCCAGCCCGCCGGCCTCGCGCACGCGTCGGAGCTGCAGGCCGTCCACGCGATTGCGCCAGGAGCCGAGCCGGTCGAGCTTGAACAGCGCCAGGCGCTCGATCGGACCCGCGTTGCCCTCGACCGGCCACAGATCCGCGTCCGGCACGCGCCGGCCGTCGGAGAGCAGGTAGGCATCGCCGTCCCAGCGGTCGATCCGGACCTCACGGCCGGCGGCCAGCTCCACCGCCAGCGACCCGGGCGGCAGGATCAGCGGCGTCAGCCCCGCGCCCTGAGCCGCCAGCGTGACCTCGCGCTCGACGGCCGGGAAATACACCACCAGATACCGGCCCTCGACGCGCCGAACGAGGCCCACCCCGAGCTCGGGATTGAAGGGGTGGACGAGCTTGCTGCCTTCCCGCCAGGCAGGGGTGGCTGGGGTCGCCATGCGACGCGGTGGATAACCCAGTCGCCATCGCTTGCCCAGCCCCGGGCGCGGGGAATACGCTGGGCGCCAGTCGAGAGGAGCACCCCCGCCATGAGCTTCGATGTCCCCGAGCACGTGAAGCCGATCCGCTCGCAGGTCGAGCGCTTCGTCGAGGAGCGCTGCTACCCGGTCGAGCCGTTGATCGAGGAGCGCGATTCGGTCGAAGGGCGCGAGGCCATGAAGCGGCTGATGCAGGAAGCCAAGGAAGAGGGGCTGTGGGCGCTCGGCCACCCGAAGGAGATCGGCGGGCAGGGGCTGCCGTTCCTGGACTACGTGTACATCAACGAGGTCGTCGGCCGGTCGGGCGTGGCGATGGTCGCGCTGGGCACGCACTCGCTGCAGGACTCGATCATGCTGAACGAGTTCGCCGACAACGAGTGGCGCGACAAGTATCTGAAGCCCCTGGTCGACGGCGAGATTTTCCCGAGCTTCGGCATGACCGAGCCCGACGTCGCGAGCTCGGACCCGACGCAGCTCCAGACCAAGGCCGTGCTCGAGGGCGACACCTGGGTGATCAACGGCCGCAAGTGGTTCACCAGCGGCGCGGACCGCGCGGCCTACACCACGGTGATGTGCAAGACCGAGACGGACGTGCCCGCGCACGACTCGTTCTCGATGATCATCGTGCCGACCAACACGCCCGGTTACAACATCGTGCGCGACGTGCGCGTGATGGGTCACTACGGCGGACACTGCGAGGTGTCGTACGAGAACGTGCGCGTGCCGGCCAAGAACCTGCTTGGGCCGCGCGGCGCAGGCTTCAAGATCGCGCAAAGACGTCTCGGACCGGGGCGCATCTTCCACTGCATGCGCTGGCTCGGTCAGGCGCAGCGCGCGTTCGACCTGATGTGCGAGCGCGCCAACAGCCGCGTCGCGTTCGGCAAGACGCTCGGCCAGCACCAGCAGATCCAGAAGTTCATCTTCGACAGCCTGGCCGAGATCCAGGCCAGTCGGCTGCTCACCCTGCACGCCGCGCACAAGATCGACCAGGGCACGGAGGCGCGCGTCGAGATCGGCATCATCAAGGTGGTCGGCGCGCAGATGCTGCACAATGTGGTCGACCGCGCGATCCAGGTGTTCGGCGCGAAGGGGGTCACCGAAGACACGCCGCTCGAGCGCATGTACCGGCACGCGCGTTTCGCCCGCATCTACGACGGTCCGGACGAGGTGCACATCACGACCACGGCGCGGCGGGTGCTCGGCTCGTACAAGATCGGGGACGGCTGGGATTTCGGGCTGCGCTGAAAATCCTCTTGACCGGCGCGGGCCTTCGCGGGTATTGAAGCGGAACAGAACCGGAATTCTCATTCCGGCCGCTTCGACCCCCCCGCGAACGTGACTGGAGATCTGCCATGGCCGCCCCCCAGCTACACCCGACCGAGCTCGAATGGGTCCGCCCACCCCGTCAGGCGCGCAGCCACCTGACGCTTGGCCGGATCCTCGACGCAGCCGAGGCGCTCCTGCGCGAGAAGCGCTGGGAGGACGCCTCCGTCGCCGAGATCGCGCGGCGGGCCGGCTCCTCGGTGGGTGCGTTCTACACGCGCTTCCGCGACAAGGACGCGCTGCTCTCGGCGCTGCACGAGCGCTTCGTCGAAGAGGCGATCGCGACGGCCGACACCGCCATGAACGAGCAGCGCTGGGCGAACACGTCGATCTGCGAAATCGTGCGCGAGCTGGTTGCGTTCCAGGTGCGCCTGCAGGACCAGCACGCCGGCCTGTGGCGCGCGATCGCGGTGCGCGCCACGGAGAGCGCGGAGTTCCAAGCGCGCGGTCAGCGCATGTCGAAGCACATGGAAGAGCTGTTCACGCGTTTGGTGGTGGCGCGGCGGCACGAGATCCTGCACCCGGTTCCGGTGGTCGCCGCGGCGTTCGCGGGCCGCCTGATCGGCGGTGTGATGCTGCAGCGGCTGCTGTTCCCGCTCACCGCGAACGTCGACGGCCCGGGGGTGTCGCTGGTCGAGGAGCTTTCTCATGCGACGCTCGCCTACCTTGGCGTCTTCCCCGAGGACGCGATCGACGCCTACTAGTCCGGCGATGCGCTTCGCCGTGCTGTTCGTGTGCGTCTCGCTCGCGCTCGGCTGCGGAGGCGAAGAGCACAGCGCCGTTTCGGCGGCGCCGGCGGTCGCGCCGGCTCCGCAGGACAGCCTGGGTCGGCTCGATCCCACGCCGTATCGAGCGCGGATCGAGGCGACCGAGTACCTGCTGTACTCCGGCGACTCGCTCTCGGAAGAGGACTGGCGTTCGCTCTCGACGGCGTTCCTGGAGCTGCACAACGCGATCGTGTTCGGCGACAGCTCCGCGAGCGCGCGCGAGACCAGCGCGCAGCTGTTCTTCCTGTCCGCGCGCGCCGACGCCACGAAGAGCTCGAGCCGCGACGACGTCGAGCTCACGCAGATCCGCGATCTCTGGGAAAAGCTCAGCGACGCCAAATTCATTCCCGCCAGCTGGATCCGCGCGCAGACGCCCGCGCGCTGAGCGATGCAGGCCGAGAGCGAGTCCAGCTTCACGCGCGAAGACTTGGGCAAACTGTGGCGAATCTTGTCACCGGACGAGCGGCTCGAGGGCTTCCGACTGCTCGCGCACGACGACGCGGAGGAGTTCTTCCTGGCGCTCGCTCGCGCTGACCTGGCGAGCCTCATGCTCGAGTTCCCGAAGAACGAGCGGCGCGCCTGGATGCGCTTGCTGCCGCCCGACGACGCGGCCGACCTGATCCAACACGTCCCCGACGCGGAGCGGGAGGGACTGCTCGCGCTGCTCGACGAAGCGAGCCGACACGAGGTGATGGCTCTGCTCGCCTACGCGCAGGACGCGGCCGGCGGGCTGATGAACCCGCGCTACGCGCGTCTGCGTCCCGAGATGACGGTCGACGAGGCGATCGGCTACCTGCGTCGGCAGGCGCGCACGAACATGGAGCTGCTCTCGTACCTGTACGCGATCGACGAGGAGCAGCGGCTGCTCGGCGTGGTCTCGTTCCGCGAGCTGTTCGCCTCGCAGCCCGAGCGCACGGTGCGCGAAGTGATGCGCCGCGACGTGGTCACCGTGCGCGACGACCAAGACCAGGAAGAGGTGAGCCGGATCCTCGCGCAGCACGATCTGATCGCACTGCCCGTCGTCGATTCGGAAGGGCGCATGAAGGGCATCGTCACCGTCGACGACATCGTCGACGTGGTGCAAGCCGAAGCCACCGAGGACATCCAGAAGCTCGGCGGCATGGAAGCGCTCGACCAGCCGTACCTCGAGATCGCCTTCACTCGCATGTTGCGGCGGCGCGGCGGCTGGCTGTCGGTGCTGTTCGTCGGCGAGATGCTCACGGCCTCGGCGATGGCCTACTTCGAAGACGAGCTAGCGCGCGCGCTGGTGCTCTCGCTGTTCGTGCCGTTGATCATCTCGAGCGGCGGCAACTCCGGCTCGCAGGCCTCGACGCTGGTGGTGCGCGCGATGTCGCTCGGCGAGGTCCGGCTCGGCGACTGGTTTCGGGTGGTGCGGCGCGAGCTCGGCGCGGGGCTCGCGCTCGGCAGCCTGCTCGGCACGCTCGGCTTCCTGCGCGTGGTCTTGTGGCAGTGGATCTGGCCGGTGTACGGCGAACACGCCGCGCTGATCGGCGCCACGGTCGGCATCAGCCTGCTCGGCGTGGTGCTGTTCGGCACGACCGCGGGCTCGCTCTTGCCATTCTTGTTCCGCAGGCTCGGCGTCGATCCGGCCAGCGCGTCGGCGCCGTTCGTCGCCACGCTCGTCGACGTGTCGGGGCTGGTGATCTACTTCGGATCCGCCAGCCTGATCCTGCGCGGTACGCTGCTGTAGCGGATCAGAACTCCGCGACCGCGGGGATGATCTCCTTGCCGAATACCTCGAGCGGCGCGAGTTCGTGCACGTTGGGCAGATTGAAGATCGCCTGCTGGACGCCGATCGCCGCGAGCGCGCGGCAGCTCGCGATCACCGACGCCGCGCTCTGTTTGCCCGGCGCGAGCAAGACCGTGCCGAGCGTGGTCCTCTCGATCGAAGCAAAGTCGCGCTGCTCGACATCGCAGTGGCGCCGCAGCACTTCGAGCTTCTTCGCGATGCCCTCGGGACCGAGGAACTCGAACAGGTTGCACGCGTCCGCGTAGCGCGCGACGAAGCGCAGCGTCTTCTTTTCGCCCAGACCGCCGATCAGGATTCGCGGTCGCGGGCTGGAGACGGGTGCGGGCGAGCAGAGAGTTTCGGCGAGTCGGTAGTGCTTGCCCTCAAATCGACCGTTCCCGTCGGACCACATTTGGTGGGCGATCTCGAGCGTTTCTTCCAAGCGCTCGAAGCGCTCCGCTAGGGGAGGGAACGGAACGCCCAGTCCCGCGTGCTCGCGGTCGAACCAGGCCGCGCCGATGCCCAGGTACGCGCGCCCGCCCGACAGCACGTCGAGCGTGGTGGCGGTCTTCACCAACACTCCCGGGTGTCGGTAGGTGACGCCCGTGACCATCGCGCCCAGCGCAACGCGCTTCGTGATCGCGGCCGCGAACGAGAGCGCGCTGTAGCTCTCGAGCATCTCCCGTTCGGCGGGCCCCACCATGGGGATCTGGAAGAAGTGGTCCATGACCCAGAAGCTCGCGAAGCCGGCGTCGTCGGCCGTGCGCGCGATCTCGGCGAAGCGCGCGCCGATCTCGGGTGCGCCGCCGGGCCACGTGAAGCTCGGAACCTGAAGGCCGATTCTCATCGCGAATCCTCCGCGAGGCGTTTCTGGATCCAGCGTCGGTAGAGCTCCGTGGGGTGCGCGCCGGTGATCGCCGCGTCTCCGCCGTCCATCTGTACGGCGGGCACGCCTCCGACGCCGAGCTCGATCGCCTGGTTGTGCTCTTCCATGACCTGTTGGAGCAGCGCGGCGCCGTCGGCGCGCGCAAACTCGTGCTCCGGCAAACCCTGCTCGAGCCAGATCGCGCGCAGCGTGGCGGCGTTCGCGATGTCGCGGTTGTCCTCGAAGTAGGCGCGCAGCAGCGCTCGGTGCACGCGCTCGAAAGCGTCACCGCCGAGGGAAGCGGCGGCCTTCGCGACCAAGTGCGGCGGCACGCTGTGCGACGGCGGTCCCGCGTCGCTCTGCCAGACGCGGAAGACGGCCTTGGGCTCCTCGACCGCCGGGCGCTGCCACGATTCGGTGTAGCGTCGGAACTTCTCGAGGTCGCGCCCGGGTTCGGGACGCGGCCGCAGCAGGAAGCTCTTCCAGCGCAGCTCGACGGCGCCGGCGAACTCCTGCTCGATTCCTCGCAGCCGGACCGCTGCGACGTGGCACCACGGTCAGAGGTAATCCGACCAGACGTTCAGGACGACCATGAACGCGAGCCTACCACGCGCGCGCGGAGCTCACTCCTTCGGGAGCAGGGCCTCGAAGCGCATCTTGTCGCCCGCCTTCATGAACGCGTCGTGAGGCGTGATGCGCTTGCTCTGCACGAGCTCGAAGAGCGCGTCGTCCATCAGCTGCATCCCGTCCTGCTTGCCCTGCTGGATGAACGAGCCGAGCATCGAGACGTTCGCCTCGCGGATGATGTTCGGCAGCGCCTTCGTCTTCAGCATGATCTCGTTGACCGCCACGCGGCCTTTGCCGTCGGCGGTGGGCAGCAGCAGCTGCGAGACCACGGCGGCGAGCGACTCGGCCAGCGAGAGCCGCGCCTGCTGCTGCTCTTCGGCGGGAAAGCTGTCGATGATGCGGTCGATCGTCTTCGGCGCGTTGTTGGTGTGCAGGGTGCCGAACACGAGCAGTCCCATCTCGGCGGCGGTCAGCGCGAGCGAGATCGTCTCGTAGTCGCGCATTTCGCCGACCAGCACGACGTCGGTGTCCTCGCGGATCGCGCCGCGCAGGCCCGGACCGAAGCCCGCTGTGTGCGAGCCGACCTCGCGGTGTGAGATCACGCTCTTCACGTTCTGGTGCACGAACTCGATCGGGTCTTCGAGCGTCAGGATGTGCTTGCAGTAGGTGCGGTTGATCTTGTCGATGATCGCGGCGAGCGTGGTCGACTTGCCCGAGCCCGTCGGGCCGGTCACGAGCACGAGACCCTTGCGCAGGTGCGCGAGGCTTTCGATCGCCTTGGGGAGCTTCAGGTCCTCGAGCGCCACGATCTTCTCGGGGATCATGCGCATCACGAGACCCGCGCCGCGCTCCTGCACGAAGAAGTTCGCGCGGAAGCGCGCCACGCCCTCCAGGCCGTAGGCGAAGTCGAGATCGTTCTTGGTCGAGTACGTGTTCCACTGCGCGTCGGTCGTGATCTCGCGCATCAGCTTGCGCAGACCGGCGTCGTCGAGCGGTGTCGCCTTCTCGACCGCGCGCAGCTCGCCGTTCACTCGCACGCGCGGCTCGAGTCCGGCGGCCAGGTGCAGGTCGGAGCCCTTGTTCTGCTTCAAGTAGCGGAGCAGCTCGTCGATCTGTGCCAACGCGTTCCCTTCGTCCCTATCCAGCGGCCTGGACGGCGGCCGGGATCAGCTTCGGGTCCTCGGCGTGGATCAGCGCGTCCTCGCGCTTCACCGTGCCAGCCTTCACGAGTTGTGCCAGGTGGGTGTCGAGCAGATTCATGCCTTGCGCCGCGCCGGTCTGCATGGCCGAGCGGATCTGAACGGTTTCGCTCTTGCGGATCAGGTTGCCGATCGCGCGATTGGTGACGAGCACCTCGACGGCCGGAACCATGCCCGTCCCGTTCGCGCGCGGCAGCAGGCGCTGCGAGATCACCGCGCGCAGCGACTCGGACAGCATCGCGCGCACCTGCTCCTGCTGGTCGGGCGGGAACGAGCCGATCATGCGGTTCACGGTGCGGACCGCGTTGTCGGTGTGCAGCGTCGCGAGCACGAAGTGGCCGGTCTCGGCGGCGGTCATGGCGAGCGAGATGGTCTCGCGGTCGCGCAGCTCCCCGATCACGATCACGTCCGGGTCCTCGCGCAGGGCGGCACGCAGCGCGCGCGCGAACGACTCGGTGTGACGCTTCACGTTGCGCTGGTTCACGATGCAGCGCTTCGAGGTGTGCAGGTACTCGATCGGATCCTCGACGGTCAGGATGTGTTCGGCGCGCTCCTCGTTCACCAGGTTCACGAGCGCCGCCATGGTCGACGACTTGCCGCACGATGAAGGACCGGTGATCAGCACCATGCCCTGGTGGAAGTTCGTGAACTTCGCGAACGAGCTCGGCAGGCTCAGGTCGGCCAGCGTCGGCGGCTTGAGCGAGATGCGCCGCAGCGTCGCGTCGAGGCCGCGCAGCTGGCGATACACGTTCACGCGGAAGCGCGAGAGGCCCTTCACGGTGTAGGACAGGTCGAGCTCGCCGTTCTCTTCGAGCAGCGTCCGCTCGTTGGCGGAGAGCATGGGGAGGATCAGGCGTTCGGCGTCGGCTTGCGTGACTTTGGTGTCGGGCACCTCGACCAGCGCTCCGCGCACGCGCACGCGCAGGCTGGCGCCGCTGTGCAGGTGCACGTCGCTCGCGAGTCGCCCCGACGCTTCGATCAGCAGGTTGTCGAGCCCGCGATCGAGCGGGATCGGGCCACTGCTGCTGGGTCCGGCCTTGGCCGGCACCGGTCCCGCGGCTGCGGGGCGAGCAGCGGGCTTCGCCCCAACGGCGGTCTGAGCATGCGCACGCGCCGCGTGGCCGTCGGTCTCGACACCGAGCTCGCCCGCGCCAGCGCGAGCAGGCGCCTTCGGCGCGCCGGCCTCCGCGGACTCGCCCGCGGCGGCTTGCTTCGCCTTGGCCTTCTCCACCACCGACTTCTGCAGCTCGAGCACTTTCAGCAGCGAAGCCGCGGTCAGGAAACCGAGCTCGACGAGCGTCTCGCCGAGGCTCTTCGTGAAGCCCTTCCTGCCCTGGTCGCGCGTCGCGATCGTGAGCTGTTCCATGCTGATCAGCTTGGCGGCGACGGCGACACGACCGAGTAGCTGGTCCGACGGGTCGGGTTGCGGAGAGGCAGGCATGGTTGCTGCATCTTCGGCAGCCGAGCGCGAAACGATTAGTGCGGGTTCGCGTTTCTGCCCATCGATTGTTCATCGAACCGTCGTGAAAGCGTGCAGGGAGATGTTCTAAGTCGGCAGACGCGTGGCAACTTGGGTCGCTTTCCCGTTTTTTTTCAAGGAGTTGCATTCTCGAATGAAGGGCCGCACGGGGCGGCTCGAAGAGGCAAGAGCGGCCATATTTCCGCGTTGGGCCGCCACATCTTGCAGTTTCCGCCCACCACCTAATGTAAGTTGGGGAAATCCCCTCAGCTTGGAGTGTAAGTATGGTCGCAAGGATTGGTTTGCCGGTGCAGAAGTCAGCGCGTACGGCGCTCGCTGCGGCCGCCTTCTCGCTGTTCGCGCTACCGGCGTTCGCAATGGGCGTCGCGGTCGAGCCAGTCGTGTGGGACGCCGAGAACGGCGGGAACGGACACACCTATCTGTTCGTTCCCCTCGCGTACACGGCGACTTGGTCGCAGGCCAACGCCCAGGCTCCGACGGTCTCGCTCCCCGACGGAACCGACGCCTACCTGACCACGATCTCGTCGGAGGAGGAGCGCGCCTTCATCCGCGACGCCGTGCTGCCCACCGACGTGTACAACCCAGTCAGCGCCGTCTGGATCGCGGCCGAGAACCAGTACTTGCTGGTCGCCGGTCAAGGGGTCGCGAACGGCATCTCGCCCGAGCACTGGAGCTACACGAAATGGAGCGACGAGCACGAGCCGGGTGAGAACGGCTCGATCGACAAGCGGTTCCTCAGCCGGAACGGCGGCAACGATCACGGCCCGAACGACGGCTGCGACCACGGGAATCCGCCGATCGGCGCCCCCAAGATCCTGGGCATGATCGTGGAATTCGACACCTCCCCGGTGCCGGAGCCGGCGACCGCGCTGCTCTGGTTGCTGGGTCTGGGGCTAGTGGGGCTGCGCCGCCGCTAGATCGTCTTTCAGACCCTGTTCTGTGGTACGATGGGGAATCGCCTCGCAGGGGAGTCTGAAAGTGCACGCGCGGATCATCAGTCTTGGGGCTCGAGTGGCGCTCGTCGCCGCCGCCGTTTCGATGTTCGCTCCTCACAGCTTTGCGACCCCGGTCGTTTGGAGCGTCGCGTCCGGTGGCAACGGCCACGCGTACGAGTTCGTGTCGTTGGCCTACACCGTGTCGTGGGAGGAGGCCAACTCGGCGGCGGAAGCGACCTCGCTCGCCAATGGCGATGTCGGCTACCTCGCGGCCCTTTCCTCGGCCGAGGAGCAGGCGTTCATACAGAGCGCGGTGCTCCCGACCGGCGGCGCGAACAAGAACCAGGTTTGGATCGGCGGCAAGCAGGACGAGGAAGGCGCGACCCCGGCGCCGGCCGATGGCTGGAAGTGGATGGTGAACACCGATGTCTCGCCCGAGTCGTGGAGCTACACGAACTGGCTGTCCGAGCACGAGCCGAGCAACGACGGCGAGATCGACGAGCGCTTCCTCACCATGTGGGTCCACTACTACCAGTCCGGACAGGATCTGCGCGGCAAGTGGAACGACGAGAAGTCCGTTTCTCCGACGACGGCGCGAATCATGGGCATGATCGTCGAGTTCAGTCCGCCGAGCGTGCCGGAACCGGCCAGCGCGGCGCTCTCGGCGCTCGGCGTTGCAATGATCGCGCTGCTCCGCCGCCGCCGCTGAACTCGTCTCGATGACAGAGGCCCCGGCCGATCGCAGCGTGCAGGCGAACGGCCTGGCGCTGCACTTCGTGGATTGGGGCGGTCCGAGCCGAACGCACGCGATCGCGCTGCACGGCTTTGCGCTGAACTGCCACTCCTGGGATGAAGTGGCTCCGCGGCTTCGCTCGCGGGTTCGGCTGCTGGCCTTCGATCAGCGCGGCCACGGGCTCTCCGATCGCGCCGCTCGCATCGAGGACTACACGCGCGAGAACATGGTCGCGGACATCGAGGGCGTCGTGCGCGCGCTCGGTCTAGAGCGCCCGGTCGTGATCGGCCACAGCATGGGCGGCATGAACGCGATGACCTTCGCCGCGCGCAATCCAGCTCTGGTGCGCGCGCTCGTGCTCGTAGACGTGGGGCCCGAGGTGAGCGTCGACGGCGCGCGTGAGGTCGGAGCGTTCGTCGCCGGGCCGTACGAGCTGGACTCGCTCGATGCCTGGGTCGAGCACACGCACCGCTACTACCCGTGGCGCTCGAAGGAACGCATTCGCGCGCGGCTCGAGGTCTCGCTGCGCGCGACGTCCGACGGCAAGCTCGCCAAGCAGTACGACGAGCGCTTCCGGCAGGGCTTCGGCGGCGTGGCGGAAGCGCGCGACGCGCTCGCCGACGCGGCGGGCTCTCTGCGCTGCCCGACGCTGCTCGTGCACGGCGCCTCGAGCCCGGTGTTGACGCGCGAGATGGCAGAGCGCTTCGCGGCTCGCGTGCCCAGCGTCGAGCTGGTCACGATTCCAGGAGCCGGGCACTCGGTCGCGGGCGACAAGCCCGACGAGTTCGCGAAGGTGGTCGAGACGTTTCTCGATACCGTGCTCGCCGCGACCTGAGCGGAGTCTCAGCGGGGAGCGCGGGCGGAGCTCTGCTCGAGCGCCGCGCGGATCCGATCGCCGAACGCGGCGGGCGGGTCCATTTCCTGGGTCATCACCGCGACGCCATCCGCGAGCCCCGACGCGCGCAGCTCGCGCACGGTCTCGCTGAAGTGCAGCCAGCCGGCCGCTTCGCCGCCGTTCGCGAGGCGCGCGACCAAGTCCGACGGTAGCGGCAGGCGCAGCCGCAACGCGAGCTTCTCGGCGGCCGAAGCGGACACGAGCGGGATGACCATCGGCAGGATCTCGACCGCGGGCGCCCGGGCGCGGATCCGCTCCACCACGCCGCGCAGCGACGCGAGCGCGAAGACGGGTTGCGTCTGGATGAACGAGGCGCCGGCCTCGAACTTCGGCCACACGTTCGCGAGCGCGCGCTCGGGATCGAGGTAGGGATTCAGCGTCACGCCGATCCGCGTGCCGGGAATCTCCGCGCCGATCCGGGCCACGATCGCACGCAGGGTGGGCGTGTCGTCGCGGTCGGCGGAGTCGCCTTCGCCGCGCACGACCAGCGCGGCGCGCAGGCCCGCGCCCGCCGCTCGCTCGATCTCGCCCTCGACCTCCGCGCGCGAGCGGCCGCGATTGGTGACGTGCCAGACGGCCGCGATGCCCGCGCGTTCGAGCTCGGCCGACGCCTCCAGGCTCGCGAGCCGCCCCGGCCGCTGGATCACGTGCACCGCGCTCGCGGACTCGCCGAGCAGCCGCGCGCGGCGCAGCAGCACGTCGACGCGCCGCTCGCGCGGCGGCGTGATCTCGAGCGCGACACCGAACGGCGTCAACTCGCGTCTCCGAGCTCGGCAAGCAGCGTGGCGCGGAAGGCCTCGAGCGTCGCGTTCCGCCAGGCGCCCGCCGACTCCTCGAGCCAGACCGTGTCGTCGAGATCCGCGCGCGGACCCCGCAGCTCGAACAGTCGCCCGGCGCGCACGAGCGGCTCGGCGAGTGAGCGCGGCACCACCGCGGCGCCCGCGCCGATCAGCGCGAGCTCGAGCGCCAGGTCCGTGGTCGCTGCCCAGATGCGCACGTCGGCGGCGATGCGGCGGCGCGGAAAGTGGTGCGCGAGCCAGCGCCGGATCAGCGGACTCGCAGGGTAGTAGTCGATGATCGCGCGCTCCGCGAAATGGGACGGATCGAGCTTTCCGCGCGGCGGACGTTCGCTCGAAACCAGCACCAGCGTCTGACGGAGCAGCACCGTCGACCGGATGCGGATCGATGCGTCGCGGCCGCGCTGCAGGCTGAGCGCGAAGTCGAGCCGGTTGCCGAGCAGCCCCGCCCGCAGCTCCGCGTGCGAGCCGAAGCCGAGCTTCACCTGCGCGTGCGCGTTGCGCGCGCTGAACGACGCGACCGCGCGCGCGACCTGCCCGCGCGACGCACCGGGATACAAACCGAGCCGCACCACGCCGCGCACCGCGCGTTCGACGTTGGTCACTTCGGCGAGCGCCTCGCGCAGCTCCTCGTGGACGCGCTCGAAGTGGCGCGCGAGCGTGCGGCCTTCGTGGGTCGCCACGAGCCGGCGGCCGACGCGGTCGAAGAGCCGAACCCCGAGCGAGGTCTCGAGCGACGCGAGGCTCTGGCTGATCGCGGAGCGGGTGAGGGCGAGCTCGCGCGCGGCTCGACTGACGCCGCCCGCGCGAGCGACCGCCGCGAACGTGCGCAGCTTGTTGAGGTCCACCCTGTCAAGATTCACTGGACGAACTCGCCGGAACATTCGGATCGCCTAATCTACCAGAGTCCGGCTAGAATCCCCGGTCTGGCCCCGAGCCGGAGGTGATGTGAGCATTCTCGAGTTCCGCGCGGCCCGGCTCGAGGTGCGGCTCGGCTGCTCGGTCGAGGAACGCGCGAAGCCGCAGGCCGTCGATCTCGACCTGGCTGTGCGCTTCCGCGAGCTGCCGGCCGCCTGCGCGAGTGACCGTCTCGAGGACACGCTCTGCTACGCGGAGCTGATCGAGGCCGCGCGTGCCGCCTGTGCCGGGCGCGAGTTCCGGCTGGTCGAGCGGCTCGCGCACGAGCTGTTCGAGTGCCTGCGCGCGCTCGTGCCCGCGGACGCGGAGCTCTGGCTGCGCGCGACCAAGCTGCACCCGCCGGTCGACGGACTGCGCGGCGGCGTCGCCTTCTCGCTCGGCGATTTCGCCGGTCCGTCCAGCTAGAATCGCCCCCGTGGCGCAGTACGATTTCGATCTGTTCACGATCGGCGCGGGCTCCGGGGGCGTGCGCGCGAGCCGGATGTCGGCGAGCTACGGCGCGCGCGTCGCCGTCGCCGAGGAGCGCTACCTGGGCGGCACCTGCGTCAACGTCGGCTGCATTCCCAAGAAGCTGCTCGCCTACGCCGCCCACTACAGCGAGGATTTCGGGGACGCCGCCGGCTTCGGCTGGACCGTGGGCGAGCGCAGCTTCGACTGGGCGCGTCTGATCGAGAACAAGGACCGCGAGATCGCTCGACTCAATTCCGTGTACGCGCGCCTGCTCGACGAAGCAGGCGTGCGCAGGCTCGAGGGCCGGGCGCGCGTGCTGGATCCGCACACGGTCGAGATCGGCGGCCGCACCTTCACTGCCGCCAACCTGCTGGTGGCGACGGGCGGCTGGCCGACCCTGCCCGAGATCCCCGGCATCGAGCACGCGATCTCGTCGAACGAGGCCTTCCACCTGAAAGAGCTGCCGCGCAGCGTGCTGGTGGTCGGCGGCGGCTACATCGCGGTCGAGTTCGCCGGCATCTTCAACGGGCTCGGCTCGCGCACGACCGAGCTCTACCGCGGGGAGCTCTTCATGCGCGGCTTCGACGACGACCTGCGGCGCACGCTCGCCGACGAGATGCGCAAGAAGGGCGTCGACCTGCGCTTCGGCGTGAACGTCTCGCGGATCGAGAAGCACGGCTCGCTGCTGCGGGCGCGGCTCGACGATGGTTCATCGCTCGACGTGGATCAGATCCTGTACGCAACCGGCCGCGCGCCGAACAGCGCGGGGCTCGGGCTCGTGCAGGCGGGGGTCGCGCTCGACGGCACGGGCGCGGTCGTCGTCGACGCGTACATGCGCACGTCCGTGCCGGGTGTGTGGGCGATCGGCGACGTCACGAACCGCTTGAACCTGACGCCGGTCGCGATCCACGAGGGCATGGCGGTCGCGGCGACGCTGTTCGCGGGTCGGCCGACCTCACCCGATTACGCGGACGTGCCGACGGCCGTGTTCAGCCAGCCGTCGATCGGCACGGTCGGCCTCACCGAGGCGGCGGCGCGCGAGCGGTACCGCGCGCTCGACGTGTACCGCACGAGCTTCCGTCCGCTGCGCCACACGCTCACGGGCAGCGAAGAGAAGACGCTCATGAAGCTGGTCGTCGACCGCGAGAGTCAGCGTGTGCTCGGCGCGCACATGGTTGGCCCCGAGGCGGGCGAGATCATCCAAGGCATCGCCATCGCGATCAAGTGCGGCGCGACGAAGGCCAACTTCGACGCGACGCTCGGCATCCACCCGACCGCCGCCGAGGAGTTCGTGACCATGCGAACGCCCGTGCCGGGCTGACGCCTAGAACGAGAGACGCACACCGCCGCGCACGCCGCGCCCGGGCAGCGGCGCCACCTCCTTCAAGAACGAGGCGCTGTTCCGCGCGGTCTGGTTGGCGAGGTTCGAGCCGACCAAGAAGAATACGACTTTGGTCGCGCGAACCGGCAGCTCGTACGAGACACGCGCGTCGAGCAGCGTGTACGCGTCGGTCGAGAACTCGAAGTCGGCCGTGCGGCTCTGGCCGGCAGCATGCAACACACCCGCGGACGCGTGCAGCGGACCGGCGTGGTAGGCGAGCTCCGCGCCGACGCGAAGCGGCGGAATGCGCGGCAGCGGGTCGCCGGTCTCGCGATCGCGCGCGCGCACGTAGTCTGCACGCAGCTCGAGGTGCAGGCTGCGCTCGTTCGTCTCGAGCAGGTGGAGCGTGAGCTCCGCCTCGCCGCCGAG
>JANNLG010000204.1:0-3980 GCA_031396695.1 Deltaproteobacteria bacterium
ACCGCGCCGCGCGGCAAGCGGCTCGTGATCCACCACGAGAACTGCGTGCACTGCAAGACCTGCGACGTCGCCGACCCGTACGCGATCATCACCTGGACCACGCCCGAAGGCGGCGACGGGCCCGACTACACGAACATGTGACATGACCGGCCGTGGGTCGGTAGCAGTCGTCGGCGCCGGCCCGGCCGGTTCGTTCTGCGCGGAGCGGCTCGCGCGCGCCGGCTTTACGGTGACGATCTTCGATCCGTCGCACCCGCGCGAGAAGCCGTGCGGCGGCGGCGTGACGCCGGGCGCGTTCGAGAAGTTCCCGGAGCTCGGCGAGATCCGCGCAGCCGCGCGGCCGTCGTCGGTGGTGCGGATGCGCGCGCCGCACGGCGAGCGCGTGCTGTCGGTCGAGCTGGCGAAGCCGATCGAGATCTTCTCGCGGCGGGTTTTGGATTCGCTGTTGTTGGAACGCGCCCGGAAGGCGGGCGCGGAGCTGCGGGTAGTGCGCGTGCGGCGAGTCTCTGTCGGCGAGGTCAACGGCGAGAAATTCGACTTCGTGGTCGGCGCGGACGGCGCTTCGTCGATCGTGCGACGCTCGCTGGTCGGCGAGAAGCCCGGCAGCCGCGCGAGCTACGCGACCGCCGGCTTCCACGTCCAGGGTCTGGACGAGCGTGAGATCTACATCGAGTTCGTGCGCGAGTACGCGGGGTATTTGTGGGTGTTCCCGCGGCCGGGGCATTCGTCGGTCGGGATCGCCGCGCCGGTCGGACGCGAGAACGGCGCGAAGCTCTCGGCGCGCGTGCTCGCGCTGCTCGAGTCGCGCTATCCGGGAAGTCTCGCGTTGCCGCGCGAGCCGTACGCCGCGAGCATTCCCGTCGGCGGCGGTCCGGTCGCGGGCGAGCGCTTCGCGCTGATCGGCGACGCGGCCAACGCGAACGACGCGATCACCGGCGAGGGCATCCAGCACGCGCTCGACTCCGGCGCGCTGCTCGCCGGCGCGCTCGGCGAGGCGGGCTTCGATCGCGCGCCCGCGCTCTACACCGAACGGTGGCTGGCCGGACCGGGCGGGGAGCTCGAGGCCTGCGCGCGCCTGTCGCGCCGCCTGTACCGCCCGCGCATCGTCGACTTCTCGCTCGCCCTCGCCACCCGCAGCCGTCGCGCGCGAAGCCTGATGGCCGACATGCTGATGGTCGCGCAGCCCTATCGGACGCTGCGTCGCCGAGTGGTGACCGACCTGTCGCGCGGCTGGCAGCCGCGCTAACTACGCCCGCGCGCCGAGCCGCTTCGCGAAGCGATCGATCGGGATCGCCGTCAGCGTCTCGATCCGCAGCGTGCCGCGCGACGCCAGCGCGATCGAAAGACGCGCGATCGTCTCGTCGTCGGCAGCCTCGACGATGTTCAGGAAGTCGTAGCGCCCGAGCAGCGCGTATTGCGCGAGCACCTTCGCGCCGAGCTCCTCGACCTCGCGGTTCACCTCTTTGATCCGGTCCGGCTTCTCCGAGAGCGTGCGCGCGCCCTCGTCGGTCAGGTTGCTGAGCAGAACGTAAACGCCCATCTCGCCTCCGCTGACTCACCCCCGCTTCGGCCTTCGTACACCCGCACCGCGCGCACGGCAAGCACGAAGGTGTATCGTCGCGGGCATGACCGACCTCGCGAAGATCGCCCCGCAGTTCGTCGAGATGGCGCACAGGATCGTCTGGGCCGCCGCCGCCACCGTCGACGCGCGCAAACGCCCCCGCACGCGCGTACTGCACCCGCTCTGGATCTGGGACGGTACGCGGCTTCACGGCTGGATCGCCACCGGTCCGACTCTGCCGAAGCGCGCTCAGCTCGCGGTGAGCCCGTTCATCGCGCTGAACTACTGGGCCCCCTCGCAGGACACCTGCTCCGCCGAGTGCCGCGCGACCTGGGCCTTCGACGACGCCACGCGCAACGAAGTATGGGACCTGTTCAAGAACGCGCCCGCACCCGTCGGCTACGACCCGGCGATCATCCCGCCCTGGAAGGACGGCCCGACCTCACCCGCCTTCGCCGCGATCCATCTCGAACCGTGGCGACTGCGCTTGATGCCCGGCTCGATGATGATGGGCGGCGGTGGCGAGGTTCTGAGCTGGCGCGCGTGATCTCGCTGCCGGCGATCAGCGCTGCGGCGAGAGCACCAGCTCGGATCCGGGACGCACGGCCCCGGTCTCGTCGCGCACGTCCGTGCGGAGCACCGTCCCGCTAGGCGCCGTCGGGTCGATGCGCACGGTGCCGAAGTTGAAGATGTCGCCCTCGGCGTAGAGCACGACCGGGCGAAGGGTGGCATCGAATGCCGGCGGAGCAGGCGCGCGGAACGCCGAGAGCGGCCCGCTGATCAGCTCGTGGAATACGAGCGGCTGACCGTCACCGTCGAAGTCGTGCGCGTAGCGGATCTGCGCCGCGAAGTGCACGTCGGTGGCGACGAACACCACGTTGCGCACGCGCTTGCCGTCGAGCGTCTTCAGGATGCCGACGAGCTCGCGCTCGAATCCGGTGCTGCCGTCGAGCCCCGGGCCTGTGCCGCTCGCGAACGCGTCGCGACCGCGCGCGTCGGGGACGCTGCCCGTCGGCACCGACAGCGGCACGTCGCTGCTCACGATCTTCCAGGTCGCCGTCGACCGCGCGAGTCCACTCTCGAGCCACGCGCGCTGCTCCGCGCCGAGGATCGTCTTGGCGTTCGCGTCGCTGTCCTCGAGCGCGTTCGCGCTTCGATAGGAGCGCGCGTCCAGGATGAACAGCTCGAGTTCCTTGCCCCAGCGCACGGAGCGGTAGATCCGATCCGGTTCCGCGCGATCGCGTGCGATCGGGTGGAACGCGAACAGCCAGCGACGGCCCGCGGCAACGAGCTGCGCGAAGCCCGCGCGCTCCGGCGCCGCCGGATCCACGGTCGAGCGCGCGGCGAAGTCGTTGGTCACCTCGTGATCGTCCCATTGCACGTACATCGAGGTACCGCGCAGGAAGCGCTGGAACGCGGCGTCCGCGCGGTTGTAGCGCCAGTGCGCGGCGTACACCGCGTCGATCGCCGCCGTGTCGGTCCAGTCGACGGACAGGTCGGTCACGCTCGGAAAGTCGCCCGGCACGTTCGTCCAGCCGGGCATCGGACCCTCGCGCGGGCAGTCGTTGTCGGCGTAGATCATGTCGCCGTTCGCGACGAAGAAGTCCGGCGCGAAGTCGGTCATGGCCGCGAAGATCGGATAGCCGCGCTCGACGCGTCGGCAGTACTTCTGACCGCCAAGATCTCCCGACCAGATGAACGAGACCGCGCGCGACGTCGACTCCGCGGGAGCGGTCGTAAATTGTCCGGCCTCGACGGCGGACCGGCCCGCGGCGTTCGCGAACCAGACTTCGTAGCGATAGGCCGTTCCACTCTCGAGTCCCGAGAGCTGCACCGCTGCCGCAAGCGCGGATGGCTCGGCCATCGAACCGATGACTTCGCGCGCGGCTTCGCCTCCGATGATCGGCTGAATTCGAGCGCGCAGCTCGGCCGGCTGGTCGACCGCCGCCCAGATCACCGCAGTCGAGTCGGTGACGTCGCCCGACGCAACGCCGTGCGTTAGCGTCGGCGCATCGGCTTGCGCTCCGCGCGCCGCCGCCGCGGAGAGCGCGATCGACAAAGCGATCAGCGATCCGCCCCTGATCACCTGCTTGACGCTGCCGAAGCACCCGCTCACTTCGCCCATCGCAGCGTCGCTCCTCTGCAGGGAACGCTAGGCGAGTCCGCCCCCGAGGCGCAATCAACGAGCTGTGGAAGTATTCGTGAGCAGGTTCGGCCTGCGGACCCTCACCCGCAGCCACCCGTCTCCCCGCAGCTCGAGCACGCGTAGCACGCGCCCGCTCGCACCATGATCGTGCCGCAGTTCAGGCACGGGGGGGCGTCTTCCTGGCCGCCGATGGTCGGGCGGCGGGGTTCGTTGGCGCTGCCGCCGCGGATCGGGACGACGCGCTCGGTGCCGGTGGGGCGCATGGCTGGCGCG
>JANNLG010000241.1:0-2024 GCA_031396695.1 Deltaproteobacteria bacterium
GCCGCGTGCACGGGGACCCGCTCGAACACCCGGGCGTGCGCGAGCAGGTTGTAGATGCGCACCGTGCGGTGGCCCTCGAAACCGTTCTTCGCCGGCCGGATGTCGTGCTCGCGCTCGAGCCGCAGAAGGGTCTCGGCGAGCCCGTCCACGAGCGCCGGCTCGATCACCCGCTCGAGCACCGTGTAACCGTCCTTCGCGATGCGCTCGACGTGCGCGCGCGTGTCCGCCTGGCTCAGCATTCGTGGAGTCCTCCGGGGATCGACGACGCGACAGCGTACCTCAGGCGAAAATCCGCGGTCGGGTGATAATCGCGGCTCGACCTGAGAGGACTCGCATGACCGTCACGCGCATTCTGATCGCGAACCGCGGCGAGATCGCCATCCGCGTGGCGCGCGCCGCCGCCGAGCTCGGCCTGGGCACGGTCGCGGTCCACTCCGAGGACGACGCGCGCTCACTGCACACGCGTCGCGCGGACGAGGTCCGAGCCTTGCGGGGCAGCGGGGCGGCCGCGTACCTCGACATCGCGCAGCTCGTGGCGCTCGCAGCCGACGCGGGCTGCGACGCGATCCATCCCGGCTACGGGTTCCTGTCCGAGAACGCGGCCTTCGCGCGGGCGTGCGCCGCCGCGGGAATCCGCTTCGTGGGCCCGAACCCGGAGGTGCTGGAGCAGTTCGGCGACAAGGCGCGCGCGCGAGCGCTCGCCCAAAGACTGGCTGTGCCGGTGCTGCCGGGCACGAGCGGGCCGACGGGTCTGGCCGAGGCGCGCGAGTTCCAGCGCGCACACGGCGCGGTGATGATCAAGGCGATCGCGGGCGGCGGCGGGCGCGGCATGCGCGCGGTGCTGCGCGCGGAGGAGCTCGACGCGTCGTACGAGCGCTGTCGCTCCGAAGCGACGAGCGCGTTCGGGAACGGCGATGTGTACCTCGAGGCGCTGCTGCCGCGCGCGCGGCACATCGAGGTGCAGATCGTCGGCGATGGCTCGGGCGACATCGTCCACCTCTGGGAGCGCGAGTGCACCCTGCAGCGGCGCAACCAGAAGCTGGTCGAGATCGCGCCGAGCCCGTGGCTCGCGAAGGAGCTGCGCGCGCGCCTGCTCGACGCGGCGGTGCGCCTCGGTCAGGCGGCGAAGTTCGACGGCATCGGCACGGTCGAGTTCCTGGTCGACGCGACAGCGGGCGGTGACGCGACGCGCTTCGCGTTCATCGAGGCAAACGCGCGCCTGCAGGTCGAGCACACCGTGACGGAAGAGGTGACCGGCATCGACCTGGTGCAAACGCAGCTTCGGATCGCCGCGGGTCGCACGCTCGGAGAGCTCGGGCTCGAGCAGGCGAGCGTGAGCGAGCCGCGCGGCTTCGCGCTGCAGGCGCGCATCAACGCCGAGACGATGGGCGCCGACGGCGCAGCACTTCCGTCCGGCGGAACGCTCTCCGCATTCGAGCCTCCGTCCGGCCGAGGTCTGCGCGTGGATGCCTGCGGTTACGCGGGCTACACCACGAATCCGCGCTTCGACTCGCTGCTCGCGAAGCTGATCGCGCACTCCACGTCGCGCGCCTTCGCCGACGTGCTCGCTCGCAGCGTGCGCGCGCTGGGCGAGTTCCGCATCGAGGGCGTCGCGACCAACCTGACCTTCCTGCACGCGCTGCTGTCGCGTCCGGAGCTCGCGGACGGCAGCGTGTACACGCGCTTCGTGGAAGACCACGCCGCGGAGCTAGCCGCGGGCGCGAAGGCCGCGACGCCGGCGCGCTTCTTCGCCGCGACGCCGTCGGCGGCGGGGCCCGCGTTGGCGGGCGCGCGCGTCGATTCGCGCGATCCGCTGGCGGTGCTCGACTACGGCAAGGCGGCCAGCGCAGCGCGGGAGGTAGCCGCGGAAGCAGAGGCCGTGCCCGACGGCCTGATCGCCGTGCTCGCTCCGCTGCAGGGCACGATCGTCTCGATCGACGTGCTCGACGGCGAGCTCGTCGCTGCCGGCCAACCGCTGCTGGTGATGGAAGCCATGAAGATGGAGCACGTGGTCGCGGCCGAGA
>JANNLG010000011.1:0-4287 GCA_031396695.1 Deltaproteobacteria bacterium
CGGAAGTACTCGTGCATCGCGCCGGCCTTCGCGATCGGATTGAAGGTCGGGTTCACGACCGCGTGCGAGACCACGCCGCCGATCACGTGGTACTTGCGGCCGTTGATCTCCGCCCACTGCACGCAGCGCGGACCGAGCTTCGGATCGAGGTGACGCGTGAAGGCGTCGAGCGCCTCGTAGTAGTGGTTGTCGCAGTCGAAGACGGGGTGGTCGAGGGTCGGCATGCGCCGAGGATAGCTCGCCAGCGGTACAATTCGCTCGAGGGCAGAGGAGGGCGCGATGGGGATTCTCGAGAGCGATCTGCGCGTGGCGCGCAACTGGTCGGCCGACGCGAAGGGTTCCATACACGACGACGCCACTGCCGCGAAGCTCGGCTTCCGAGGCGGCACGGTCGCGGGCAACATCCACATGGATCAGTTCCCGCCGCTCCTGCTGCGCGTGTTCGGGACGCGCTTCTTTCAGGACGGCGCGCTTTCGCTCAACTTCCTCAACGCGACGACGGATCGCGAGTCGGTCCGTGTGTACGCGGAGGAGCCGACCGACCTCGCGACGCAGATTCGCGTGTGGATGAAGCGCGACGACGGGCTCGACGTCTCCGAAGGCACCGCCAGTGTCGGCGACGCCGGGAAATCCGCGCTGCGCACGCGCGAGCTTCGCGCGTGTGACCCGAGCGAGCTTCGCATTCTTCGCGCGATCGGCCGGGGAACGCCGCTCGGCGAGGCGCGCGTCCGGCTCGGGCCCGAGCGCCAGCGCGAGCGAATCGAACGCGGGCTGTGCAGCGGTCCACTCGACTGGTACACCGGTGCGTCGCCGTTCGGCGGCCCGATCGCCGCGCCGTCGTCGCTCGTGGAGCTGCTTTGGGCGTCGCCGACGAAAGCGCTCGCCGTGCATACCGGCAAGGCGGTCGGACTGTTCGGCGCGATCGAGGTCGTCCAGCTCGCGGGGCCGGTCTTCCTCGAAGATACCTACACCGTCACGGCCGAAATCGCCTCGGTCGGGCAGAGTCCGAAGACCGAGTACCTATGGTTCGACGCGCTCGCGAGCGACGCGCGCGGCCGCAGAGTTGCCAGCATGCGCATGCAGCTCCGCTTCATGAAAGCCTCGTCGCCTCTGTACGGCTAGACGCCGAACGAAGCGACGGCCACACGCGAGGCCGCCCTCGCGTGTGGCCAGCAAGCGACGCGCAGCGGGGCGCGCAGCGAGGCGCAGCCGAGCGAAGTCAATATGTCTCCGCTCCGAACGTGTCGCAGGCGTCGATGTCGCCGGACTCGAGCCCGCGCCGCAGCCAGCGACCTCTCATCTCGGACGAGCCGTGCGTCCAGCTCTCGGGCTGGACGCTGCCGCCCGAGCGACGCGCAAGTGTGTCGTCGCCGATCGCCGCCGCGGCCGCGAGTCCTTCCTCGACGTCGCCCGGTTCGAGCCAGTCGCGCTCGCGGTTCGCGAGCTTGCCCCACACGCCCGCGAAGCAGTCGGCCTGCAGCTCGAGCCTGACGGACAGGTCGTTGGCCGCCTCGCGCGAGCCGCGCCGCTGCGCTTCGGAAACCTGCGACGAGACGCCGAGCAGGTTCTGCACGTGGTGGCCGACTTCGTGCGCGATCACGTAGGCCTGCGCGAAGTCGCCCGGCGCGCCGAATCGCTTCTCGAGCTCGTCGAAGAACGACAGGTCGATGTACACCTGCGAATCGGCGGGGCAGTAGAACGGGCCGACCGCGGAGTCCGCGCTGCCGCACGCGGAATCGACCGCGCCGGTGAAGAGCACCAGGCGCGGCGGCTGGTAGCGACCGCCGCGCGCGGCGAACACGGAGCTCCACGCGTCCTCGGTCGAGCCGAGCACCACGGCGGCGAACTGCCCGCCCTCGTCGCCCGGCGCACCCACGGGTCCCGGCTCGCGCGCTCCCGTGTCGACCTGCACCTGCGACGCGGCGTCGAGCAGCTGCATCGGATCGGTGCCCGTCAGAAGCGCGAACACGATCACGAGCAGGATCCCGCCGCCGCCGAGCGCGATGCCGCCGCGCGACCGGCCCATGCCCCGGCGATCCTCGACCTGGTCGCTTCCGCGTTCCCCTTTCCAGCGCATGCGATCGAATCCTCCGCGAGGCAGTCTACTCGGCCGGGCGTCGCGCGACGCGGCTGTCCGCGAGCGCGCACAGCCGGGCGAATCTGCGCACGGCCCAAAGGCTCGACCGCTGTTCGAGCGCAAAGCGCTCGATAAGCTCTCGCGTCCGCAGGTCGATCGGCCTGTTTTCCCCGTCCACTCTGTCCGCCCGTTTGGAGATTCGCATGACCGCCAAGCTGCGCGCGTTCCTTCGCGACTTCTGGACCCTGGCCGCTCCGTATTGGAGTTCGGAGGAGCGCTGGGTCGCGCGGGGACTGCTGTTCGTGGTGGTGTCGCTGAGCCTGGGGCAGGTGTACCTGCTCGTGCTGCTCAACACTTGGAACCGCGAGTTCTTCGACGCGCTCCAGCAGTTCGACTACGACGCCTTCCTCAGGCTCTGCGGGCGATTCATGGTGCTGGCTACGATCTTCATCGCGGCGGCGGTCTACAGCGCGTACCTCCAGCAGATGTTGCAGATCCGCTGGCGTCGCTGGCTGACCGAGCTCTACGTCCGCGACTGGCTGGCCGAGCGCGCCTACTTCCGCATGCGGCTGGCGGACACCGGCACGGACAACCCGGATCAGCGCATCGCCGACGATCTGCGGCTGTTCGTCGACCAGAGCCTGACGCTCTCGCTCGGACTCCTGCGCCAGGTCGTGACGCTGGCCTCGTTCATCGCGATTCTGTGGGGGTTGTCGGGCTCGTTCGCGTTCACGCTCTTCGGCGTGAGCTTCGCGTTGCCCGGCTACATGGTGCTGGCGGCGCTCGCCTACTCGGTCGTGGGCACCTGGCTCACCCACTGGATCGGGAAGCCGCTGCCGACGCTCAACTTCAACCAGCAACGCTTCGAGGCGGACTTCCGCTTCAGCCTGGTGCGCGTGCGCGAAAGCGCGGAGGGCATCGCGCTCTACGGCGGCGAGGGAGACGAGGCGCGCCGGCTCTCGGAACGCTTCGGCTCGGTGTGGCGCAACTGGTGGGAGATCATGCGGCGCCAGAAGAAGCTGCGGACGTTCACCGTCGGCTTCGATCAAGCGGCCGTGCTGTTCCCGTATCTGGCCGCGGCGCCGCGCTACTTCGCGAAGGAGATCACCTTCGGCGCGCTCACGCAGACCGCCAACGCGTTCGGACGCGTGCAGGACGCGCTGTCTTTCTTCGTGGCGGCGTACATCGACCTGGCGGACTGGAAGGCGACCGTCGACCGCTTGATCACGTTCCGCGCCGCGATCGCGACCATGCACGCGCAGGCGCACGCGAGTGGCGGCATCGAGGTCGAGGCGCGCGATCCGGACGGCGTCGTGCTGCAGGGCCTGACGCTCGCGCTGCCCGGCGGCGAGACGCTCCTGCACGGGGTGGATGCGAAGCTGATGCGCGGCGAGCCGGTGCTGGTGAGCGGTCCGTCGGGCAGCGGCAAGAGCACGCTGTTCCGCGCGCTCGCCGGCATCTGGCCGTTCGGCTCCGGTCGGATCGAGCGGCCCGACACTTCCAAGTGTCTGTTCCTGCCGCAGAAGCCGTACCTGCCGATCGGCAGCCTGCGCGGCGCGCTCTCGTACCCGTCGCCCGAGGGCGCGTTCCTCGACACCGAGCTCGGTCGCGCGCTGGCGGAGTGCCGGCTCACGCACCTGGTCGAGCGGCTCGGCGAGCACGACCACTGGGAGCAGCGGCTCTCGCCCGGCGAGCAGCAGCGGCTCGCGTTCGCGCGCGCGCTGTTGCAGAAGCCACTCTGGCTGTTCCTGGACGAGAGCACGTCCGCGCTCGACGCCGAGAACGAAAAGCACCTCTACGAGCTGATCGCCGCGGAGCTGCCCGGCACCACGATCGTGAGCATCGGCCATCGTCCGACGATCGAGAAGTTCCACCGGCGCCGGCTCGTGTTCACCGGCAACGGCGGGCTCGTGTCGCTGCCGCTCGGAGCGGTGGGCGCGCCGGCGGCCTGAGCGCAGCCGCCGCTAGAGGTCGTTCCGTCCCTTCTCGATGTTGGCGTCGATCGCGTCGGCGAGCTTCGCGTCGCCGCCGATGCGCGGCGCGATCTGGCGCCCGAACGAAATGCGCACCGGCTCCGGCCAGCGCTCGGGGTTCCACAGCTCCGCGCGCAGGAACGCGCGCGCGCAGTGGAAGAAGCAGCGCTCGACCCGCACGCGGATTCCGAGCAGCGCCGGCTGCCCGCGCGCCGAAAGCCGCGCGAGCAGCTCGGG
>JANNLG010000056.1:0-67852 GCA_031396695.1 Deltaproteobacteria bacterium
TAGTCGTCGCAGAAGCTCCAGAAGAAACGTTCGGTGCGTTCGAGCGAGCGGGCATAGTCGTAGGCGTCGAACGCGGCGGTGCATTCGGCGACGACGCCACCCAGGTCGGCGAGCATTGCCCGATCGAGCGGGCGCGTGACCAGCGATAGATCGGCGGGTGCGTCGCCGGCGGCGCCGAGCACGAACTTCGATGCGTTGAGCATCTTGATCGCGAGACGGCGCCCGACTTTCATCTGCCCTTCGTCGAACGCCGTGTCGGTGCCGGGGCGTCCCGACGCGGACCAGTAGCGCACCGCGTCGGAGCCGTATTGCTCGAGTAGGTGCATCGGCGTGACGACGTTGCCCTTGGACTTCGACATCTTCTTGCGATCGGGGTCGAGGATCCAGCCCGAGATCGCGGCGTTCCGCCACGGAATCTCGCGCTCGTGCAGCCACGCCTTCACGATCGTGTAGAACGCCCAGGTGCGGATGATCTCGTGCGCCTGCGGGCGCATGTCCATCGGGAAGAGCTTCGCGTGCCGGTCCATGTCGAGTGGCCAGCCGCTCGCGATCTGGGGCGTGAGGGACGAAGTCGCCCAGGTGTCCATCACGTCGGGGTCGCCGCTGAATCCGCCCGGGCGATCGCGTTGCGCTTCGGTGTAGCCCGGCGGCGCTGCGGAGAGCGGATCGACGGGAAGGCTCTCCGGTGCGGCAATGATCGGACGGGAATGATCCGGTGCGCCGTCGGCATCGAGCGGATACCAGACCGGGAACGGCACGCCCGAGTAACGCTGCCGGCTGATGCACCAGTCCTGGTTCAGGCCCTCGACCCAGTTCTCGTAGCGCGCGCGCATGTAGGCGGGACGCCACTCGACTTTGCGCCCCTGCTCGAGCAGCGCCTGTTTGTGCACGAGCAGGCGCACGAACCACTGCCGCGTCGGTACAAACTCGAGCGGACGTGAGCCGCGCTCGTAGAACTTCACCGCGTGCACGATCGCGCGCGGCTCGCCGACCAGCGCGTCCGCGGCGCGCAGCTGCTCGACGATCTTGGCTTGGGCCTGCTTGACGGTCTTTCCCTCGAGCTCCGCCCACGCGGCCTGCGCCTCGCCCGGCTCGGCGCTCTCGAACGGGGAGGGACCGAAGCGGACCGGGCGCATGCGGCCGTCGAGCCCGATCAGCTGTCGCAGCGGGAGCTCGCGTCCACGCCAGAATTCGACGTCGGCCTGGTCGCCGAACGTGCAGACCATCAGGATGCCGGTGCCTTTCTCCGGGTCGGCGTGCTCCGAGGGCAGGATCGGCACGCGCACGTGGAAAAGCGGCGTGCGCGCGGTCTTCCCGAAATAGGTTCGAAAGCGCTCGTCGCGCGGGTGGGCCACGACGGCGATGCACGCGGCGAGCAGCTCGGGGCGAGTCGTCGAGATCGTGATCGGGGGCTCGCCGTCGACGCTGAAACGGATGTCGTGGTACGCGCCCGGCAGCTCGCGATCCTCGATCTCCGCCTGTGCGACCGCCGTGCGATCGTCGACGTCCCAGACCGTCGGCGCGAACTTCTGGTACGCCTCGCCCTTCCGCTCCAGATCGAGGAACGAGAGCTGCGACGTGCGCCGACAGCGTTCGTCGATGGTCGCGTACTGCGTGGTCCAGTCGACCGAGAGTCCGATCCGCCGCCACACGTCCTCGAACGCGCGCTCGTCCTCGGCGGTGACCAGCCCGCACGCCTCGACGAAGTTCCGACGCGAGACTTCCTCGACCGGCGCATCTTTCGGTCGCTCGCGGGTCGGCTGCCAGGCCGGGTCGTAGGCCTTGCGTGGGTCGGGCCGGATTCCGAACACGTTCTGCACGCGCCGCTCGGTCGCGAGCCCGTTGTCGTCCCAGCCGATCGGATAGAAGGTGTTCTTGCCGGTCATGCGCTGGTAGCGAACGATCACGTCGGCCTGCGTGAAGCTGAACGCGTGCCCGATGTGCAGCGAGCCCGAGACCGTGAGTGGCGGTGTGTCGACCGCGAAGGTCTCGGCGCGCGATCGCGTCGGATCCCAACGAAAGATCCCGTCGCGCTCCCAGCGTTCGGACCACTCTCGCTCGGCCTTCGCCGGGTCGTAGCTCTGCGGAATCTCGGTCATCTCGTCCTCTGTCGCTGTCCGGGCTACCAGAGCGCCCAGCTGCCGGTCGCGCGCACGTACACGGCCAGCGCCGCGTTCGTGACCGCGTGGGCCGAGACGCATGATACGAGGTCGCCGCGCGCGATCCAGAGCCCGCACATCAGCAGCCCGTAGGCGCTCGCGGCCAGCCACTCGTGCGGCGCGTGGCCGAGCGCGAACGCGGCGCTCGTGACGATCAGTGCGAGCACGCTCCACTCGCCGGGCGCGATGCTCGCGAGCGAGCCGCGATCGAGCGCGTCTCCGAGCGGCGCGCGCGAGTCGGCGCGCCGCGCGCGCTCGAACAGCAGCACCACACCGAACAGCCAGCCGCGCAGCAGTGGCTCCTCGACCAGCGGCGGCAGCGTCGTCGCTACCACGGCGCGTGCGAGCCAGGCGGAGTCCGAGAATGGGTTCGCGTCGGCGGCCGCGAACGGCGCGACCCCCGCGATCCAGAGTGCCGTCCCGAGCAGACCCGCGAGCGCGCCGAGCGCGACCGAACCCGCCACACTCTTCGGTCCGCGCAGCGGTCGCCAGACGCGCATACCCCACGCGAGCGCGGCGCCGACCGCCAGCGCCCGGCCGCCGTACAGCGCGAGCGGTTGCTCGCGCCCGTCGAACAGCGAACCGAGCCCCACGTACACCAGATAGGGGAGCGCGTAGGCCAGCAGCAGCGCGCGCGGAGACTTCGAGGGCGAGGCGGTCATCGGCTCGCTACTGTAGCCGCGGCCACCCCGCGCGGTCCCGCGGAGTCCTCGTGGACGAAGAAGTCTCCGCACGCGTCGAGCTTGCGGGCGTGTCCGGCATGAGCCGCGCGCGCGCACAGAGTTTGATCGACCGGTTCGGCTCTGCGCGAGCCGCGCTGCGCGCGAGTCCGAAAGCGAGGGCGGCCTGGCTCTCGCCGCCGCTGGCGGAGTCGATCGAGGCCGCGCTGCGCGCACCCGTGGCGCGTCAGCGGTTAGCCGACGCGGAGGCGCGCGGAATTCTCGCGCTGGGTCCGAACTCGCCTGGCTTCCCGGCCGCACTCGCGTCGATTCCCGATCCGCCGCTGCTCGTCTGGGTGCGCGGTCCGTTGCCCGACGGAGCCGCGCTCGCGATCGTGGGCGCGCGCCGAGCGTCGACGCGCGCACTCGGCTGCGCGCGCGGCTTCGCGGCCGAGATCGCGAAGGCCGGCATCGCGGTGATCAGCGGGCTTGCCTACGGCGTCGATGCGGCGGCCCACGAGGGAGCGCTCGACGGGCGCGGGCGCACTGTTGCGGTGCTGGCGTCGGGCCTCGACCAGGTCACGCCGCGCGGGCAGACGGCGCTCGCGGAACGGATCCTCGCGTCGGGAGGCGCGTGGCTGTCCGAGCACCCGCCGGGCGAGGGGGCGCAACCGCGCCACTTCCCGGAGCGCAATCGCCTGATCAGCGGGCTCGCTGGTGCCACGCTGATCGTCGAGGCGCGCGAGAAGAGCGGCTCGCTGTGGACCGCGCGCCACGCGCTCGAGCAGGGCCGCGACGTGCTGGTCGTGCCCGGTCCGATCGACTCCGACCTGTGTCGCGGCACGAACCGGCTGCTGCGCGACGGCGCGACCCCGATCCTCGAACCGGCGGACGCGATCGAAGCCGTGCTCGGGCCGCTCTCGCGCAGGCCGGTCGCCCCGGAATCCGAAGCGAGCGAGCGATCGGCGCCGAGCGACCCGGGTCGGGCGATCCTGACCCTGCTCGCGGACGGTCCTCGCGACCTCGACGCGCTTGCGCGAGCGCTCGGCCGGCGACCCGCCGAGCTCTCCGGCCTGTTGCTCGAGCTCGAGCTCACGGGACTGGTTCGCCGCGACGGCGCGCGCGTCGCTCGCACGCGGCCCGGCTGACGCGTGCGGGCTATGTTCCGCGCGTGGTTCCGGAGCGTGTGCAGGTGGTCGGAGGCGGGCTCGCGGGCTGCGAGGCGGCCTGGCAGCTCGCCCGTAGAGGCGTGCCGGTGCGGCTCTACGAGATGCGCCCCCTGCGCAGCTCGCCGGCCCATTCGACCGATGCGCTCGCCGAGCTGGTCTGCTCGAACAGCCTGCGTTCCGACGCGCCCGAGAACGCGGTGGGCCTTCTGCACGAGGAGCTGCGCCGCGCGGGCTCGCTGGTGCTCGCGGCGGCCGACGCGAACCGGGTGCCCGCGGGCTCCGCACTCGCGGTCGACCGGATCGCGTTCGCGCGCGCGATCAGCGAGCGGATAGAGGCCGAGCCGGCGATCGAGCTGGTGCGCGCCGAAGTGACCGAGCTGCCCGAGGGGCTCGCGATCCTCGCCACCGGTCCACTCACCAGCGACGCCCTGGCGACGCAAGTGCAAGCGCTGTGCGGCGACGCGCTCTACTTCTACGACTCGATCGCGCCGGTCGTGCACGCCGACAGCCTCGACCTGGACGTGATCTTCCGCGCCTCGCGTTGGCTCGATCCCGCGGAAGGCGAGGGCGACTACCTGAACGTCCCGCTCTCGCGCGACGCGTATCTCGCCTTCGTCGCCGAGCTCGTCGCGGCCGAGAAGACGCCACTGCACCCGTTCGAGAAGCCGCAGTACTTCGAGGGCTGCCTGCCGATCGAGGTGATGGCCGAGCGCGGGCCGCTCACGCTCGCGTTCGGGCCGATGAAGCCGGTCGGACTCGAGGACCGGCGCGGCGGACCTACACCGTTCGCTGTAATGCAGCTCCGGCAGGAGGACAAGACCGGCACGCTCTACAACCTGGTCGGCTTCCAGACCAAGCTGAAGGTGGGCGAGCAGAAGCGGATCTTCCGCTCGCTGCCCGGCATGCAGAACGCGGTGTTCGCGCGCTTCGGCTCGGTGCACCGCAACACCTTCATCCGCGCGCCCGAGCTGCTCGACGAGCGGCTGCAGCACCGCGCGCGCCCGGGGCTTCACTTCGCGGGCCAGATGGCCGGCGTCGAGGGCTACGTCGAGTCGGCCGCGCTAGGCCTGCTGGCCGGCGTGTTCGTCGCGGCCAAGGCGCGCGGTGCCGAGGCGCCGCTGCCGCCGCCGACCACCGCGCTCGGCGCGCTCCTGCGTCACCTGCGCGAAGCCGACCCGCGCCACTTCCAGCCGATGAACGTGAACTTCGGCTTGTTCCCGCCGCTCGAGGGCTCCGCGGCGCGCGCCAAGCGCCGCGATCGCAACATCCGCACCGCTGCGCGCGCACTCGAAGCGCTCGAGCCGTGGACGCGCGCGGTCGGCGCCGCGCCCGTGGTGCCGTGATTCCCGAGGACGCGAAGGCGTTGGCCGCGTTCGCGCGCCATCTGGACTCCGAGCGCGGGCTCTCGAAGCACACGCTGCGCGCGTACACGTCGGAGCTGGAGCGCCTGGCGGAGCTGCCCGAGTGCGTGCGCAGCGGCGGCCTCGATCGGATCGATGCGCTGACGGTGCGCTCGTACCTGGCGAGCTTCCACCGCACGCACAAGCCGTCGACGCGCAATCGACGGCTGGCGGCGCTGCGCTCGTTCTTCCGCTTCCGCGTGCGCGGCGGGGAGCGCGTGGCCGATCCGACCGACGGCCTGCCCGGTCCGAAGGCCGGTCTGCGCCTGCCGTCCCCGCTCTCGGCCGAAGACTGCGAGCGGCTCGTCGAAGTCGAAGAGGCCGATCGCACGCCGCGGCTCGCGATCCGCGACCGCGCGCTGTTCGAGCTGCTCTACGGCACGGGGCTGCGCGTGGGCGAGCTCGCCAGCTTGCGCGTGCGCGACTGGGACGCGCACCGGCGCGAGCTGCGCGTGTTCGGCAAGGGCCGCAAGGAGCGCGTCGTGCCCGTGCCGGCCAAGGCGCGCCAAGCTCTCGTGGACTGGCTGGCGCTGCGTGAGCCGAAGGGCCTGCTCGCGCAGGCACTGTTCACCAATGCGCGCGGCGGCGCGCTCTCCGACCGCGGCGTGCGCGTGATCCTGCGCCGGCGCATGCGGGTCGCGGGCATCGCGCGGCCGGCCAGCCCGCACACGCTGCGCCACTCCTACGCCACGCACCTGCTCGACGCGGATGTCGATCTGCGCGCGATCCAGGAGCTGCTCGGCCACGAGCGGCTCTCCACCACGCAGCGCTACACGCACGTCTCCGCCGAGCGTCTGGCGCGGATCTACCGGCAGGCGCACCCGCGGGCGAAGGGCCCGTAGCGCGGCCGGATTTGTGCGGATCCCCGCAGAGCCGCACAATGCGCGCGCGACCCAACGAGCGATTCGGTAAGGACCCGATGGAAGAGCTGATCCGCAAGGCCCAGATCCTGGTCGAGGCGCTGCCGTACATCCGCAGCTTCAGCGACAAGACCGTCGTGATCAAATACGGCGGCGCGGCCATGGAGAACGACGCGCTCAAGGCCTCGTTCGCGAAGGACGTGACACTGCTGCGGTTCATCGGTCTGCGGGTGGTGATCGTGCACGGTGGCGGGCCGCAGATCGGCAAGCTCCTGGAACGCCTCGGCAAGCAGACCGAGTTCGTCGACGGCGTGCGCGTGACCGACGACGAGACCATGGAGGTCGTCGAGATGGTGCTCGGCGGCCAGATCAACGGCGAGATCGTGTCGCTGATCGGCGAGGCGGGGGGCCAGGCGATCGGCCTCACTGGCAAGGACGCCGGCGGCTTTCTGCGCGTGAAGAAGCTGCTCGGCCCGGGCGGTCGCGATCTCGGCCGCGTCGGCGCGCCCGAACGCGTCGACGTCTCGCTGATCCGCACTCTGACCAAGGACGGCTTCATCCCGGTGATCGCTCCGGTCGGCGTCGACGCCGCGGGCGACACCTACAACGTGAACGCCGACACCGCGGCAGGCGCGATCGCCGAGGCGCTCGCGGCCGAGAAGTTGATGCTGCTCACCGACGTGGTCGGCGTGCTCGACGAGGACAAGAACCTGATCGCGCAAATGAGCGAGGCCGACGTGCGCAGCGCGATCGGCGACGGCACCGTGAAGGGCGGCATGATTCCGAAGCTCGAGTGCGCCGTGCACGCGCTCGAGTACGGCGTGACGGCCGCGCACATCATCGACGGTCGCGTGCCGCACGCGCTCCTGCTCGAGATCTTCACCGATGGCGGCGTGGGGACGAAGCTTGTCCGCAACCCGATCCGCTGAAAGGGCGCCCAAGGACTTCCTCTCGATCGCGGACTGGCCGCGCGACGAGGTCGAGCGCATGCTCGCGCGCGCGGTCGAGCTGAAGGCGCTGCGCAAGCTCCGCACGCCGGTGCGCTCGCTCGAGGGCTGCTCGGTGCTGCTCTACTTCGCCAAGCCCAGCCTGCGCACGTTCGTGACCTTCGAGGTCGGCGTCGTCGAGCTCGGCGGCTTTCCGGTCTACCTGCCGCCCGGCCAGGTGCAGATCGGCGAGCGCGAGCCGACGGAGGACGTGGCGCGCAACCTGTCGCGCTGGTGTCATGCAATCGTGGCGCGCACCTACGGCCACGACGTGATCGAGTCGCTTGCCACGCACGCGAGCGTGCCCGTGATCAACGCGCTCACCGACCGGCTGCACCCGTGCCAGGCGATGGCCGACGCGCTCACCATCCTCGAGCACGGAGACCTGCGCCGCGACGAGCTCTGCTACGTCGGCGACGGCAACAACATGTGTCACTCGCTCCTGAACCTGGCGGGCTGTCTCGGCATGCGCCTGGTCGTGAGCACCCCGCCCGGCTACGCGCCCGACGCCGGGATCGCCAAGCGCGCCAGCGACCTGGCCACGCGCAACGGCGGCCAGATCCGCTTCGTCGCCGATCCGCACGAGGCGGTGAAGTCCGCGAGCTTCATCTACACCGACGTGTGGGCCAGCATGGGACAGGAGGCGGAAGCCGAGCAGCGGCGCGTGCTCTTCCGCCCGTACCAGGTCAACGCCGCGCTGTTCGCCTCGGCGCCCGCGCACGCCAAGCTCCTGCACTGCCTGCCCGCGCACCGCGACGAGGAAATCACCGCGGACGTGTTCGAGTCCGGGCGCTCGATCGTGTTCGACCAGGCCGAGAACCGCCTGCACGCGCAGAAGGCCATCCTGGAGCGCCTGATCTCAGCCTGAGCCCGGCAGCGCGCGACACGCCCGCCAACGACGCCGTCTTGCGCCTGGCTTGCTCAACTTCAGGCTGAGCGACCCCGATAGCTTCGATGCAAGTTTGCATGTTGCTTGTGCGCATCGAAGTGGAGGCGGGATGAGTTCGAGCCACGATCCCGAGGCGGCCTCGGCCGAGACCTCGCGAGCGACCGTGCGCGTCGATCTGCCGGAGACATTCCAGGCGGAGATCCGCGGGCTCGCGCGCGCGCTGCCCGGGCTCGACTACTTCGCGATCCTCGGTGTGTCGCGCGCCGCGACCGCCGACGAGATCCGCGACGCGTTCTTCGAGCGCTCGAAGACTTTTCATCCCGACCGCTATTTCAAGAAAGAGCTCGGTCCGTACGCGGGGCTCTTGACCGAGATCTACAAGCGCATCGTCGCCGCACACGACGTGCTGCGCGACACGAAGCTGCGCGCCAGCTACACGCGCACGCTCAGCGACACGACCAGCTCCGCGAAGCCGTCGCCGTTCGCGACGCGGCCGAAGCCCGCCGCGAAGCCCGCCGCCGCCACGCCCGGCGCGCGCGGCTCGTCGCTGCGCAACCGCTTGGGCCTGCAATCGCCCGGACTCGTGCTCGACTCGCTGCAGAAGCAGCTCGAGCAGAGCCGCGCGCGCGCCTGCAAGCACTTCGAAGCCGCGCTCGGCTACAAAGCCAGCGGCGACTGGGCGCGCGCCGCGCAGCTCGTGGAGCTCGCGCTCGCCTTCGACCCGCGCGAGAAGCAGTACCACGAGGAGCTCGCCGAGATCCTGCCGCGCGCGAACACCGATCGCGCCGCCGACGTGCGCCGCAAGGCCGAGCTGCTCCTGCACGGCGATCGCGCCGGCGCGGCGGAGCTGCTCGAAGAAGCCGCCCAGCTCATGCCGACCGACGCGGAGCTCGCGCACAAGCTCTCGAACCTGCTGCTGGCGATCGGCGGCGATCTCGCCAAGGCCGCGCTGTACGGCGAACGAGCGGTCGCGCTCGACGAGGACGATCTGCGCTTCCGCAAGGCGCTGGCTGCGGTCTACCGCCAGTCCGGCGAGCCGCAGAAGGCTCGCAAGCACCTGCAGCGCGCCTGGGAGCTCGATCCGCTGGACAAGGAGATCCGACTGGCCTTGCAGACACTGTGAGGTGTCGGCAGTCATGAGGGAAGGACGATGAGTCGAGTAATCGGAATCGATCTGGGAACGACGAACTCGTGCGTGGCGATCCTCGAGGAGGGCCAGCCGGTCGTGATCCCCAACACCGGTGGCTACAAGACGACTCCCTCGATCTTCGCGGTCACGGAAGAGGGCAAGCGGCTGGTCGGACATCTGGCCAAGCGCCAGGCCGTCACCAACGCGAAGAACACGGTCTATGCGGCGAAGCGCCTGATCGGCCGCTCGTTCGACTCGCCCGAGGTCGCGAGCTTCAAGTCGCTACTGCCCTACGAGCTGGCCGAGGGTCCGAACAACGACGTGCGCGTGCGCGTCGCCGGCCGCGTGTACACGATCCCGGAGATCTCCGGCATCGTGCTGCGCGAGATGAAGCGTGTCGCCGAGGAGTACCTGGGCGACACCGTGCAGCAGGCGGTCATCACCGTGCCCGCGTACTTCAACGACGCGCAGCGCCAGACCACGCGCGACGCGGGCCGCATCGCGGGCCTCGAGCTTCTGCGCATCATCAACGAGCCGACCGCGGCGGCGCTGGCCTACGGCTTCGGCCGCGACAAGACCGAGGTCGTGGCGGTCTACGATCTGGGAGGCGGCACCTTCGACGTCTCGATCCTGCAGATGGGCAAGGGCGTGATCGAGGTGCTCGCGACCAACGGCGACACGCAGCTCGGCGGCGAGGACTTCGACCGCCGCATCGTGCAGTTCCTGCTCTCGTCGTTCAAAGAGAAGGAAGGCCTCGACCTCGCCGGCGACACCATGGCGCTGCAGCGGCTGAAGGACGCTTCGGAGAAGGCGAAGTGCGACCTGTCGCAGGTCGCCTCCTCCGAGATCAACCTGCCGTTCATTGCCGCGGACGCGGAAGAGAACGCGCTGCACATGAGCGTGGTGCTCTCGCGCGAGCAGCTCGAGGAGCTCACGTCGGAGCTGGTCGAGCGCACGCGGGGCATCGTGCAGCGCGCGTTCGACGACGCGAACGTCAGCGCGGCGCAGATCGACCAGGTGCTCCTGGTCGGCGGCCAGACGCGCATGCCGCTGGTGCAGCGCTTCGTCGCACAGCTGTTCGGAAAGACGCCGCACAAGGGCGTGAATCCCGACGAGGTCGTGGCGGTCGGCGCGGCAATCCAGGCCGCGATGCTCTCCGAGGAGAAGGAAGGCCCGCTGCTCGTCGACGTCACGCCGCTGTCGCTCGGCATCGCGACCTTCGGCGGTCACTTCGCGCGCTTGATCGACCGCAACACCACCGTGCCGACCTCGCGCCAGGAGATCTTCACCACCACGCGCGACAACCAGACGGCCGTGAAGATCCGCGTGTTGCAGGGCGAGAGCGAGCGCGCCGACGACAACGATCTGCTCGGCGAGTTCGTGCTGGCGGGAATCCCGCAGGGCCCGAAGGGCGGACCCGAGATCGAGGTCACGTTCGACATCGACGCGAACGGCATCGTCTCGGTCTCGGCGCGCGATCTGGCGACCGGGCGCGCGCAGTCGATCCAAGTCAATCCGCGCGGCACGCTCTCGCCCGAGGAGATCGAGCGGCTGGCGAGACAGTACGACCAAGGCAACGAGGTGGCGGTCAAAGGCTAGGGTTTGGGCGATTCACGACACGATGAAGTGACGCGCTTGCTGAAGCGAGGGCTCAACCACTACGGGTTGGGCGATCTCGAAGGGGCGATTGCGTGCTGGGAACAGGCGCGCGCGCTCGACCCCGAGAACCAGGCCGTGCACGACTACCTCGAGACCGCCTACGAGGAGAACGGTGGCGCGCGCAAGAAGGCCGCGCCGCCTCGCGTCGCCGCCAAGCCCGCCAGCGGATTCCCGCCGCCGCGCGAGAAGAAGCCCGCGCCGGGCAAGATCGTCACCGACGACGACGACACGCCCAAGAGCGGCCCGATCATCGAGTTCGAGGCCGAAGACGATCCCGACACGCAGCTCCAGCTCGCCCTGCAGTCCTACAAAGAAGGGCGTTACGACGACGCCTGGCGCGAGCTGAACGAGGTCGCGAAGACGCAGCCGGGCCGGCTCGACGTGCAGGGCTACCTGCAGCTGGTGCGCACCGAACGCGCGCAGACCTGGGCCAAGGAGATCGGCGATCAGGGCCGCGTGTTGAAGCGCAAGATCACGACCGCGCAGATCATGCAGCTCAAGCTCAAGCCCGACGAGGGCTTCATGCTCGCGCAGATCGACGGCCGGCTGTCGATCGCCGACCTGATCAGCCTGTCCACCTCCGATCGCGTGCGCACGCTCGAAGTCATCGCCAAGCTGCTCAGGGACGAGATCGTCGAGTAGATGCCTTAGCGGGGCCCGGCGCGCGGACGTCCGCGCGCCACCCGAACTACGTTCGCCTTCGGCTCGCTGCGCGGCGCGCGCTTCGCGCGCACCTTGCTCGGAGTGCTGCGGATGCCGTCGTCGGACGTGTGTTGCTACGCTCAGCCGGGTCCCGCGGTGACGAACCTCAAGAGGTGCGGCAGGAAGCGCGGCATCGGATCGGCGCCGGGGGCGATGCGTTCGGACAGGTTGTAGACGTGCGCGAGCGTGCGCGCCCAGAGCAGCAGCTCGTGCGGAACGCGGAATGCTCCGCTCTCGCGCACCAGTCGCTTGCCGAGCGACTTGAGCGATTGGATTCCGGAGGCGCTCGCGCCGAGCGCGCTGGCGGCGCCCGCGTCGAGCGCTTCGACGAGCGCGGCGCGCGCTTCGCGCTCGCGACCGGGCACCACCGCGCGCAAACGCACGAGCCCCGCGAGCAACGCATCGACGTCGCGTTTCAAGAGCGCCTGGAAGCCCAGCCGCAGCTCCTCGCGCAGCGTAGGCGAGAGCCGCTCCGCCAGCCCGAAGTCGATGAACAACACGCGCGGCGCGGAGCCGGGCTCGTCCACGACGTACAGGTTGCCCGCGTGCGGATCGGCGTGGAACAGACCGTGCCCGAAGACCTGGCGTCCGTACGCGTCGGCGACGATGCCGAGCACGGCTTCGGGCGCGATGCCGCGCGCTGCGAGCGCCTCGCGATCGTCGAGGCGCGTGCGCGGCACGTAGTCGAGCGTGAGCACGCTCTTGGCGCTCGCGTTCCAGTGTACGCGCGGCACCACCACGCGGGCGTCGTCCACCAGATCGCGCGCGATCGACTCCGCGACGCGCCCCTCGAGCTCGAAGTCGATTTCGCGCAGCAGCGCGCCGTGTAGCTGGTCGAACAGCTCGCCGCTGTCGTGTCCGCCGAGCCAGGGTCTCAACAGCCACGCCGCGCGGCGCAGGTTGCGCACGTCCTGCGTGATTCTTGCCGGCGTCAGCTCCGCGTGCCGCACCTTCACGGCGACCTGGCTTCCGTCGCGCAGCCGCGCGCGGTGCACCTGCGCGATCGAGGCGGTGCCGAGCGGGACGGGATCGATCCAGGCAAAGCGCTCGCTCGAGCCGAGCGCGCGCGCGAGCTGCGCGCGGATGGTCGCGAAAGGCACGGCCGGCGCGGCGTCGCCCAGCGCGTCGAGCGGCGCACGAAACTCATCCGAAAGTGCGTCGACGCGCGTCGCGAGGTGGTGCCCCAGCTTGGTGTAGATCCCGCGCAGCGAGCCGAGCGCTGCGGCGATGCGCCGACCGGCGTCCGCGTCGCGCTCGGCGCGCGTTCGACGCCCCCTGAACGGCCCGTAGTCGCTCGCAGCGGCGCGAACGGCTGCACCCGCGAGTGTTCGCATCGCCGAGCGCGCGCGAGGCGGCGCTTTCGCCCGTGCCGTCATGCGGCGCATTCTAGACGCGACGCATCATTGCGTCTGCACGACACGCGCGAAGTTGCGCAGAGGTTGCGCATTCCTGTGTTCGATCGCCCCCTAAGCTTGACACCGGGATCGCCCCCGTAATAGAAACGGCCACCGGTCTTCGCCATCGCGCGCCTTCTTCCCGAAGGAGCCGCTGCGAGTTGTATACCGCGACGACCGGTCGTTTTCGTTTCCAGAGTGCGGCGCGAAGCGCTGCAGGTTTTGACCGGGAGGGGCATTGAGCAGGTTCCGCACGGCGCGTGTATTGCGCGTTCTGGGTTGCCTCTGTTTGATCGCGTTCAGCACGAGCGCCTGCATGGAAGAGTCGTACGAGGAGCAGTACGCGGAGGGCGAGATCGACCTTCCCGACGACTTGTACGCGGTGAGCGCGATCGGTGCCGACCACCTGTGGGCGGCGGGCTACTTCGGCGCGATCTACCGCACGAGCGACGCCGGGAAGAACTGGCGAAAGCTCAACGGTCTCACCGATCAGTCGATCTACGACATCTCGTTCGCGGACGAGAAGAACGGTTGGGCGGTCGGTCGCCGCGGCTTCGTGATCCACACGACCGACGGCGGCGACACCTGGGAGCTGCAGAGCATCCCGCGCAAGCCGGCGCAGCACTTGTTCGCGGTCAAAGCGATCAACCCGACCACGGCCTGGGCCGTCGGTGACTGGGGCGGGCGCTACTACACGAGCGACGCGGGCAAGACCTGGCAGGATCGTTCGTTCCTGCTCACCCAGGACCACCCGAGCTTCAAGTACCTCTCCGACGACGAGCTCGAGGCCTTCGAGCGCGGCGACAAGCTGTACGACGACATCTTCCTGAACGACGTCTACTTCGCCGACGACAAGCACGGCTGGATGGCCGGCGAGTACGGGCACACGTACTGGACCGACGACGGCGGCGAGACCTGGAATCACGGCCACATCGCGGGCACGGTGCGGTTCGAGGAGATCGTCTTTCCGATCGGCGAGAAGAAGGTGCCCAAGGACAAGTGGGAGCAGATCTTCGCCGCGACCGAGATCCTGCTCGACAAGCCCTACCTGAAGATCGAGATGGAAGGCCTGATGACGCCGGCGGAGCTCGCCAAGCGTGGCGACACGTTCCTCGCGGACGAGCGCGCGGACGAGATCCAGAAGTTCCTCGAGAACGAGGGCATCAATCAGGACCGGATCAAGATCCGAAACGCGACGCCGCTCGACCAGGAAGGCGTCGACATGAAGGCGTTCGCGCAGAAGAAGCTCTCGCCCGTGCCCGCATTGAAGATCGAGGTCATCGAGACTCCGTTCCTGTTCGACGTGAAGTTCAAGGACCCGATGAACGGACTGATCACCGGTCTGGGCGGGGTGGTGCTCACGTCGAGCGACGGCGGCCGCACGTGGACCTACCTGCCCAGCGATTCGAAGCAAGCGTTGTTCGCGGGCGCCTTCGCGGAGGCGCGCATGATCACCGTCGGTGAGAAGGGCCAGCGCCGGATCAGCAAGGACGGCGGGCAGACCTGGCTCAAGCTCGGCGAAGAGGACGGCTTCGGCCGCTTCCCCGCGGACAAGCACGGCTACTTCCGCGATGTCACCTGCGGCACGCCGAGCGTGTGCTGGATGGTCGGCGCCGGTGGCAACGTGATCCGCTCGACCGATGCCGGCGAGAACTGGTTCGAGATGTTGCCCAAGCCGGAGCCCATCCCGGCCACCGGCGCGGGGGAGTGAGCGTGGCCGACCAAGATCCAGAGAGACCGAAGGTCCTGATCGAAGAGAACCTGCCGGAGAGCGCGTTCTCGATGCGCTTCGGCCGCCTGGTCATCCGCTACCGGTTCGCCGCGTTGATGACGCTGCTCAGCATCTCGCTGTTCTTCTCGTTCCCGCTGGTCAACGCCGCCTACTACAACATCACCGCGGCCCAAAGCGAGGACGGCGTCGGCAAGGTCCTGTTGGGCGTAAAGGCGCGCTTCCGCGTCGACGCCAACATCCGCAAGACCTATCCCGAGCACCCGTACATCCACGCGCAGGACAAGTTCTCCGGGAAGTTCGGATCGGCCTCTTTCGTCGCGATCGCCGTGATCAAGAAAGAGGGCCAGATCTACGACTACGACTTCCTGCAGAAAGTCTCGCGCGTCACGGACAAGCTCGATCAGGCTCCGAACGTCAACCACTACCAGGTTCGCAGCCTCTCGCACATCAACACGCGCGTCATCATCATCGAGCCCGACGGCGCGATCGAAGCGGCACCGTTGCTCGAGGAGATTCCCGAGGACGAAGCGGAGCTGCAGCAGCTCAAGGAGACCGTGCTCGAGAACCCCGGCCTGATCTACGGCCAGCTCGTGTCACGCGATCACCGCGCGGCGCTGGTGTCGGCGGGCTTCATCACGCACCGGCTCGACAACAGCAAGGCCTACACGGAGCTGTTCAACTATCTCCAGAACCTGAAGGCTGAAGAAGAGGCCGACGGCACCGCCGAGATCTACATCTCGGGCGCGCCTATGGCGACCGGCTACGTGATCGAGAGCCAGTTCGATCTCGTGTACTTCCTGCTGCTCACGATCGTGCTGCTGTTCTTCCTGTTGCTCGCGTACTTCCGGCGCTTGCACGGCGTGGCGATCCCGATGGTCGCGGGTCTGTCGACGGCGGTCTGGGGCATGGGCATGACCGGTTGGATCGGGATCGCGCTCGATCCGCTGATCCTGGTGATTCCGCTCCTGATCACGGCGCGCGCCATCTCGCACACGATTCAGATGGCCGAGCGCTTCTTCGAGGAGTACGAGGTCGAGTGCACCGTGCGATCCGAGAAGCTCGGTCGCAAGCTCACACCGGCGGAGATCGAGGAGTCGAAGCTCGAGTGCGCGACCACGTCGCTCGCCAAGCTCATGCTGCCCGGCATGATCGGCATCCTGACCGACGCCGCGGGTCTCGCGGTGGTCGCGATCACGACGATCCGCACCATGCAGGAGCTATCGATCTTCGGGTCGTTCTGGGTGGTGGCGATCATCTTCAACGTGATCATCCTGCACCCGATCATGATCGCGTACCTGCCGCCGCCTCACGAGTTCGCGCACTTCTCGCCGATCTGGATGCAGAAGTTCCTGAAGTGGGCGGGCGAGACGGCGACCGGGACGGTGAGCCGTTGGGTGCTGGTCGGCGGCAACGCGATCGTGCTGATCCTCGCCACCTGGTACGTGCTGTTCAACTCGACCATCGGCGAGAGCCGGCCGGGCGTGCCGATCTTCTGGCCCGATCATCCGTTCAACGTCGCGACCGCGCAGCTCGGCGAGACGTTCGGCGGCGTGGACCAGATGACGGTGTTCGTCGACGGCGACGGCAAGAGCGCGAGCTCCGACGGTCTGGTGATCCAGCGCATGGAGGCGCTGCAGCGCTGGATGCGCAAGTACGTCGACCCGGGCGCGACCGTGTCGCTCGTCGACGTGATCAAGCAGTACTGGCTGGTGAACCATTACGCGGATCCGAAGTGGGGCTTCGTGCCCGACGCCGCGCAGACGATCGGCGGCATCATCTTCCAGCTCCAGCGCAGCAACATCCCGGGCTTCCTGCGCCCGTTCCTCACCGACGACGCCGAGGACGCGAACATCACGTTCTTCTTCCGCGACCACAAAGGGAAGACGATCAAGCGCGCGGTCCACTACGCGAACGAGTTCATCAACGCCAACCCGATGGGCCGCATCAACGTGCGGCTGGTCGAGGACAAGGGCGGCGTGATGGGCGCGATCTACTACCTGTTCGGACCCGTCATGTTCCCGCGCCACTCGGGCATGGTGGTCGAGGTCGCGGACATCAACGAGGACCAGAAGATCACGGGCTACCAGCCCGGCACCGCGGTGCAGGTCGGGCGCTGGACCGAGCGCGCCGACCCCGCGGAGGTCGAGAAGAACGTGATCGCCGGCATCCGCGCGCTGTCGCGCACGAAGCTGCCCGAGATCAAGCTCTCCGATCGCTTCAAGGAAGACCTCCAGCAAGACAAGAACCGGATGGAGAAGCTCGCCATCAATCTGTCGGCGGAGTTCGACTACCGGATCGAGAACATCTCGATTCCGGCGGACGAGATCGTCCACGAGTTCGAGACCGTCGCGGATCTGGTCAACCACATCGTCGACCGCTCGGCGTACTTCGTCACCGAAGAGTGGAAGAACGACGAGGGCAACATCACCGCGCAGACGATCCGCTACTGCCGGCACTACTGCGGCTACGAGCTGTGGACGCAGAACACCAAGTTCAAGGACGTCTCGTTCAATCCGCAGCGCACCAACACCTACACGCGCGGCGCGGAGTTCGTGCTCGCGGGCGGGATCATGGGCGTCTACGCGGCGGTGAACGACGAAGTCGAGCGCGGCCACGTCGCGAACATCGTGCTGATCTTCATCATCTCGTACCTGTTCGTGGCGATCAGCTACCGCTCCAACCTGGCCGGCCTGTTCGTGCTGTTCAGCATTGCGGTCGCGACCATGCTCTCGCTCGCCTACATGGCGGTGCGCGAGACGGGGCTCACGATCCAGACGCTGCCGGTGCAGTCGGTCGGCGTGGGCGTCGGAATGGACTACGCGGTCTACGTCGCGGACCGGATCCGTCAGGAGTACGCCTGGTGCGGCGACTTCGACGAAGCGATCCGGCGCGCCATCCGCACCACCGGCATGGCCGTCTGCTTCACGGCCACGACGCTGATCGCGGGCATCATCGCCTGGTCCTTCAGCGAGCTGCGCTTCCAGGCCGAGATGGCGCAGCTGCTTTCGATCCTGATGGGAGTGAATCTGCTGGGCGGGATCCTACTTGTGCCCGCTTGTTTCTCCATCGTGAAGCCCAAGAGCTTCGTCTCCGCGTCACTTGTCGAGGCCACGGAGCAACAAGAGATGAGCGGGTCGCAGCCGAAGGCCGTCGCCGCGAGCGCCGGATGAGCGGGGCCGCGGTGGTGGAGGGAGCCGCTGCGGTTTCGCACGTATCGTTTGAGAGGGGAATGCTATGAGGGGAAGGCTGACTCAGGGACTTCTTGCCGCGCTGGTCCTCGGCGTTCTGCTGCTCGGCGGCGGGCTCGCACGAACGGCTTCGGCCTTCGAGTGGGATCTACCGGGCGAGCGCAAGTTCTCGATCCACGGTTTCTACGAAACGCGGCTGATGTTCGTCGGCTCGGAGTTGCCGATCAACGGCGCGACCTGGTCGAGCTTCCGGCACGTTCTGTCGACGGAGCTCGAGCTCACGCTCTTCCCCGACGGCTTCGGCCCGTTCGACTCGATGTTCATGTTCTCGCGCTTCCTGGTCAGCTATGACTGCATCTACACCTACTCCTGCGGCACCTTCAACAGCGCGGATTCGTACGGTGACGACAAGCGCCGAGCGGTACGTCAGCCGCTCTCGCTGCGCGAGGACGCCAAGAACAACGCGCCGTATTTCGCGGGCCTGCTGAAGTCGACTTACCGCCCCGGCTCGATCGTGTCGCCGCAAGAGGTCCTGAACCCGAGTCGGCGCTATCGCGACTGCGACAACCCGCCGGGCGTGTTCGCGAACCCGTTTCCGCTGGCGGTGTTCTGCAACCTGAACAGCCGCTCGCCGCTCGACAACCCGAACAATCAGACCGGCAACAAGACCTGGGAGGTGCGCGCGGGCACGTTCCACCCCTTCACGCGTCCGAGCTTGACCGCCGCGGCGCGCTCGGCGATCGGCAACGAGGAATACGACCGACTGCAGGGCCTGCTGATCAGCGGCCAGGTTCTGTCGCGTTCTGAGACCGCGTTCCGCCTCACGCTGCTCGCGGAGGCCGGTGAGGCGCAGGCGCGCGGCGACGAGGACCTCGCCGAAGCGCTGAATGCGCAGGCCGACGCGGTCCTCGGCACGCCCGAGACCACCTTCGACGCGAACATCCCGGCGCTCCTGGCCACGCGCCCGGATCCGAACCGCTTCGCGGAGTACGCGAACTCCATGACGCCGGCGCTGCTCAAAGCCAAGTGGGGCTCCGGCCAGCTGCGCAACCTGGTGTTTCCGTTCCTGGCCACGATCAACACGCCGATCGCGCCGGGTGGCTACTTCAACAACGGCGCGCCGCTCGACAGTATCGGTCAGTACGACCAGGCGCTGGGCGAAACGCTGAGCGCGAACCTCGGCGGCCTGCCGATCGTGAGCGACGCGGACGGTCAGCCGGTGTTCAGCGCATCGAACGCGCAGAATCGCGTGAACCCGTTCTTCGTCGGTCCAGACGGCCTACGCGACTCGGCGGACGACTTGCCGTTCGTCACCAACAACCCGGCTGCTCAGGAGGCCGGCTACCAGCTCGCCACACCGCTCCAGGGAGCGGCCGGCACGCCCGAGAACCTGCTCGCGAGCTTCGACGGCACGTTCGGCCGCAACGCGCCGGGAAACGCGGCGCGACCGATCTACGCGCAGGCCGCGCGGATCGTCGTTCCCTCGGCGAGCGATCCAAGCGCGACCAAGATCGTCGAACTCTACGGCGTGTACAGCAACGAGTATCTCGTGAATCGCGGCTGTGGCGCCGTCTCGGGTAGCTACAACACCGCGACCGGGCAGTGCGTCCGCGCAGGCGGGGACGTCTCGGCGGAGGCCCAGGCGCGCGGCTGCAGCGTGATCGTGCGCGGCACGCGCGGACAGCAGGTCAACGTCGGCGTCAACGCGGACGGCCAGTGCATCGAGATGAACACGACTTCACCGGCGCCCAACTCGCAGCTCCAGTTCGAGGTGCTCGGGCTGCTCGGCGATCTGAACGCGCGGCCGTTCGAAGCCAGCATCGAGCCGCTCAACACCACCGACTTCCGCGCCGTCGCCGAAGGCGGCGTGAACAACACCATGCCCGCTCGTCCGCGCATGGCGCAGCAGGGTATCGTCTATCAGTCGCCGGGCGCCCGCCGCGAGTACGAGCAGTACCACGACCTGGTCTCGAACCTGGATCTCAAGTACAGCGTCGACTCGCTGCAGTGGAACCACGGCGCCAGCCAGCGCGAGCACGAGTTCGCCGAAGGCTACGTCGAGTTCGAAATGGCCGACAGCCAGCTCTACGCGCGCGTCGGCAAGCTGATCGTGGTCTGGGGCAAGACGGAGCTGTTCCGCAACCAGGACCGCAACAACCCGCTCGACATCGGCAACGGCATCTTCGCGCCGCTCGAGGAGCAGCGCGTCGGCCAGTGGGCGGTCGACCTGACGATTTCGCCCGAGGCGTTCATGCGCGTGGGGCCCGTCGAGGATCTGCGCCTCGAGCTGCTCACGATCGTGAATCCGTTCGAGCCCACGGATCTGGGCAAGTGCGGCGAGGGAACCGCGATCGAGCTGATCTGTCTGAAGAGCTTCGGCGCGATGGCCAACGGCCTGGCCGGCATCGGCGTGATCGGCGAGCACCGACCCTACGACGACTATGCGGGTATCGAGCGCTGGGATTTCGGCGCACGCATCGAGGGTCGCTTCGACCGCTTCACCTTCGCGATCTCCGACTTCTGGGGCTGGGACGACGGCTTCTACCTCGATCTCGTGCAGCAGTACGAGCGCACCTCCGACATCACGACCGGCGCACCGCTCTCCGTCGGCAGCCGCGGCAACTCGACCGGTTGCACGATTCGCACGAACTCCGAGGGCGAAGCCGTCGGGCCGAACAACATCGCGGGCGACGGCGACGACGACTTCCCGAGCGCGGGCAACTGTCTGCTCTGGGATCCGCCGGAGACCCCGGACGCGGCGCAGCTGCTGCGGCCGACCGACTCCGTGGCGGCGCTGCAGAACGTCAACCAGACGCTGTTCCACTCGCTGTGCGCCTACACCTTCGATCCGGATGAAGGTTTTTGCGCGTTCGATCGCCTGAACTACCCGCTCGAGTTCGGTCTGATCTCGAACATCATCTCCGGCCTCGGCGTGCTCGGGGCCGCCGTGACCGATGGCGTGGAGTCGATTCAGCAGAAGCGCCTGGATGGCCGCACGAGCGTCGTCCAGCGTGGCTCGCCCACCATCCTGACACGCGGATTCCTGGCGATCGAACCGCTTGCGCGGCAGGACCAAGCCTACCAGGACCTCGGCTTGAGCCTTCAAAACGCCTCGGCTGCATTGCTGGGTTGCGGTGTGGCCTACGCCTCGCCCTGCAGCGGCGCGCAGCAGACGCAATGGGCCCGCGACCCGGCGATCGCCGCAGATCTGACGCGCGACCCGACGCTCGGTCCAGCCACGGTCGGCGGCATCGACTTGATGAATGCGGACGCGAGCGTCGTCACCCAGGAGTTCGTCGGCCTGAAGGCGCTCTCACCAGGCGCGCTGGTTGGAACGCGGCTCAACAACGCTGGCGCACTCTACTACCAGCCGGGGGTCAACTTCAGCCGCGACGGCCAGCAGGACATGAACATCGACGAGGACTTCAGTCGACAGGGTCGCGAGCTCAACCCGCCGATTGCAGTTTCGGCGCTCGAGAGCTCGGGCGAGTACCTGAACTTGACCCCCGACGACGTCATCGACCTGGGTGTGCAGGGCCGCGCGGAGTACCAGATCCAAGCCGGCAACATCCTCGAAGCGGATAGCTGGGTCGAGCCGATGCCGTGGACGGTCAACGAGGAGCTGCTCGAAAAGTACGGCGCGATCGTGTTCAACGCCGATCCGAGCAACGTGCTCGATCTCGATAGCCCGCTGAACAAATGGAACTTGATCGATCCGAACCAGGACCCGAACGACCTCGCGAACATCCAGTACTCGGACATCGACGGCGAGTACTGCGCGCGCTGGATGAACTCGACGGACACGGACATCTCCACGCCGTTCAACCTCGGGTGCACCGCGCTCGAGACGGTCTCGGCGAACTTCGAGCGGCTGCTGATCAGCATCGAGGAAATCGGCTTCGACCGTGTGTTCGACGCGCCTGAGAGCCTTCAGGAACTCGGCTACTGGTCGGAGTCGAACACCGCGCGCCAGGCCGCCGGCGATCCGGTCTCGGGTTCCGACGGAATCTACGCGCGCAATCAGTTCGTGATCTCGAGCGAGCAGATGGATTTCGACGTGGTCGCCGCCGCGCCCACGGGCGATTCGACTTTCATTTTCGTGGACATCGCCGCGAGCGAGACTCCGCAGCAAGCCGCCGCGCGAACGCTGCTCGAGTTTGATCCCCAGGAAGGGTGTCTGAGCGCGTTCTGCTACCTGCAGGTCAACAACGTCCTGGTCGATCCCGACGACGCCGCTCCGGAGGGCCGCGACTTGATCCTCGCGATGCCGGTCGGCTTCACGGTCGACATCATGTCGCCGATCGTGGATCCGAACGACCCGAATGGCCCAGTCAACCCCAACGATCCGAATCAGCAGTTCGAGAACACCGGCTTCGACCGCAAGGTGAACCCGGCCGCGCTCCAGTACCTGCAGCAGACGGCGGGCGACACTTCGCTGCGGCGCCTGCTCGCGTCGCAGGTGATCGCGGTCGAGACGCCGACCGGCATCGAGTACGTGCAGATGAGCAACGAGCAGCGCGATCAGCTGCTCGGAGAGCTCGGCGACGCGCTCAACCGCGGTCGCGACATGGACGGCGACGGCAGCTCGGATCTCGACCGCAACCGCGACTCGGTCTGGGACGGGATCGACGACTACAGCGGCGGTGGACCGATCACCGACGACAACATCCTGTGCGGCACCGGCATCCCCGGCGATCCACTCCAGGACGGCGTTCAGTACAGCCCGTTCCGCAGGGACCAGGACATGAACTCCGAGGCCTTCCGGGCGATGTTCCCGAACGGTCTGCCCCCGCGTTCGCCGGTGTTCTGCCGCGGCGTGTCGGGCATCCTCAGCGCCACCAACCAGACGCTGCCGATTCGCAAGGCGGGCGGCGACGGCCGCTACGGCCGCCGCGACTTCCTGTGGCAGAACGGACGCCAGGTCGCGTTCAACTACCAGAAGCGGAACGTCATGGGCTTCGGTCTCGACTTCGCGGAAGACGTCACGAAGACGAGCTGGGGTCTGGAGTTCTCGTGGATGGCGAACAAGCTGCTGCCGAACAACTTCGAGTACGACGGCTATTCGCAGACCGACGAGATGGTGCTGTCGATCTCCGTCGACCGGCCAACCTTCTTCAACTTCCTGAACCCGAACCGCAGCTTCTTCATGAACCTGCAGATGTTCCTGCGCTACCTGCCCGACTACGAGGGCGGCCGTGGCGGCAACGACGGCATGTACGGCGCTGCGGGCGCATCGCTCACCGGCAACATCGCGTTCACTTTCTTCACCGGCTACTTCCAGGATCGCCTCGCGCCGCGCGTCACGATCCTGTACGCGCCGTGGGAGTCGCAGGGCGCGTTGCTCACGGGCCTGTCGTACCGCTGGAACGACGCGTTCTCGACCAGCATCGGCTGGACGCAGTTCTTCGGTCACATCTACAAGCAGCAGGGCGGATACTTCCCGATCGCCCAGTACGGCTCGGTCGCCGACTACAACGGACCGGTCCTGCGCGGCGTCGCGCCGGTCCTGTACCGAGACCAGGCCGAAGTCCGGATTCGCTACACCTGGTAACGACGACTCGGTAGACTTCGAGAGGGCGCCACTCGGCCGCGAGCCGAGAGGCGCCTTCGCATTTTCGGGGGACGCATGGCGCTACGCATCGCGGTGTTGCTGTCGGGCGGCGGGACCACGCTCGAGAACTTGTTCGCCGAGCGGGCGCAGGGCCGGCTCGACGTCGACGTGAGCGCGGTGATCTCCTCCAAGCCCGAGGCCTTCGGGCTCGAGCGCGCGCGCAAGCACGGCGTGGCGGCGCATGCCGTCGATCGCCGCGCCTTCGACGACGAGCGCGCCTTCAACGACGCGCTGCACCGACGGCTCGCCCAGGATCCGCCGGATCTGCTCGTGCTCGCCGGCTTCCTGTCGCGCATCGAGCTGCGCGGGTACAACGGGCGCGCGATGAACACACACCCGTCGCTGATTCCGGCCTTCTGCGGCAAGGGCTTCTACGGCGAACGCGTCCACCGGGCGGTGCTCGAGTATGGCGCCAAAGTGACGGGCGCGACCATCCACTACTGCGACGAGCAGTACGACACCGGCCCGATCATCGTGCAGCAGGCAATCCCGGTGCTCGAGGACGACACGCCCGCCTCGCTCGCCGCGCGCGTCGCAGAGGTCGAGCGCGCGCTCTATCCGCGCGCGATCCAGCTCCACGCCCAGGGCCGCCTGCGCATCGAGGGCCGACGGGTACGCGTGTTGCCCCCGACCTCCGGCTGAGGTCCCCGTACCCGCCTTCTAGAGGACGCAACTCCCCCATCAAGCCGCCGCCCGCGCGGGCCGATCCTCCGTTGATGGACAAGCGGGTTCTGGTGGTCGACGACGACCGCTTGATACGCGAGATGACGCGCGATGCGCTCGTCCAGGAGGGCTTTCGCGTAGCCACCGCGGCGACCGGCCGCGAGGCGCTGTCCCGGCTCGGCGACGAGGGTCCGTTCGACCTGGTGATCACGGACCTCTCCATGCGCGAGATGGACGGCTTGGAGCTGCTCGAGCGCGTGAAGCGCGCCTCGCCACGCACCGAGGTGATCGTGCTGACGGGCTACGCGTCGCTCGAGAGCGCGCTGCAGGCCATGCGCCTGGGCGCCGCCGACTATCTGCGCAAGCCGGTGTCCGCGCCCGAGATTACGTACTGCGTGAAACGCACGCTCTTGCGCCGGCGGCTGATGGACGAGAACGAGGCGCTGCGCGGCTGCGTGCAGGCGTTCGAGGCCGCGCGCGCGCTGGCGTCGTGCCTGGAGAGTGGCGACGTGCTGCCGATGGCGCTCGACATCGTCCTGCGGCTGACCGGCCGCGGCCGCGCGGTGGGGCGACTGATCGAGCTGCCGTCGCGCACGGGCGAGGGCATCGAGCTGGTCGGCTTCCCCGCGGACACGCTGGCGGAGCTGCGCTCGCAGATCGAGCTCGGCAAGCTGTTCGATCCGGCCGAGCTCGAACGGCCGGGCATCTCGAGCGGCGACGCGCTAGCGGGCGCGCTCTCGACGCTCGGGCTCGAAGACCCGCAGCTCTTGCCGCTGCCGATCCGGCTCGAGGGACGCGTGGTTGGCGGGATCTGGATCTTCTCCGACGGGCGACCCTTCGACGCCGACGAGCGGCAGCGCGCCGAGCTCGTGGTCGAGCAGGCGGAGCTCGCGCTGATCAACGCCGAGCGTTTCCTGCAGGCGCGCGAGAAGGCGTTCATCGACGACGTCACGTCGCTGTACAACGCGCGCTATCTGCTATCGGCGCTCGACCGCGAGGTGAACCGCGCCTCGCGTTCGCAGGCCAAGCTGTCGGTGCTGTTTCTCGATCTCGATCGCTTCAAGACCGTGAACGACCGCTTCGGTCACCTGGTCGGCTCGCGCGTGCTGCGTGAGCTGGGGGTGCTGCTGCAGGAGTCGGTGCGCGCGATCGACACCGTGGGCCGCTACGGCGGCGACGAGTTCACCATCCTGCTCGTCGACACGGGCAAGGACGGCGCGCTCTCGGTGGCCGATCGCATCCGGCAATCGGTCGCCAACCACGTGTTCGGCGGCGAGCGCGGGCTCGACCTGCGGCTCACGATCTCCGTCGGCGTGTCCACCTTCCCGGCGCACGGAGACACGCGCGAGCGACTGCTCGATCTGGCCGACAAGGCCATGTATCTGGCGAAGGCGCTCGGCCGCAATCACGTCTGCTCCGCCGACGATCTCTCCAACTCGCGCGGCTAGAATCCGACCCGCTGCCGACTGCGAGACGGGCGCCGTCCGCGGCCGCCCGCGGCGGCGCCCCGCAAGCGCCGCACAGCGGCGCGCGCAGCGAGGCGAAGCCGAGCGAAGTAAACCTGTGGTAGGCTCCGCGCGCCGTACCCCGACCGCCGTACCCCTGACCGCCGCGGAGGCAGCCTTGTCGCGACTCGATCCACTCGGCGATCTGCGCCGAACACACTTCTGTGGAAGCCTGCGTCCGAGCGACGTCGGCCGCGAAGTCGTGCTGTGCGGCTGGGTGCGCAAGCGCCGCGACCACGGCGGCGTGATCTTCGTCGACCTGCGCGACCGCACCGGCCTCGCGCAGGTCGTGTTCAAACCCGACGCGCAGCTCGAAGCGCACGGCAAGGCGCAGGCGGTCCGCGCCGAGTGGGTGCTGCTGGTGCGCGGCGTGCTCGCGCGCCGCGACGGCGACGTCGTGAACCCGAACCTGCCCACCGGCGAGGTCGAGCTGGTCGCGCACGAGGTGCGGATCCTCAACACCGCCACCACGCCGCCGTTCGAGATCGAGGACGACGTCGTGCACGACGAGAGCAGTCGGATGAAATACCGCATCCACGAGCTGCGCCGGCCGGTGATGCAGAAGCGCCTGCAGGTCCGGCACTCGCTCGCGCAAGCGCTGCGCACCGCCTGCACCGAGCGGGGACTGCTCGAGATCGAGACGCCGATCCTGGCGCGCGCCACGCCGGAGGGCGCGCGCGACTTCCTGGTGCCGAGCCGTGTGCAGCACGGCAGCTTCTACGCGCTGCCGCAATCGCCGCAGATCCTGAAGCAGATGCTGATGGTCGCGGGTTTCGACGGCTATTTTCAGATCGCGCGCTGCTTTCGGGACGAGGACCAGCGCGCCGATCGCCAGCTCGAGTTCACGCAGCTCGATCTGGAGATGTCGTTCGTCGGCGTCGAGGACGTGCTCGACCTGCTCGAGTTCCTGACCGTGCGCGCCTACCGCGACGTGCTCGGCGTCGAGCTCGCGCGCCCGTTCGATCGCGTTTCGTACGCCGACGCGATGGCGCGCTACGGCTCCGACAAGCCGGAGCGGCGCATCGCGCTCGAGATCGTGGAGCTCTCGGATCTGCTGCGGAAGAGCGAGTTCAAGGTCTTCGCGGGCGCGCTCTCGAGCGGCGGCGTCGTGCGCGGGTTGCCGATACACGACGCGGCCGCGCTCTCGCGCAGCGAGCTCGATCGCCTGAACGAACAGGCGCGAACCTACGGCGCGAAGGGCCTGGCCTGGGTGCGCGTTTCCGACGACGGATCGTGGCAGTCGCCGATCGCGAAATTCCTCAGCGACGACGAGAAGGCGGCGATCGGCAAGCGCGCCGGACTGCGGCCCGGAACTGTGATCCTGTTCGGCGCCGATCGCGAGAAGGTCGTGTGCGACGTGCTCGGCCGACTGCGCCTCGAGCTCGGCCAGAAGCTCGGCCGCTACGACGGCCGCCCCTGGGATCCGCACTTCGTGGTCGGCTTCCCGCTCTTCGAAGAGGGCGACGACGGCAAGCTCACCTACATGCACATGCCGTTCGTCGCGCCGCTCGAGACCGAGATCGCGAAGCTCGACAGCGATCCGAAGAGCGTGATCGCCACGCACTACGACCTGGTCATGAACGGCGTCGAGCTCGGCTCGGGGAGTCTGCGCAACCACCGCTCCGATCTGCAGCTCAAGATCCTCGCGATCATGGGCTATTCGGAAGAAGAGGCGCGCGCGCGCTTCGGCTTCATGCTCGACGCGCTCGACACGGGCGCGCCGCCGCACGGCGGCTTCGCGTTCGGCTTCGATCGCTTCGCGCTGATGCTCGCCGGCGGCGACAGTCTGCGCGACGTGATCGCGTTCCCGAAGACCCAGCGTGCGCAGGACAGCTTCATGGAGTCGCCCAGCGTCGTCGACCCGGGCCAGCTCAAAGAGCTCGGCCTACGCCTGCGTGAGTAGCTCCGGCGCTTCCTTCGCGGCCTCGTAGCCCTTCCACGAGTGCGACGCGAAGTCGTACAGTTTGCACGCGCGCGTGGTGCGCAGGTAGTCGGCGAAGCGGAAGCTCCGTTCGCGCACGACGTCGCCGAAGTCGCGCCGGATCGCGTCGCACGCTTCGGGCAGGCGATAGAAGGGGATGCGCATGTCCACATGGTGAGGCACGTGCAGCATGATGTTGTGCATGAAGAAGTTCACCCAGGCGGGCACGTGCAGGATCGTGGTGCCCTCCATCTGACCCTTGAAGCGCGTCCACTCGCGGCGGCTCTGCCAGGCGATCTCGGGCGAGATGTGGTGCACGTACACGGCGATGCCGATCACGTAGTTCCACAGTGCGAACGGCACCGCGAAGACCTTGAACCAGAGCCAGAGCGCGCCACCGACGCTTCCGTACAAACCGATGCCCGCGGCGAGCAGGGCGACGTGGATGACGGCCGCGTAGGCCCACACGATCGCGCGGTCGCGCTTCACGTCCGCGGCGATCTTGGCCGGGGCGTCGAAGCGCATCATGTTCTTCCACCAGATGTCCCAGCCGTAGTACACGCCGGCTCCGAGCCACGACCACTTCACGCGGTGGAGCGCGCGCTGCACGGGGGTCATGGCGCGATACGACTCGGGCGTGGCGGGATGCCAGACGTAGTCCATCACCTCGCGCACGGTGTGGCCGTGGTGGATGCGGTTGTGCCCGAACACCCAGGCCTCGTACACGTGCAGCGACGGCAGCATGGCCGCCTGCCCGACGATGTAATTCATGCGCTTGCTCGCGAACAGCGCGCCGTGCGCGGCGTCGTGTCCGATGATGAAGAGCGCGCTGATCGAGAGCGCCGTCAGCACCCAGAGCGGCACCAGCAGGAAGATCGAATCGACCGCGAAGAGCAGTGCGACCATGCCCGCATAGATCGCGATGTCGCGCGCGAAGTAGAGCAACCCCAAGGCGGTCGGGTTCTCGTAGACGTGCTCGGGGAGCTTGTCGATCACGTCGCTGATCGTGGGACCGGACTCGACCTCTTCAGGCGCCGCGGATTCGATGGGACTTGCCATTGGCCCAAAGGGTATACACGCGGCGGCGGGGGCGCGCCTTCCGCGCGTCAAAGTTCGGTAAAACCGCTCATTCCGGCTGGTATGATCGCGGCGCACTCCGGGCTGTACGTAGTGGAGGTAAGTCGTTGAAGACATTGGCGGCCGTCGCGTGGGAGCCGGGGAAACCCCTCGCGATCGAGCAGGTCGAGCTCGAGGGTCCGAAGGCGGGCGAATGCCTGGTCCGGCTGGCTGCGACCGGAGTCTGTCACACCGATGCGTACACCCTGTCCGGCAAGGATCCGGAAGGCCTGTTCCCGGCCGTGCTCGGGCACGAGGGCGCGGGCGAGGTGGTCGAGCTCGGCGCGGGCGTGCGCTCGCTCGCGGTCGGCGACCACGTGATCCCGCTCTACATTCCCGAGTGTCGCGAGTGCAAGTTCTGCCTTTCCGGCAAGACCAACCTGTGCGCGCGCATCCGCGAGACGCAAGGCAAGGGTGTGATGCCCGACGGCACGAGCCGCCTGTCCGCGCGCGGCAAGACCGTGCACCACTACATGGGCACGTCCACCTTCGCGGAATACACCGTGGTGCCGGAGATCGCGCTCGCCAAGGTGCGCAAGGACGCGCCGCTCGATCGCATCTGTCTGCTCGGTTGCGGCGTCACGACGGGAATCGGCGCGGTGCTGCACACGGCCAAGGTCGAGCCGGGCTCGTCGGTGGCGGTGTTCGGGCTGGGGGGGATCGGGCTGTCGGTGATTCAGGGCGCGGTGATGGCGGGTGCGGAGCGCATCATCGGCGTCGACCTGAACCCGCGGAAGTTCGAGCTCGCGAAGGCTTTCGGCGCAACCGATTTTCTGAACCCGAAGGACACGGCCGATGTCGCGGCTGCGATCGTGTCGCTGACCGACGGCGGTGTGGACTACTCGTTCGAGTGCATCGGCAACGTCGACGTGATGGGCCAGGCGCTCGCCTGTACGAGCCGAGGCTGGGGCCAGGCGATCATCATCGGCGTGGCGGGCTCCGGCCAGGAGATCCACGCGCGGCCGTTCCTGCTGGTCACCGGCCGCACCTGGCGCGGCACCGCGTTCGGCGGCACGAAGGGCCGCACGCAGCTGCCGCGCTTCGTCGACCGCTACATGAACGGCAAGCTCAAGCTCGACGAGATGGTCACCGCCGAGCTTCCGCTCGAGCGCATCAACCACGCCTTCGAGCTGATGCACGAGGGGTCGGCAATCCGCTCGATCATCAAGTTCCGGTGAAGCCGGCCAGCGATCCATCGGTCGACTACCGCGCGCTCGTGCGCGAGGGCTACGACGCCTGCGCCGCGGAGTTCAGCGCCGCGCGCATGCGCGAGGACGCGCCGGAGCTCGAGCTCTTGCTGCCGTGCCTGGCGACGGGCTCGCGCGTGCTCGACCTCGGCTGCGGCGCGGGCGTGCCGGTCGCGGCGGCGCTCGCCCGGGAGCACCGCGTCGTGGGCGTCGACTTCTCCGCGGAGCAGATCCGCCGGGCGCGCGCGAACGTGCCCGGCGTCGAGTTCATCGAGTCCGACTTGATGGCGGTCGAATTTTCCGACGCGTCTTTCGAAGCGATCGTCGCCTTCTACTCGCTATTCCACCTGCCGCGCGAGGAGCACGAAGAGCTCCTCCGCCGCGTACACCGCTGGCTCGCGCCGGGTGGTCACTTGCTCGCGACGGTGACACGCGTCCGCGAGGACGCGTACACCGAAGACGGCTTCTTCGGCGTTCGCATGTACTGGAGCAACTGGGGCTGCGAAGACTACGTGCAGATGCTCGAGGCGCTCGGTTTCGAGCTGCTCGCCAGCCGCACGCTCGGCCACGGCTACAGCGACGGCGAGGCGCGGCGGCCCGAGACCCACCCGCTGCTATTCGCTCGCAAGCGCTAGCTAGTAGCCGAGGATCCGCTCCGAGAGGTACGACGGAAGCTCGGTGAGAGCGATGCGCTCCTGCTTGGTCGTGTCGCGCTCGCGCACGGTCGCCTTCTGATCCTGTTCCGACTCGAAGTCGTAGGTGACACAGAACGGCGTTCCCACCTCGTCCTGGCGCCGGTAGCGGCGGCCGATCGCGCCGGAGGTGTCGGAGTCGACCGAGAAGCGGCGGCGAAGATCGGCGGCGATCCGCTCGGCCGGCTCCGCAAGCTTCTTCGAGAGCGGCAGCACCGCCACCTTGATCGGCGCGATCTGCGGCGTGAGGCGCAGCACGACGCGCTTCTCGCCGCCCACCTCGTCTTCCTGATAGGCGCTGCACAAGAGCGCGAGCAGGCAACGGTCCACGCCGACGGACGTCTCGATCACGTACGGCACATAGCGGTCCTTCGACTCGGGATCCGTGTACGACTGGTCCTTGCCGGAGTGCTCGTTGTGCTGCTTCAGGTCGAAGTCACCGCGGTGGTGCACGCCCTCGAGCTCCTGCCAGCCGAACGGGAACTCGAACACCACGTCGTAGGCGGCCTTCGCGTAGTGCGCGAGCTCGTCGGGTCCGTGCGCGTGCCAGCGCAGCTTCTCGGGCGCGATCCCGATGTCGTGGTGCCAGCGCATGCGGATCTCGCGGAAGCGCTCGAACCACTCCATCGCCTCGCCGGGCGGCGTGAAGTACTCGAGCTCCATCTGCTCGAACTCGCGCGAGCGAAAGATGAAGTTGCGCGGCGTGATTTCGTTGCGGAAGGCCTTGCCGATCTGCGCGATCCCGAACGGCGGCTTCATGCGCGCCGACTGCATCACGCGCTTGAAGTCCAGGAAGATCGACTGACAGGTCTCGGCGCGCAGATACGCGTCGCCCGCCGAGTCGTCGGCCGCGCCGATGCGCGTCTTCAGCATCAGGTTGAACTGGCGCGGCTCGGTCAGGTCGTGCTTGCCGTCGCGCGAGATGGCGCAGCGGTCTTCGGGGTCCATCTGATCCGCGCGAAAGCGACGCTTGCAGGTGCGGCAGTCGACCATCGGGTCGTTGAAGTTCGCGACGTGTCCCGACGCCACCCAGGTCTGCGGATTCGCGATGATCGACGAGTCGAGGCCGACCACGTCGTCGCGCTCGCGCACCATGCGCTGCCACCAGGCGGCTTTGACGTTGTTGCGCATCTCCGTGCCCAGCGGTCCGTAGTCCCAGAAACCCGCGATGCCGCCGTAGATCTCGCTCGACGGAAAGATGAAGCCGCGATTCGCGCACAGCGCAACGAGTTTTTCCATGACGTCCACGTCGGCGAGTATCCGAATGACGCTTCGGGGTGTCAACCAGCGAGGCGCGCGAGCAGTGCGACCGCGGCCGTTTCGACGCGCAGCACGCGTGGACCGAGACCGACACGCAGCGCACCGACGGCGTCGAGCCGCTCGAGCTCGTGATCCTGGAGTCCGCCTTCGGGGCCGATCACGAGCACGGTCAGCGAAGCCTCGCGCGCTTCGAGCGTGGGATCGGCGCTCGGATGTGCGACGAGGATTCGGCCCGCGCCTGCAAGCTCCGGCAGCGTGTCCTCGACGAACGGACGGAAGCGGCGCGCGAACGCGATCTCGGGCAGCAGCGTGTCGCCCGCTTGCTCGAGCCCGAGCAGCAGCTGCTCGTGAAGCCGAGCGGGCTCGAGCCCCGTGCTCTGCCAGTAGCTCTTCTCGACGCGCGCGCTCGCGAAGAGAAGGAAGCGCTTCACACCCAGCGCCGTGGCCTGCTGCAGCACCTTGCGCAGGCTCGGAGGGCGCGGAAGCGCTAGCGCGAGCGTGATCGGGAGCGGAGCAGGCGGCTCGCGGTCGAGCGCGACCTCGAGCTCGAGCCCGGTCGCGTCCAGCCCGACGATCGTGCCGTGGCCGAGCTGGCCGCCGATCCGGCCGATCGTCAGCACGTCGCCGAGCTTCGCGCGCAGGATCTCGCGCACGTGGCGGTGGCGCCGATCGACGACGCGTACGCGCCCCGGCGCGAGCTCGTCGCTCTCGTCGAAGAGCAGGACGTTCACCGCGCGAGCCGGTCCCGTACCCGCTCGACCTCGAGCATCACCCGCAGCAGGTTCTCGCCGAGCACCTTGCGAACCACGTCTTCGGACCAGCCGCGTTCGAGCAGACCGCGCGTCAAGTTCGGGAGCTCACTCACGTCTTCGAGCGACTCGGGCATGCTCGGCACGCCGTCGAAATCGGAGCCGAGTCCGACGTGGTCCTCGCCCGCGACGCGCAGCGCGTGGTCGAAGTGATCGAGCAGCCGCGCGAGCGAGCCCTTCGGCACCGGATCGGTCGCCGCGATCGCGCGCGTGGCCTGGGACATCGCGCGCAGGTTCCCCTTGTGCGTCTCGCGCAGGCTCGCGAACTCCGCCGCGTGGCGCGCGAACCAGGCGCGGATCAGCGGGGCGGCCTCCGGGTCGTTGTAGCCGGGATAGAAGTTGATCATCACCACGCCGCCCTGCGAAGCGAGCGAGTGCAGCATCTCGTCGGTCATGTTGCGCGGGTGGTCGTGGACCGCGCGGCACGACGAGTGCGACGCGATCACCGGCGCCTCCGTCACCGCCAGCGTGTCGCGGAACGTCTCCGCCGAGACGTGCGACACGTCGACCATCATGCCGAGCCGGTTCATCTCGCGCACCACCTCTTCGCCGAACGCGTTCAGCCCGCCCATGCCGGGCGGCAGCGGCTCGCCGGTGCCGGCGGAATCCGCCCAGTCGAGATGGAAGCTGTGCGTGAGCGTCATGTAGCGCACGCCCAGGCGGTAGAAGTCGCGCAGCACGGAGAGCTTGCCCTCGATCATGTGGCCGCCCTCGACGCCCAGTAGAGAGACGAGTTTCCCCTGCGCGACGCCGCGCCGGATCGAGGCCACGTCGGTCGCCACGACCACGTCGTTCGGATGCGCGCGCGCGAGCTCCCAGACCGAGTCGATCCGCTCCAGCGCCTCGCGAATCGCGCGTCCGTCGCCCTCGACCTTGCCCACGTAGATCGACCAGAACTGCACGTCGAGCCCGCCCTCGCGCGCGCGCGGCAGGTCGATGCTGCCCTCGTTGCGCGGGTGCCGCGCGGCGAAGTCGTAGTCCGGGTCCTGGAAGCGCGGCGTGGTGTCGGCGTGGGTGTCGAGCACGATCGCGTCGCGGTGCACGCGCGCGGCTCGCTGCTCGGGCGTCTCGTCCGGACCGCCGCAGCCGGGCAAAAGGACGACGACCGACAAACCCAATGCGAGCGAAGCTCGCCGCGAGGCTTCTGCTCTTTCGGGTATCATGCGCGCTCCCCGGGAGGATTCTGACATGCCCACCGCTCCGAACTGGAACTTCGGCGACATCCTCGACGCGCTCGACGCGTCGTACCCCGCGACCGCACCGGCGCTGATCCACGACGGCGCGACCACGAGCTGGAGCGATTTCGCGCGCCGCTCGAACAACCTGGCCGCGGCTCTGCGAGCGCGCGGCGCGCAACCGGACGACAAGGTCGCCTTCTACCTGCGCAACCGGCCCGAGTACAGCGAGGCGCTCGCCGCCTGCTTCAAGGCTCGGCTCGTGCACGTGAACGTGAACTACCGCTACCTCGACGACGAGCTCTGGTACATCTTCGACAACTCCGACGCGAAGGTGGTCGTGTTCGACGGCGAGTTCGCCGACCGCGTCGCGAAGCTGCACCCCCGCCTGCCGAACGTCGTGGCGTGGGTGCAGGTCGGCGGTGAGCGGCTCGACTTCGCGATTCCGTACGAGTCACTCGCGAACCAAGGCAGCGGCCAGCCGCTCGGCATCGCGCGCGACGGCAAGGACCTGCTCTTCCTGTACACGGGCGGGACCACCGGCATGCCGAAGGGCGTGATGTGGGCCGCGAACGATCTGTGGCACGCGCTCGGCGCCGGCGCGAACGCGCCCGCGAACGGCGGCAAGCCACCCGCGACGCTCGAGGAGCACGTCGCGAACGTGGTCAAGGCGGGACCGCTCGCCAAGCAGATCCCGTGCTGTCCGCTGATGCACGGCACGGGCCTGTTCACGGCGATCGGCACGTTCACCGCGGGCGGCTGCGTGGTGACGACGCCGGGCCACAAGTTCGAGCCGGCCGAGCTCTACGACACCGTGCAGCGTCACCAGGTCAACTCACTCGTGATCGTCGGCGACGCGTTCGCGAAGCCGATGCTGAACGCGCTCGACGAGAACCCGGGCCGCTGGGACATCTCGTCGGTCAAGGTGATCGTCTCGTCGGGCGTGATGTGGAGCACCGAGGTGAAGAAGGGCCTCTTGCGTCACAACCCCGGCATGATCCTGACCGACTCGTTCGGCTCGTCGGAGGCGGTCGGCTTCGGCTCCTCGATCATGACCGCGGCCGGCGAAGTGAAGACCGCCAAGTTCATGATCGGCGATCGCTGCAAGGTGTTCACCGAGGACCACCAGGAAGTCGTCCCCGGCAGCGGTGAGAAGGGCTTCATCGCGCGCAGCGGCCCGATCCCGGTCGGCTACTTCAAGGACGCGGAGAAGAGCGCGAAGACGTTTCCCACCATCGCCGGCGTGCGCTACTCGATCCCGGGCGACTGGTGCATCGTCGAGGCGGACGGAACGCTCACGCTGCTCGGCCGCGGGAGTGCGTGCATCAACTCCGCGGGTGAGAAAATCTACCCGGAAGAAGTCGAGGAAGCGTTGAAGACGCATCCAGACGTCGAGGATGCGCTGGTCGTTGGCGTGCCGGACGATCGCTGGGGGAATGCGGTGGCGGCGGTGGTGCAGCTGCGGACGGGGGCGACGCTCGACGAGGAGAAACTCCGCGCGCACACGCGCGAGAAGCTTGCGGCGTACAAGCTGCCCAAGCGCGTGTTCGCGGTGCCCGCGATGTTCCGCGCGCCGAACGGGAAGGCGGACTACAAGAGCGCGCAGGACTTCGCGGCGAAGCGCTACTCGTGAACCGACTCGCGCTCACCTCACTGCTCGCGAGCACGCTGCTCGCGTCGTACGCCCGAGCCGGCGACGTGCCTTCCGCGATCGCGCGCGAAATCTCGCAGAAGTTCATCAACGCCTGCGAAGCGGGGAAGGTGAGCGAGGCGCTGTCGATGTACGTCGACGACGCGGTGATCGTCTTCCCGTCCGAGGGCGCGCGCGCCGAGGGAAAACCGGCGATCGCGAAAGCGCTGGCGGAGCTCTGTCAGGAAGGGATGGGCAAATCGAAGTGGCTCGGCGGCAACGGCGCCTGGTTCGGCACCGGCGAGAATGCGATCGTGGCCACGGGAGCCTGGGAGACGAGCGGCGAGGGCCCCGACGGCAAGACCGTCCGCGTCACCGTGCGCACCACTGAGCTGCTCGTGAAGACGCCCGACGGTTGGAAATACCGGATCGACCACGCCTCCGTCGGCGTGCCGTTGCCCGCTGCGGTGCTCGAAACGCCGTCCGCGCCCTGAGCCCGACAGGAGCGCGTTGAACCGACGGCACGCTCCGGGTATAAAGCTGCGATCGTGAGATCGCTCGCGTCCTCGGTCTCGTGCGTCGCCTTGCTGCTCGCTCCGAGCATCGGTCGCGGGCAGCCGATGGAGATCGTGGCCTCCGGATCGGTCTGGCTCGCGCCCGGCGGGCTGGACCTGCCGTTCGGAGACATCTCCTTCGGTGACTCGTTCTCGCTTCGGATCGTCTTCGATTCCGACTCACCTGATCTGTGCGCGCTGGACCCGAGCAGCTGCGGGCCCAGCGGGGCGTCCAGGTATCGAGGCACCTCGATGACCGCCCGGGTCGGCAACGAGGAGTTCGCGTGGGGCCTGGTCACGATTCGAATTTGCGACGTCTGCGAGCCAGGCTTCGCCTCCGACTCTTTCACCATATCGGCGGTCCCGGAGTCCGAGGTCGGGAGCGGGGAGATCGGGGGCGGCGTCGAGCTGTTCGACTCCGCGAGTTCGAACCCGCTCGACACGCAGTTTCTGCCGAAGTCGCTCGAACTGGCCGACTGGAGCCACCGAGAGCTCGCGCTCGCGCGAGGGAGCTTCGGCGAGCGAGTGCAAGCCTCGATCACGTCGCTCGTGCTCCGGCCGGTGCCGGAGCCGAGCGTCGCCGGGCTGATCGTGTTCGCGCTCGCGGGACTCGCCGCCGCTAGAGCCGCTCGATGATCGTCCCCGTGCCGAGCCCGCCGCCGCAGCACATGCTGATCAGGCCGTAGCGTCCGCCGGTTCGCTCGAGCTCGTGCAGCGCCGTCGTGATCAGGCGCGCGCCCGTGCAGCCGGTCGGGTGTCCGAGCGCGATCGCGCCGCCGTTCGGATTGACGCGGTCTTCGATCGGCTTCAATTCCTTCATCCACGCCAGCACGACCGACGCGAACGCTTCGTTCACTTCGTAGGTCGACATGTCTTCGATCTTGAGCCCGGCGCGCGAGAGAACTTTCTTGGTCGCGGGGATCGGGCCCTTGAGCATGGTCACGGGGTCGCAGCCGACCAGCACCGAGTCGACGATGCGCGCACGCGGCTTGATGCCGAGCCGCTTCACACCATCGGCCGAGGCGAGGATCACGGCGGCCGCGCCGTCGCTCACCTGTGAAGACGTGCCCGCGGTGTGCAGGTTCTGGCCGGGCACGGGCGCGAGCGAGGCGAGCTTCTCGAGCGTCGACTTGCGCAGACCTTCGTCGCGCACGACGGGGATCACGTCGCCGGTCGGCTTGCCCTCGGGATCGATGCCGGGCGCCGCGATCGGAATCACTTCGCGGTCGTAGCGCTTCTCTTCCCACGCGCGCGCGGCCAGCTCCTGGCTGCGCAGGCCGAAGCGGTCCGTGTCCTGACGCGTGATGCCGTACTCGTTGCCGATCATCTCCGCGCCGCCGAACTGCGACGAGAGCGCGTAGTGCTCGAGGTAGCTCTTCGGAATCGGCGAGCCGCCCTTCATGGCGGCGCCGAGCGGCACGCGGCTCATCATCTCGAGGCCGCAGGCGAGCACGATGTCCTCGAGACCGGAGCCGACGAGTCCGGTTGCAAGAGTGGTCGCCTGTTGGCTCGAGCCACACTGCGCGTCGAGCGTGGTCGCCGCGACGTCCATCGGCAGGCCCTTCGAGAGCCAGGCGAGGCGCGCGATGTTGAAGGTCTGCTCGCCGACCTGCGAAACGCAGCCGCCGAGCACCTGGCCGATCGCCTCGGGCGCGACGCCGCTGCGGTCGAGCGCCGCCTTCTGCACGGTCCCGAGCAGGTCGGCGGGGTGCATGCCCGCGAGCCCTCCGCCGCGCTTGCCGATCGGACTTCGCACCGCCTCGATGATGTAGACTTCGCGCACCTTTGGATCCCCTTTCTAAAGCTCGGGCGGGACTCTACACGCCGCCCCCCGGCATCCTCAAGCCAACCCGAAGCGGGCCGTTGTGGGTGGACCACTCGCGGGTATCATTGCGTCCCCACCGAAGACGCGGAGTAGCAGTCAAGCGCTGATGGCAGACCAGGACCAGACCTCGGAAGGGCATTCGGACGAATCAAAAGCCGGCCACCGGCGCCCCGTGAAACGCCTCGCATCCGTCGTGATCCGCTTCGCCGGCGACTCGGGCGACGGCATGCAGCTCACGGGCACGGAGTTCACGCGCACGGCCGCGCTGTACGGAAACGACATCGCGACGTTCCCGGATTTCCCCGCGGAGATCCGCGCGCCCGCGGGCTCGCTCGCCGGCGTGTCGGGCTTCCAACTGCAGTTCTCATCGAACGAGATCTTCACCGCGGGCGACGCGCCCGAGGTGCTGGTGGCGATGAACCCGGCCGCGTTGCAGACGAACCTGCCCGACCTCGAACGCGGTGGCATGCTGATCGTCAACATCGGCGCGTTCAAGGCCAAGAACCTGGAGCTCGCCGGCTACACGTCGAATCCGCTCGAGGACGGCAGCCTGGCGTCGTACCGCGTCGTGCCGATCGACTTCGGCAAGCACGTGACCGCGGCGCTGCAGGGCCTGGGCCTGTCGACGAAGGACATCTCGCGCACGCAGAACTTCTTCGCGCTCGGTCTCTTGTTCTGGCTCTACGACCGCGAGCCGGGTCGCGAGATCGATTCGATCCGCAAGAAGTTCGCCAAGAACCCAGAGCTGGGCGACGCGAACGTGAAAGTGTTCGAGGCCGGTTACAACCTGGGCGAGACGCTCGAGCTGTTCGAGTCCACGTACAGCGTTCCGCCCGCGCAGCTCGGCAAGGGCCGCTACCGGAACATCACCGGTAACGAGGCCACGGCGCTGGGGTTGGTCGCCGCGGGCAAGCTCGCGAACTTGCCGCTCTTGTACGCGAGCTACCCGATCACGCCCGCGTCCGACGTACTGCACAACCTGGCCGGCTACGCGCGCTACGGCGTGTCAACGTTCCAGGCGGAAGACGAGATCGCCGCGGTCGCGGCCGCGATCGGTGCGTCGTTCGGCGGCTCGATCGGCGTGACGGGAACTTCGGGTCCCGGCTTCGCGCTGAAGCAGGAAGCGATCGGGCTGGCGGTGGCGGTCGAGCTGCCGCTCGTGATCGTGAACGTGCAGCGCGCCGGCCCCTCGACGGGCATGCCGACCAAGACCGAGCAGGCGGATCTGCTGCAGGCGATCGTCGGGCGAAACGGCGAGAGCCCGATCGCCGTGATCGCACCCGCAACACCCGCGGAGTGCTTCGATTTCGCGATCGAGGCCGTGCGGCTCGCCGTCGAGCACATGTGCCCGGTCGCCTACCTCTCGGACGGCTCGCTCGCCAACGGAGCCGAGCCCTGGCGCCTGCCCGAGATCGAGGATCTCGTACCGATCCAGCCGGGCCTGCGCACCGAGGCCGAGGGCTTCGCGCCGTTCCTGCGCGACGAGCGCCTGGTCCGGCCCTGGGCGGTGCCCGGCACGCCCGGTCTCGAGCACCGGATCGGCGGCATCGAGAAGGAAGACGTCACCGGCAACATCTCCTACGACCCCGACAACCACGAGCACATGACACGCACGCGCCAGGCCAAGATCGACAAGATCGCCGACCGCCTGCCGCCAGCGCGGATCGACGGTCCGGAGACCGGCGACGTGCTGATCGTCGGTTGGGGCGGAACTTACGGCTCGCTGCGCCAGGCGGCGCTGCAGCTCCAGGGCGAAGGCCACGCCGTCGGCCATCTGCACCTGCGCTACCTGAGCCCGCTGCAGACCAACGTCGGACCGCTGCTCGCGCGCTACCGGCGCGTGGTGGTCGCGGAGCTGAACCGCGGCCAGCTCCGCTCGATCCTGCGCGACAGGTTCCTGATCGACGCGCGCGGGTTGAACAAGATCCAGGGCAAGCCCTTCAAGGTTCGCGAGGTCGTCGAGGCGGTGCGCCAGCTCCTCCCCGCCGGCAGCGCGCGGGAGTTGCACGCATGAGCGCCGCACAGAATGGCCACGGCCACGAGCACGAACCGCGCAAGCTCTCCAAGCGCGACTTCGAGACCGACCAGGCCGTGCGCTGGTGCCCGGGCTGCGGCGACTACGCGATCCTGGCGCAGATGCAGAAGGTGATGCCCGAGCTCGGCATCCCCAAAGAGAAGATCGTCTTCATCTCCGGGATCGGCTGCAGCTCGCGCTTCCCGTACTACATGGATACGTACGGCTTCCACACCATCCACGGCCGCGCACCCGCGATCGCGACCGGCTTGAAGCTGACGCGGCCGGAGCTCTCGATCTGGGTCGTCACCGGCGATGGCGACGCGCTCTCGATCGGCGGCAACCACTTGATCCACACGCTGCGCCGCAACATCGACCTGAAGATCCTGCTGTTCAACAACAAGGTGTACGGCCTCACCAAAGGCCAGTACTCGCCGACCTCCGACATTGGCATGCGCACCAAGTCCTCGCCGGCCGGCGCGGTCGCGCGGCCGTTCCGCACGCTCTCGCTGGCGCTCGGCGCCGAGGCCACCTTCGTGGCGCGCGCGGTCGACACGGAGGTGCAGCACCTGCAGGAAATGATCTCGCGCATGGCCGCGCACAAGGGCAGCGCCTTGCTCGAGATCTACCAGAACTGCCCCGTCTTCAACGACGGCGTGTTCGACGAGCTGAAGGACCGCAAGACCAAGTCCGAGCACCTGCTCGAGCTCGAGCACGGCAAGCCGCTCGTGTTCGGCAAGAACTCCGAGTCGTGCGTGAAGCTCGACACCAAGCGCATGCGGCTGTACGTCGGCAAGGTTGGCGACGCGGACGGAGGCGTCGAAGTCGTGCACGACGAGGCGAATCCGGATCCGGGTCTGGCGATGCTGCTCGCGCGCTGCACGCCGCCCGAGTTCCCGACACCGATCGGTGTGCTGCGCTCGGTCTCGGAGCCGACCTTCGAAGACCAGTCGCGGGCTCAGCAGACCGCGGAGCTCGCCGCGCGCGGCGAGGGCTCGCTCAAGGAACTGCTCTACTCCGGCGACCGCTGGGACGTCTAGGAAACAGGAGACGGAATCCGATGCAACCGAACGCCTTCCACCTGATGTACATGTTCGCCGCCACCTGCGGCGTGCTCTTCATCCCCGTGATCGTCGGCCTGGCCGCGGTCCTGCTCGAACGCGAATAGGTCCGCCGCTAGCGGAGCTTCGCGAGCACCTCCTCGTGGGTCGGGAAGCGTCCGCTCGCCTTCTTCGAGAAGATTTGCAGGCCGTCGGCCAGCACCTCGAAGACGCCGCTATCGCCTTTGATCAGGACTGGGCGGATGCCGATCCGCGCTTCGATCTCGGCCGCCAGACTGGTGGCCCTGGGCAGGTAGTTTCAACGGACGCAGTACTCGATCGAGATCTTCTCCATGCAGCGGAGGCTCGCTTGCCCGAGGCCCGGAGACAAGACCCGAGGCGGTCGGGGCCGGCAACTCGGGGCGACCGGCAGCGGGCACGCAAATGCCCGAGGAACGTCACGCGTCTGGTGCGGATTCCTCGCCGAGTCCGCGCCACACTGCGTCACCAAAGCCGCAATCCGGTCACATTCGATGAGAGCGCGGCGCCGGTGCGGGGGATTGTGGGTATCGGCCTACGCGAAGTAGACTCCCGGTTCTGGCGTGTGAAACCGCGCAAGCGCCACCGGGCCACGCCGCGCGGCCAAAGACCTCCCTCCCCGAAGAGCACAGAATGAGCGTCTCCTCCAAGTCGAACGTCCGAGCTCTCCTGTCGCTGCTTCTGGCGGCGGCGGTTTCGAGCGCGTCCGTTCACGCGGCAGAGACCTCGATCGACGTCACCAAGACCGCCGCTTCGCTGCCCGCGGCTCACCTGCTCGAGGCTGCGCGCGCAAAGAACGTGCTCGGTGTCGGCAAGGCGCTCGCGGACGGCGCGCCGCTCGAGTCGCGAGGTTCCGACGGCGCGACGGCGCTGCTGCTCGCCTCGCGCGCGGGCTCGGCCGAGATCGTCGAGCTGCTGATCGAAGCCGGCGCGAACGTCAAGGTGAGCGACGTCTCCGGCTTCACGGCGCTGATGCGCGCGGGCGAGCGCGGCCACCTCGACATCGCGCAGCGCCTGCTCGAAGCCGGCGTCTCGGCTAACGCGCAGAACGTCTCCGGCGCCTCCGCGCTTCAGCTCGCCGCATCCGAAGGCAAGCTGCCGATCGTGCGGCTCCTGCTCGAGCACCAGGCCGATCCGAATCTGCGCGACCAGAGCGGCGAGACGCCGCTGATGGTCGCGGCGCGCAACGGCAAGACCCGCATCGTGGATGCGCTGGTCAAGGCGGGTGCGCGCGTGAACGAGCGCTCCAGCGACGGACGATCCGCGCTGATGTTCGCCGCCGGCACTGGCCGCACCTACACCGTCGGCGCGCTGCTGGCCGCGGGCGCGGATCCGGCCGCGATCGATGACGCCGGCGCCAGCGCGCGCGAGCACGCGCAGCGAGCCAAACGCGGCGACATCGCGAACCTGCTGCAGGCGCTCGAGGCGCTGCCGGAGGACTCGGCGATCGGCACGTCGTTCGTGATTGCGGAGGGCGCGGACATCGAGATCGGCCGACCCACCACCTCGACGCTGATCTCGGCGCTGCTGGCCAAGGGCGCCGACGTGAATGCGCGCTCGTCCGAGGGCAAGACTGCGCTCCTGCTCGCCGCCGAACGCGGTCGCACGGAGACCGTCTCGAAGCTGATCAAGAGCGGCGCCGACGTGGACGCGGCCGACGCCAGCGGTCAAACGGCCGTCGAGCGCGCCGCGCGCGAAGGCCATCGCGAGATCGTGTCGACGCTGCGCCGCGCGGGCGCGGACGTCTCGCAGACCGATCCGACCGTGCTGATCCCCGAGCTCAAGGCCGCGGGTGATCTGTTCGTGGACGCGGCGCGCACCGGCGATGTGAAGCTGCTGCGGCAGATGATCGAGAAAGGCATCGATCTCGACGGCATGACGCACGGCGGCCAGACCGCGCTCGGCGAGGCCGCGCGCCAGGGCGAGGTCGAATCCGCCACGATCCTGATCGAGGCCGGCGCGACCGTCGACGACACCACGAATGCGGGCCAGACGCCGCTGATCCGCGCGGTGAGCGAAGGCCGCACCGACATCGTGAAGCTGCTCGTGCTGTCGGGCGCGGATGTGAATCGCGCCACCCACTCCGGCACCACGCCGCTGATGGAAGCCTCGACGTCGGGTGTGGAAGCGGTCGTGCGCATCCTGCTCGAAGCCGGCGCCGACACGCGTGTGGGCGTCGAGACCGGCCAAAGCGCGCTCTCGCGCGCCGCGCGCGAGGGTCACAACTCGATCGTCGAGCTGCTGCTCGCGCGCGATCCCGGTCTCTCCGTGCGAGGCGCGCAAGGTGACATCGCGCTGACCCGCGCCGCGCAGACGGGCCAGGTGCAGACGGTCGTCACGCTGCTGCGCTCGGGCGCCGATCCGAACGCGCGCGATCGCAAGGGTCTGCCGGCGCTGGTGCTCGCCGCACGCGAGGCTCACACCGAGGTGATGGCCGAGCTGCTGCGCGCGGGCGCGGACCCGAACGGCCGCACGCGCAACGGCCAGACGCCGCTGATGTTCGCGGCCATGAACGGCCGCGCTCCGGCCGTGACCGCGTTGCTCAAGGGCGGCGCGCACGCCAACGATCGCAGTTTCACCGGCCAGACGCCGCTGATGTACGCCGCCTGGAAGGGCCGCACGCGCGCGATCTTCGCGCTGCTCGGCGCTGGCGCCGAAGTGAACGCGCGCGCCGAGGACGGTCAGACCGCGCTGATCCGTGCGGTCCGCGAGGGGCAGCTCGAGGCCGCGCGTGCGCTGTTGAAGCACGGTGCGGATCCGAACCAGGTCGATCGCCAGGGCTGGTCACCGCTGCTCTACGCCGCGGCGGCCGGTCACGGTCAGCTCGCGCTGTTCCTGCTCGAGAAAGGCGCCGATCCCAATGCCAAGGGCTCCGACGGCCGCACTGCGCTCATGCTCGCGGCCCTCCTGCCCAGCGACGTCGAAGCCTCCGGTCGCCGCGACGACTCGAACAAGGCGCTCGTGAAGGCGGCGCGCGACGGCCACACCTCGTACCTGCGCTCGCTGCTCGCGAAGGGCGCGGGCCCAGACACGCGCGACGAGAACGGCTGGACGCCGCTGATCCACGCCTCGGCCGCGGGTCACGAAGAGATCGTGCAGTTCCTGCTGCAGAGCGGCGCCGCGCCGAACGCGCGCACCGCCACCGGCCTGACCGCGGCCACGCTGGCCTCGGCGCACGGCCACGCGCTGATCGTCCGCATGCTGTTCGACGCGGAGCACGGCGTTGGTCAGCAAGCGCGCACGCCGAACTGAGCGACGCGCGGGCCACGGGCTCCGAGCCGTTGCGAATCCGTGACGCGCTCGGGCGCGAGCACGCGTTCGCGGCCCCGCCGCGCCGAATCGTCTCGCTCGTACCGTCGCTGACCGAGACGCTGTTCGCGCTGGGCGTGAACGAATCGCTCGCGGGCGTGACCGACTTCTGTGTCCACCCGGCCGACGGCGTCGCGTCGAAGGCGCGCGTCGGCGGCACCAAGAACCCGAACCTGGCGGCGATCCGCGCGCTCGCGCCCGACCTCGTGCTCGCGAACAAGGAAGAGAACCGACGCCGCGACGTCGAGGCGCTCGAGGCCGACGGCGTGCCGGTTTTCGTCACCTACGCGCGCACGGTGCTCGAGGCGGTCGACGAGATCCGGCTGCTGGGGCGCCTCTGCGCCAGCCCGGAGCGCGCTGCGAGCCTCGCCGCGGAGGTCGAGACCGAGCTCGCGCGCGCGGCCGCGCACAGAGCCGCCCGCGCGCCCACGGCCACGGTCGCGCTCGTCTGGCGCGAGCCGTTCATGGTGGTGGGCGGCGACACCTTCGCGCACGACTTGTTGCGCTGCTGCGGCGCGCGCAACCCGTTCGCCGATGCCGGCACGAGCCGCTATCCGCGCGTGGACCTGCGCGCGCTCGAAGCCGCGCAGCCCGAAGTCATCCTGCTGCCCACGGAGCCGTACGCGTTCGGCGAGCGCGATCGCGACGAGCTGCTGGCGCTCGACTGCCCCGCGTCGCGAGACGGACGCGTGCACGTGATCGAGGGCGAGCTCTTGTCCTGGTACGGCCCGCGCATGCCGCGCGCGCTGCGCACGATCGCGCGCTTGCTACTTCCAGGTGCCTGAGCCGCCGAGCGCCGTGCCGCAGCTCGCGCAGAAACGTGCATCGGCCTCGTTCAGCGCTTTGCAGCTCGAGCAGGCCACGCTGGCGGCGCCCTGGCGCACGCCGCAGCGCGAGCAGAAGTTCGCACCGGCTGCGACCGCCGAGCCGCAGGCCACGCACTTCGGTGTCGCGGCCGCGGCCGAGCCGCCGCCGAGTGCGTTCGTCACGACACCCGCCATGCCCGCGCCGAGCCCGAGACCCGCGCCTGCGCCGACGCCCGCCGCCGCGAGGCCGGAGCCCCCGCCGCCGCCCGAGCCGGCCGCCTTCTCGAGGGCATTGGCCGCCTGGTAGCGCACGAACGAATCGAGCGAGCCGACCGCGGCCATGCCGCCGCGCTTGTCGATCATCTCCTGCACGTGGTCCGGCGGGGAGATCGACATGATCTTGAAGTCCGCGAGCGTCACGCCGTACTTCTCGAAGTCCGAGATCAGCCGAGCCTGGATGCCGGCCGACAGCTCGACGTAGTACTGCGCGAGATCGAGGATCGTCGACAGGTGCGAGCCGAGGAAATCGGCCACCTGGTTGACGATGAAGCCACGGAAGAAGCCCTCGACGGCCTCGCTCTTCAATTCCGGCAGAGTCCCGACGACGGTATTCAGGAACACCTGCGGGTTCGAGATCCGGAACGAGTACATGCCGAACGCGCGCAGCCGCACCATCTGCAGCTCGCTGTCGCGGAACAGGATCGGCTCCATCGTGCCCCACTTCTGGTTCACGAACGTCTTCAGGTTCGTGAAGCAGACCTCGGCGCGGAAGGGGCTCTTGCCGCCCATCGGCAGCGAGAGGGCCTTCGTCAGCAGCGGGATGTTCAGCGTCGAGAGCGTGTGCCGGCCCGCGCGAAAGGTGTCGAGCGCGCGGCCGTCGCGGAAGAAGATCGCGGCCTGGCTCTCGCGCACCACGAGCTGCGCGCCCAGCTTGAGCTCGGCCGAGCCCGCTTCGGGAAAGCGCGACACGATCGTGTCGGAGCTGCTGTCGAGACACTCGATGACTTCAATGAACTGCGACATGACTCACCTCGATCCCAGGCCCAGTATGGCGGTTCGCCGATCGGCGAGCGCCAGCCCGAGCCGCTTCACGACCGCGCGCACGGACGCGGCTTGGAATTCCACGTCCGCGACCTGCGCGGCGATCTGTTCGATCTGATCCACGATCCGCTCGTCCTTCTCGTAGACCGCGTCGAGCCGCGAAGAGGCGTCGAGCTTGACCTCGTCGAAGAAGCCCGAGTAGCCGCGATCCGCGTGGCGCAGCTCGGCGCGCAGCTTCTCCACGTCGTTCATCAGCTCGTGCAGGTCGTTCAGCTGATCGAGCGCGGAGTTGGCCGCGACCTCGTGCAGCTCGCGCACCACGCGCTCGAGCCGGGTCGCGCCGTGATCGCGCAGCAGCTTGTCGGCCTCGCGCCGCGCCTCGCGCTCCGCGTAGCCGCGAAAGCCGGGGATGCGCCCCACCAGGCGCTCGAGCGCGTTGCGCTGCTCGCGAATCGTCTCTTTGACTCTCGCCATGGCTGGCCTCCCGTGCCCGTACGCGCCACGCGGGATCAGACGCGCGCGGCTGCAAGGCTGCTTCGGCGCGGCTCCGGAGCGGCTTGAGGCGAGCGCCGGCGCGCCCTTCAGGCCAGCGAGAAGGCCCGGGACAAGCGCGGCAGGCGGCCGTCGTCCGCCAATACCTCGAGCGGCACCGGGCGCATGCCGGGCGAGGCGGCCGCGGGATCCCCGCCCGCGTCGGCGGGGCACGGGAACCAGTGGCCGCCGAACAGCGCGAGCGGCAGCACCGTGAGCTGCGGGTCGCCGGCCTCGAGCTGCGCATCCATGACCAGCTTCTTGAAGCTCATCCCGTTCAAGCTGCGGGTACTTTGGGCGTCGTGCAGCGCCACCAGCGTGTAGCGCGCGAGCGCGACTGCCTCGCTGGGCTCGAGCTCGACGTCGAGCAGCCGGATCGCGTCGACGGACGATGCGCGCTCGACGCGCACGGGCGGCTGACGCCAGGTGGCGGTCGCGGCGAGCGCGCCGAACGCGTCGTCGAGCGGACGCGAGCCGAGCAGCGCGCGCGCGGGAATGAACAGGCGGCTCTGCGCGGGATCCTGCTCGCGGTAGCGCGTTGCGGCCGGCTGCGGTGCGACCGCCTCGAGCCAGTCCCAGACGCGCGTGAAGTCGCGACCACCGGCGCGCACGCAAAAGGGCAGGGACCAGAACGGGAAGCCGATCAGCGCGTCGGGCCGCGGACCCTCGGGCATTGCGCCGAACGCGTAGGCGTAGCTCTCGAGCCCGTCCGGCGTGATCCGGATGCCGAGCGCGCAGCTCGCGCAGAACGCGATCTTCGCGCGTTTGGGGAGCGTGAGCGCCGCACCGCAGTTCGGGCACTCCGAGGCGAGCGCGCGCAGGCGCGGCTTCACCATCACGTCCGCGACCGCGCGCTCGGGCAGCGCGCGAAAAACCGCGGCCTCGTCGCCCGAGAGCTTGCCGGCGATCGTGTCGAACTGGCGGTCGACCAGATAGTCCTCGGCCGTGCCCGCGCGCCGCACGCGCGCCGCGCTCATGTGCTTCCAGATCGAGAGCCGGCGCTCCCGCACCACGCCGTCGATCTGCGTGATCACCTGCGCGCCGGTGTCGAGCTTGAAGCGCGCGCGGTCCGCGCGCAGGCCGACGCGGTTCGGTGTCGCGTCGGCGGATTCGAGGTAGCGGTTTCCGCCCCCCTGACGGTGTGCCTCGGCCAGCAGCTCGAGGCGCGAGCCGCGGATCTTCAAGCCACGGTCGCGCAGGTTCAGCCGCGCCGGGTCGTAGCGCCGGCGCAGGTCCTCCGTGCGGAAGCACTGCACGAAGCTCTCCTTCGCGGCGCCGCGCCGGCCGAGCACGCCCTGCACGACCGTGCGCTCGTGCAGCTCGTACGGCACCAGGAAGTCGATCGTGTCGACCGGCTCGAGCTCGGCCTCGAGCTTCGCGCGCAGGAGCGCCACGCGCGCCTCGATCAGCGCCGGGATCTCGAGCGAGAGTCCTTCCTGGTTCTTGGCGTTGCCGGTGAGCTCGTTGCGGTAGCTCTCGGTCTCGAAGCGGATCAGGAGCTCGACCACGTCGAGCACCGCACCCTGCTTCACGGTCGAGACGACGAACACCTCCTCGCCCAGCAGCCGGCCGCAGGCGAGCAGCGAGCCGCAGTAGGCGCAGGCGGCGGATTCGTCCCAGATCCCGACGACGATCGCGGCGCCACACTCCGGGCAGTGCAGCTCCACCTCGAGCGGTTCGGCGCCGTCGTCTTCCGCCATGGGGGAGGGATCGGAGAGGCGCTTCGAGTTCTTGCGGCCCGCCGCTCCAGCTCAGCGGTTGCGCTGCGCGGCGAGCGATTCGTAGCTGGGCTTGCCGTTCGCGTCCCACTCGCGGAACAGCTCGAAGAACTCCGGACCCATCGGGTTCTTGCCGCGAATCGGCATCGAGCCGCGCCGGATCGTCCAGTCGTTGGGCGACAGCTCGCCCGCGCGCACGAAGTGGCGCTCGGCGGCTTCGACCTGACCCTGCTGGTGCAGGCGCCAGGCGAGCGAGAACTCCGCGCGTGCGAGCTCCTCGTCGGGCGTCGGCGGAACCGTGCGCTTCGCGATCTGTTCCGCAGGAACGTCGCTCTTCCCGCTCCGCACCCAGGCGCGCACGGCGGCGAGGAACGGCGCCGACTCGCGGCCGTGGAACTGCTTGAACATGTCCGTGCCGTACTCCATCGCGCTTGGCCGCGCGATCCGGCCTGCCTCGTCGATGAACACCACCGTCGGCACGTTGATCATCCCGTACAGGTGGGCGACGCGGTGTTCGGTGTCGATCAGGCTCGGATGCGTCGGCCGCGCCTTGTCGATGAACGGGCGCGCGTCGTCGGCCGACCTGTCCAGCGCGACCGTGACGGGCACGAAGCCGGAGTCGCCGAGCTCCTCGTACAGCGCCTGCCACACGGGCAGGTCCTCACGACAGCCTCACCAGGAGGCGTAGGCGACGAGCAGCACCTTCTTTCCGCGCAAGCCGCCGAGCGACCACTCCCGCCCCGTCAGATCGGGCAGGCGGAAGTCCGGCGCGATGCCCCCTTTCAGCACCTCGCCGCGCTCGCGGGCCGAGGCGCCCAGCGAGGCAATGCGCTCGTCGAGATCGAGCGCGAGCGGGCGCTGCAGGAGCTCGGCCAGCGCCTGGAGGTCGACCTTGCCGTCGGCGACCACACCCGCGCGGCCGGCGATCGGCACGCAAACGTCGCCGAGGCACAGGCCCTCGGGCTTCAGCACCCAGCCCAGCGACCGTTCGAGCGCGTTTGGGGAGAGCCGCACGCGACCGCCAGCGAGATCGGCCGCGACGGACGTCGCGCGGCCCTCGTCGAGAATCGTGAAGGGATGTTCGGCCATCGGGCCTCCTCGCCACGCGATTCTGCGCGCGCGCACAGCGTTGGCGCAAGCGCGTCGAGAAAGCCGTGTTGCGGCGTGGGTTACGCGATAGATTTGCCGATCGCGCAGAGCGCGCGCCCCTTTTCGGGTGCGCCGGGACACTATCTAGGACGAGGACCGCGGCACCCGTGCGCGCGGCGAGAGGTGAGTTTGACCGAGCGCCACTCCGCGGAGGTCGATCGGACGCTGCGCACCCGCGAAGGGCGCCAGATCGGCTTCGCCACCTTTGGCGACCCGGAAGGGGTGCCTGTCTTCTACTTCCACGGCTTGGCCAGCTCGCGGCTCGAGGGCGCGCTCGCACACCCGGTCGGCCTGCAGCGCAACGTGTGCCTGATTTCGCTCGACCGGCCGGGCTACGGCCTGTCCGACGCCCGGCCCGGGCACCGCATCCCCGACGTGGTCGACGACGTGGTCGCGGTCGCCGAAGCGCTCGGGATCGAGCAGTTCTCGCTGGTCAGCGTCTCGACCGGCGGCCCGTTCGCCCTGGCCACGGCGGCGAAGCTGCCCGAGCGCGTGCGCGCGGTCGCGCTGATCTCGAGCCCCGCGCCGTACTCGGAGCGCTCCGGCCACGTCGGCATGGACATCCGCTCGCGCGCGATCCTGCTCTGGCTGCCGCGCTTCGCGCCCTGGCTGCTCGGCCCGATCTGGAACCGGCTCGCCGAGCTCTCGGACAGCGACCCCGCCGGACTCCTGCGTCTGATCGCCGACACCATGCCGAGCTCGGAGCGGCGCGCGATCAGCTCGCCGGAGATCGCGGAGGTGTTCATGAACGCGTCGTACGAGGCCTTCCGCAGCGGCACGGGCGGCGTGGTCGCCGAGCAGCGCCTGCTGGCGCGCGACTGGGGCTTCGACATGAACGGCGTGCACGCGCCCGTCTGGCTCTGGCACGGCGAAGAGGACGGCTCGAGCCCGATCGCGATGGCGCACTGGCTGGTGGCGGCGCTGCCGAAGTGCCAGGCGCAGTTCCTGCCCGGACGCGGCGCGATCGTCGCCGGCGACGTGCTGCCGTTCGCGATCGCGACGCTGGCGGACTACTGGAAGGCGAGCGCTTCGGAGCGCGAGCGCTGATTCACTCCGCGGGGTCGAGGATCGACTTGAAGCCCGACGGCGCGTGCGCACCGATCACGAGCTGCTCGAACGTTCCGTAGCCGATGCGCGTGCCCGCGCGCACGCGGCAGAGCTGCTGCACGTGCAGGTTCCACGGCTCCATCGGATTCAGCTCGGACGGGCGGAACACCGCGCCGCTGGTCGCGTCGTCGCCCTTCCACATGCCGTGGCCGAACGCAGGATCGCCGTAGCCGATGCCGCGCATCTGGAACGTGAGCAGCGGCTCGAGCTCGAGCTTGTGCGGTTCGCCATCCCTGGGGATCAGCGTGAGCGTTGCGGCGCGCGCGCGCCGCGTGCCTTTCTCCCACTGCACCGATCGGTGTAGGGACGCCATGTCCTCGATGGGCGCGCCGGACGCGAGCAGCGGCACGACCGCCGCGTGCGCCGCGAGAGCAACGCCGGTCTCGTCCTCGTTGACCTGGAAGTGCGTGCAGTGGTCGTCGAAGTGGATCGGCGCCCACAGCCAGTAGAACTGCGGCAGCGGGCCGGGCGCGCCGGTCGCTTCGCGCTCGCCGACCGGACGCACGCCCCAGGAGCGGTCACGCGTGCCGAGCACGTGACTCGCGTCGAGCTTGATGCGCTCGGCGCCGACGGCGAGCCAGCCCTCCCAGGTGCCGAATTGCGTGAAGCGGGTGGAGTCCAGCCACGCGCGCCCGTTCTGGCGCAGCGTGAGGCGCGGCTCTTCGAGCGCCTCCGTGCGCGCGCGAAACAAAAGCTCGCCTTCCAGCCCGTGCTCGTTCGGCGCGATCGTGAGACGCACGGCGCGCATGGGCTCCAGCACCTCGATCGAGATCGGCCCCGCCTTCGTGTCGGTGCGCTCGCTCGGCGCGAGCCGCGAGCCGCGCACCACGTACTGCATTCCGTCGCGCACGACGGAGACGGCCGCGTCCATCACGCGCCGGTTCGGGTACACGCCGAGCGCCGCGCCGAAGAACAGATCCGCCTCGCGCGTGAAGCCGTTGAACCAGTAGCGGTCGTAGGCGTTGCGATCGCCGGTCAGCGTGTGCGCGACGGGCTCGGGCGTCTGGTGGATCGGGTAGTCGTCGAGCCGGTTCAGCACGTCGGCACCGTCCACGCATGCGCGACGGGCAGCACTTCCGCGCACAGCCTGCGCGTCTGCTCGAGCAGGTCCTGGTCGCCCTGCGCGAGCGGGATCAGCACGAATTTGGAGATGCCGACGTCGCGGTATTCGGCGATGCGCGCGAGCACGTCCTTCGCTTCACCGACGGCGAAGTAGGCCTTCGGGTCGAAGCTTGCGCCGGCGGCGCGAGCGCGCGCCGCGAACGCGCGCTCCGTGATCGCGTCGTCGACGGGGCCGAGCCGGAACACGAAGCTCGCGCCGTAGTGGTCTTCGGGAATCGGCCGGCCGAGCTCGGCACCGTGGGCCTTGATCGCCTCGACCACGGGCTTCACCTGCGCGGGCGTCTGGATGCCGGCGAGCCAGCCGGTGCCGAGCCGCACCGTGCGGCGGATCGCGGCCGGGCTCGAGCCGCCGATCCAGAGCGGCAGCGGCTGTTGGATCGGGCGCGGCGAGATGCTCGCGTTCTCGTACTGGTAGAACTCGCCGCGAAACGTCACGCGCTCCTCGCTCCACAGGCGTCGGCACAGCTCGAGCGCTTCGTCCGCGCGCTTGCCGCGTTCCTTCGGATCGCGGCCGGTGGCGCGGAATTCGGGCGCGCTGTCCGAGCCGACGCCGAACACGGGCAGGAGCCGCCCGTTCGAGAGCCAGTCGATCGTCGCGCACTGTTTCGCGAGCACGAGCGGATCGCGCAGGCTCGCGACCACCGCGTTCATGCCGAACTTCAGACGCTCGGTCGCGCCCGCGAGCGCGGCCATGGTCGAGAGCGCCTCCAGGAACGGCTGCGGCGACACGAGCCGGTCGGTCTGCCAGATCGAATCGAGCGCGGAGTCCTCGCACAGGTCGACCCAGTCGAGGAACGCGCGGCCGCTCGCGAAGGGCAGGGTCGAGATTCCGATCCCGACGCGCACCTTCACGAACGGTCCCCGCCGCGCGTCTGCGCCTGCCCGCGTGCGCGCACCAGCTTGCGCGCGACCTCGACCGAATCGGGTGCCACGTGGCGATTCGCGGCGCCGGACAGCTCGCGCTCCAGCCGCAGTGCCTCACCGAACGCGAGCGCGTAGCCCTGGTCGATGATTTTCTTGTAGCTACGCAGGGCGGTGTCGGGCACCGAGAGCATGTCCTGTGCGAGCTTGCGGCAGGTCGGCAAGAGCTCAGCAGATGGCACCACCGAGTTCACCAGACCCCAGGCGCTGGCCGTCGCCGCGTCCAGATAGTTTCCGGAGAGCGACAGCTCCTTCGCGCGGCTGATGCCGATCGTGCGCGAGAGCTTCTGCGAGAGTCCCCAGCCGGGCATGATTCCGACACGCGCGTGTGTATCGGCGAAGCGCGCCTCGGTGGAGGCGATCAGCACGTCGCAGGCCAGCGCGAGCTCGAAGCCGCCCGTCACCGCCACGCCGTTGATCGCGCCGATCACCGGCCCCGCGAAGCTCTCGATCGCGCGCAGCACGTTCGGCTCCTCGCCCGCGCCCGCGCCGAGCGGTCCCGCGCCGCGGCCGAGCTCCTTCAGGTCGAGCCCCGCGCAGAACGCGCGCCCGGCGCCGGTCAGGATCACCACGCGCGCCTTGGGATCGAAGGCGAGCGACGTGAAGGTCTCGACGATCGCGGCGCGCAGCTCGCGCGAGAGCGCGTTCATCGCCTGCGGGCGGTGGAGCGTCACGGTGACGATGCCGGCGTCGCGCTCGACCAGCAGTACGGGCTCGGACATGCGGCTCTCCCTCGGGTGACTTCGCGCGATGATAGGCGCGCGCGCGGTCGAACTGCGAGTCCGGCAAGCGGAGCGCGCAGTGAGCGGAAGGCGAACGGAGTGCGGGTGGCGCGCGGCCGTCCGCGCGCCGGGTCCCGCTAAGGTCGGATGCTGTAGGCGCGCGGGCCGCGCAGCATCGAGAGCGACGGCTGGATCCACTCGATCCAGGCGCACAACGCCTGCCGCGTGCGGCGCGGATCGACCAGATCCGCCACGCCAAAACCCTCCGCGCGCGCGTATGGATCGCGGCGCGCGGCGAGCTGCTCTTCGAGCTCGCGACGCCGAGCCTCAGGGTCGGGCGCGGCTTCGATCTCGCGCCGGAACGCGACTGCGACGCCGCCCTCGAGCGGCAGCGCGCCCGACTCCGCCGACGGCCAGGCGATCACGTGGCCGCCGGGACCGAAGTGCGCGGCCGCGGCCACGCCGAATGCCTTGCGCACGTGCACCGAGGCCCACGGGACGCTCGACTGCATGACCGCGAAGATCGCCGCGGTTCCGTGGCGGATGGTCGCGGCCTGCTCGGCCTCGGGGCCGATCAGGAAGCCCGGCTCGTCGACGAAGCTCACGATCGGCAGGTGGAAGGTGTCGCACAGGTCGACGTGGCGGCGCAGCTTCTGCGCGGCCGCGGCGGTCATCGCGCCGGCGTAGAAGTTCGGATCGTTGGCGAGCACGCCCACCGGTTGCCCGCGCAGGCGCGCGAGTCCGCAGATCAGCGAGCGGCCGAACTCGGGCGAGGTCTCGAGGAAGCTCGAGGTGTCGAGCACGAGCTCGAGCGCGCGGCGCATCTTGTACGATTTGCGTCGCTCGCGCGGCACCAGCGAGAGCAGCTCCTCACTGACGCGGTCGGCCGGATCGTCGCAGGCCGTGACCGGCGCGCGCTGCCACACGTTGGTCGGCAGATAGGAGAGGAAGCGGCGCGCTAGCTCGAACACGCCGCGCTCGTCGTCGGCGGCGTTGTCGACCACGCCGCTGCGCAGGTGCACGCGCGCACCGCCGAGCTCTTCTTTGGTGGCGCGCACGCCCCGCGCGCGCTCGACCAACGCGGGACCTGCGATCAACACCTGCGCGGTCTCGCGCGCCATCAGCGAGAAGTGCGAAGCGACCAGCCGCGCGGCGGGCAGACCCGCGACCGCGCCGAGCGCCGCAGACACGACCGGAGCCTGCGCCAGCGCCTGCGCGAACGATAGGAAGCGCGGCGGCGCGTTCGCCGAATCGACCACGATCGGCGCGTCGCCGCCCGATTTGCGCGGCGCGACGCTTCCGCCTCCACCCTCCAGCAGGCGCACGAGCGGAAGTCGCAGCCGTACGGCCAGCTCCTCGGCCATCACCGATTTGCGTAGGCCCGCCGGCGAGGGCGAGCCGCCGGCCTGCGTGAAGTCTTCGCCACCGACGACGCACGGGCGGCCGTCGAGCTTCGCCACGCCGAGCAGGTAGTTCGCGGGCGAGAAGCCGACCAGCCGGCCCTGCGCGTCCTTCTCAGCGTGGCCCGCGATCGGTCCCTGCTCCTGGAACGAGCCCGCGTCGACGAGCAGCGCGATTCGCTCGCGCACCGTGAGCCGGCCCTTCGCGTGCTGGGCGGCGATCGCGGCTTCGCCACCGAGCGCGAGCGCGGCGCGCCGCCGCGCTTCGATCCCGTCGACCTCGTCCTGCCAGCTCACGCGCGCGGCTACGCCGGCCGGTACTCGGAGTACTGCGGCAGCGCGTCGTGGATCGCGTACCACGGCGACTTCGATTTCACGAAGATGTGCGCGCCCTCGCGCACGCCCGGGTCGTCCTCGAACGAGCCCGCGGGAATCACCGCCATCTGGCTGACCGGATTCGCGCGTGGCACGGGCGAGCCGCAGTCGCGGCAGAACGCCTGCGTGAAGCGCTCCGCCTCCGGCACCTTGTACGAGTCGACGCGATCGGCGCCGCGCAGCCAGCGGAAGCGCGCCATCGGCGCGAAGAAATTCGTGGCGTGCGCGGCCGCCCGCGCCTTGCGACAGCGCGAGCAGTGACAGCAGACGATCACGCCCTCGAGCGGCGCGTCGACTTCATAGGCGACCGCGCCGCACAGGCAGCCGCCGCGCACCACGCCGAGTTTCGCTTCGAGCACGCGCTTGGTCGGAAGCGCTTCGCCCATACCGGGTGGAAAGCCCTCGAACTGCGGCACCGAGTCCGCGATCTCGTGCCACGGCGCCTTCGAGCCGACGAAGATGTGCGCCATCGGAGCGATCTTCGGGTCGTCGTCGAGCAGGCCGGCGGGCACGTAGCGGATGCCCGAGTGCGCGTCGCTCGCGACCACCGAGCCGCAGCGCGGGCAGAACGGACGCGGATTGCCGGGCGACGACTCGCGCTTGCGAATCTTGTCCGCTCCGCGCAGCCAGCGGAACGAGCTATCCGAAACCGAGATGAAGCTCGCGAACGCGCTGCCGTGCGTCTTCCGGCACATGCCACAGTGACAGTGCGAGAGCGTCGCCGCCAAGCCATCGATCTCGAACGCCACATCGCCGCACAGACAGCTTCCACGGAGCATGCGGCCAGTATACTCGTCCACAGAAGCAGGAAGCCCCGGTCCCCGCCAACGCGGATGACCGGGGCTTCGTGTTTTCGAAGTGCTAGGCGCTCAGTTGAGCGGGCACCGGCTCTCGTTCTCGCTCGCGAGCTCGTTCTTCGCGCGCTCGAAGTTGCGCGTGGAGTACGCGTTCTGGACGATCGCGATCACCTCGCTCACCGAGAACTCGTACGCAACCCCACCGCTGGCCGCGTTGAGGAGCGCCGCGACCGCGTGGCGACCGAGCGCCTTCTCGCCGCCGCCGCCCTGTCCCAGGGCGCCGAGCAGCGTCTTGTTGAACGACGCATCGACGCCGAACACGGTCTCGTACGAATCCGTCGGCAGGTACGTCGACCACGAGTCGAAGTGGTGCGACTGCTTCCAGTAACCCGGCGTGCAGCCTTCGCCGCCCTGCGGCCGCTCGGTGCAGATGAGAAGCGCCGGGTCGGTGTCGGTCACCGTCAGGTCCCCTTCGCCCTCGTCGACGCCGTACACGCCCGAAACGTCCGAGACGTTCACGATCGTGCCGGCCTCTTTGCAGCGATCCGGTACGTTCAGCGCCTCGAACCCGGCCGTGGTCGAGCTCAGCACGCGCGTCTCGCCCACGGCGAGATTGCCCACCGGCACGTTCACCAGGCCGAGCGACGCGTCGTTCACCAGCACGTCGACCAGGGCGATGTTGCCGGTGTTCTCGACGGTCAGGCGATAGATCGCTCCGTGCGGTGCCTCGGCGCTCGGCGCGCTGGCCTCGTCGTCGGCGTCGAACCAGGTCGCGCCGCCGTTGATGCTGATCTCCTTTTCGATGTCGATCGCCGGGCGCTCGGGCGTGCACTCGAGCGTGACCGGAATTCCGCCGTTGAACGCGACCGGCAGAATCGAGGAGTTGCGGAGATGGCCAGAGCCACTGATCGAGACCGGACCTTCGGGAGGCGTGGGCCAGGCCACCGTCTCCGTGCGCGTCACCAGCGTGTTCGCCGTCTCACCTTGGATGGGGATGGTGCGCACGATCGGCGTTCCGGGGATGGCCGGATCGACGGCGATCGAGTAATCGAGGAAGCCTTGATAGTCGTATGCGATCGCAGCCGTGAGCGTGACCGAGAAGCCATCGCAGTCCGCCTCGAGCTCGGCGGATACCAGGCCGTTTGCCCACGAGGCACCAGGAGTCGCAGCAAAAAGGGCACCCGCGGCCGCCGCGCTGCACCAGGATCGAAGTCCCATCTCTACATTCCTTTCGGGGAGGGCGACGTACCGAACCCGAACTCCGGGCGCGGAAACGGTCGCATCGAATTGCGAAGGCGTGCGAAGCAAAGTTCGAGCCAGGTCGCGCAGGTCGATTCCGCGTGCGGAGAAGCGAGATGACGTCGATCGAGTCCGCGCTGCGCGCGCTGGAGGGGAACTTCACTGCCACTCTACACCAGTTGGTTTCCCTGGCGCGAGTTCAGGGGATCTCCGCCGCCGGCTTTCCGATCGCGGAGCTCGAGCGATCGGCGGAGTCGGTCGCGCAACTGCTGCGCAGCTCGGGACTCGAGCAGGTCGAAATCCTGCGCATTCCCGCGGCACATCCGTACGTCGTTGCAGACTGGCTGCACGCGGGTGAGCTCGCACCGACGCTGCTGATCTACGCGCACCACGACGTGCAACCGCCCGGCCGGCCGGAGAAATGGCTGACACCCGCGTTCGAGCCGACGCTGCGCGCGGATGGCCGTCTCTACGGTCGCGGCGTGGTGGACGACAAGGCCGGGTTGATGGTGCACCTGGCCGCGCTGCGCGCCTGCTTCGACTCGGGCCAGGCGCCGCCCGTGAACGTGAAGCTGCTCGTCGAGGGAGAAGAAGAGATCGGCTCGCCGCACCTCGAGGAGTTTCTGCGCACGTATCGCGAGCGCCTCGCCGCCGACGTGATCGTGCTCTCCGACACCGCGAACCTCGACGCCGGCATTCCCTCGCTCACCACCAGCCTGCGCGGGCTCGTGGTCGTCGACGTGCGCGTGCGCGCGCTCGATCACCCGCTGCACAGCGGGATGTGGGGCGGGCCGGTGGTCGACAGCGCGAGCGCGCTCGTGCGCCTGCTCGCGCGGCTCGTCGACGATCGCGGCGTGATCCAGATCCCCGGCCTCTACGACGACGTGCGCGAGCTCGGGGTCGACGAACGCGCTCGGCTCGCGCGCCTGCCGTTCGACGAGCCCGCATTCCGCCAGCAGGCGGGCTTGTTGACGTCGGGCTCGCTCGCCGGCGAAGCGGGCTTCACGCCGTACGAGCGACTCTGGCTGCGGCCGAGCCTGGCGTTCACCGCGCTCGAGGGCGTGCCGATCGCGGGCTCCGCGAACCGATTGATGGAAGAGGCGTCCGCGCGTATCGGCCTGCGGCTCGCGCCGAGCCAGGACGCGCAGCGCGCGGCAAAGCTACTGACCGAGTTCCTCCGCCGGGATCCACCGAACGGTGTAGAGGTGGAAGTCACGGTCGGGAGCGCCGCGAGCGGCTGGGAGACGAACCCGGTCGGGCCCGCGTTCGACGCCGCGCGGCGCGCGCTCGAAGCCGGCTTCCACCACGAGCTCGCCTTGATCGGCTGCGGCGGCTCGATCCCGTTCGTCGGCCCGTTCGCCGACGTGCTCGGCGGCGTGCCCGCGCTCCTGCTCGGCCTCGAAGATCCGCTCTGCAACGCGCACGGCGAGAACGAGAGCCTGAACGTGGACGACTTCAAGCGAGCCGCGCGCTCCGCGCTGCGCCTCTACTTCGAGCTCGCGGGCAGCCTGCAACGCAGCGCGCGCGGCTAGCTGCCCAGCCAGTTCCCCTGCGAGTAGCGCAGTCCCCGGTCGAGATAGATGCGCTCGAACGCGGCCGAGAGCCGGAAGCGGTCCGTGAAGTAGAGCGTGTGCACGTGCGGGCGCGTCATTCCGACAGAAACCGTGGCAAGCGGCGTGCCGATGCGCCGCGAGGTCGCAGGGTCTCTGCGCCCGCTCGCATGCTCCGCTTCTGGCCGAGCGCGCGCCGACTCTAGGCGCGCGAACCCCAGCTGTTCCAGCTCGTCAGCTCGCGCGCGGGCAAGCGCGTGGCCTGCTTGAACTCCTTGCCCTTGAAGTACGCGACCGGCAGCAGGGCGGTCTGCGTGAACGTCGGCGGAATCTCGAGCAGCTTCGAGATCGCGGCCTCGTGCGCCAGGTGCAGCGTCGTCCAGGCCATCCCGAGTCCGCGTGCGCGCGCGGCCAGCATGAAGGACCAAGCGGCGGGGAGGATCGAGCCGTAGATGCTGGCCTGCGCCATCACGCCCGCGTTCTCGACCCGGCCCTCCACGCACGGAATCACGTGCACGGGCACTTCGTGCAGGTGCTCGGCGAGATACAGGGCCGACTCGCGCACGCGCGCCTCTTGCGCCTTGCGCGGGTCGCCCGGCGCGGTCCAGCGCGGGCCGCCGGCCTCCTGCATCTTCAGGTAGCCGGTCAGCGTCTCCTTGTAGCAGCGCGCGATCTCGGCGCGCTTGGCCGCGTCGGTGACCACCACGAAGTGCCAGCCCTGGGAATTCGAGCCGGTCGGCGCCTGCAGCGCGATCTCGATGCACTCCTCGATCAGCGCCCGCGGTACGGGCCGCGACAGATCGAGGCGTTTGCGCACGGAGCGCGTCTGGGTGAGCAGCTCGTCGGTGGCCTTCAGGTCCATGGTTTCCCCTTCCTGGTTCGCAGCGAGGGGGATTAGACCACGGGCCTCGCTTGCTCCGCGACCGGGCAGGCGCGTATAACCAGCGCGCCAACCGAAGGAGATCCGCGATGAAGGCGCTCGTCACTCGTGAGCTGAACCAGTACGCCGTCGAAGACGTGACGCTCGATCCGCCGAAGGCCGGCGAGCTGCGCATCAAGATGGGCGCGACCGGCGTCTGCCACTCCGATCTCTCGGTGATCAACGGCACGCTGCCGCTCGGCAAGCCCATGGTGCTCGGCCACGAGGGCGCGGGCGTGGTGGCCGAGATCGGCGCGGGCGTCACAGGCTTCACGATCGGTGACCACGTGGTGCTCTCCTTCGCGCCCGCCTGCGGCGTGTGCTCGTACTGCAAGAACAAGCAGCCGCAGTTCTGCACGATCGGCGGACCGCACGGCCGCATGCTCGACGGCACCGCGCGCATGCACGACAAGAGCGGCGCGGATCTGGGCGTGATGCAGTTCCTGGGTTGCATGGCGGAACAGGTGATCGTGCCGGCGATCAGCGCGTGCGTGATCGACAAGTCGATCCCGCTCGACAAGGCGGCGCTGGTCGGCTGCGGCGTGATGACAGGCGTGGGCGCGGCGATCAACACCGCCAAGGTGACGCCGGGCTCGTCGGTCGCGGTGTTCGGCTGCGGCGGAGTCGGGCTCTCGATCATCCAGGGCGCGCGGCTGGCGGGCGCGGCCAAGATCATCGGAGTCGACGTGGCCGACAAGAAGCTCGAGATGGCGCGTCACTTCGGTGCGACGCACACCGTGAACGGCGCCAAGGAGAGCTCGGTCATGAAGTGCAAGGAGCTCACCGGCGGCCAGGGCCCGGACTTCACCTTCGAGGCGGTCGGCATTCCTCAACTCATGCTCGAAGCGCACGCGGCCGGTCGGCGCGGCGCGACCACCACGATCGTCGGCGTCGGCAAGCTCACCGAGCAGGTGCCCTTCAACGGTCTGATGCTCTCGATGGAGGGCAAGACCATCAAGGGCAGCTTCTACGGCGACACCAACTTCCGATCCGACTTCCCGATGCTGCTCGACCTCTACACGGGCGGAAAGCTGAACCTCGACGACATGGTCAGCGCCACGTACTCGATCGAGGACGCGCCGCGGGCGATCCAGGATCTCGAGAAGGGTGTGAACGCGCGAGGGGTGATCGTCTATCGGTAGGTCTGTCCGTCGTGGACGCTACGGGCGCCAGGCCGAGCGCGTAGCGCAGCATCAGGCGGGCGGGATCGGCCATGCAGAGCTCGACGCGGGCATCGCTCGCCACGCGCTCGAAGGCCTTGGCCAGCGCTTCGCGATTGCTGAACTGTACGGTCGTCACGTCCATCGTCGTGCCTCCTATCGACTCTCTCGCAGAGCTTGACTCGCAATCCGCGTGCCGGCTTTACCGACGTGCGCTTCGTCATCACAACGTCGGGCGTGCACAGTTTCTGTGCGACGCGCGTCACGCTCGTGACACAATCGCGGCATGACGTACTGGGAGCGCGCGCCCGATCCGCGGCTGGCTCGGTTCGTCGAGCGGATCGCGTTCTCGACCGACCCGGCCGGCGAGCCGTCGCCACCGATCCGTGTCATCCCGGACGGACGCATCGATCTGCTGCTCTCGGTCGACGATCGAGGTGAGGGGCGAGCGGACGTTTTCGGAGTGCGCGCTCGCGCGACTCGCGACCGAGCGCATCGAGCGCGCGCCGGGGCAAGTCCGGATCGCCGAGCTCGCGTCCGCGCTCGGGGTCGGCGAGCGGCGGCTCGAGCGCGCGTTCCGGGCGCACGTGGGCGTGTCGCCGAAGACGTTCGCGCGCATCGCGCGCTTCGGCGCGGCCTGGCGCGCGCTCGAGCTCGGCGGCCGGCCGGTCGAGATCGCGCAGGGCTACTTCGACCAGCCGCACCTCGTGCGCGATTTCGTGGCGTTCGCGTGCGACTCCCCGCGTCGGATTTTTCCAAGCCTCGGGCGGGGCGGCGCGGCTAGCCTCGGCGCATGAAGAAGCTGTCCGCTCCGAACTTCCAACGCGCCCGAGAGTTTCTCCACGGCCAGGCGCGCCCGCTCGAACGGGCGCTGTTCGCGCACGAATTCGAGGCGGGCCCGCGCGCCGCCGTGCTCGAGGCGCTGGCCGCGTTCCAGAACGCGGATGGCGGCTATGGCCACGCGCTCGAGCCGGATCTGCGCCTGCCCGCGACGTCGGGAATCGCGACGCTGACCGGGCTCGACGTGCTGCGCGCGATCCACGCCGATGCGGACGAGCCGCAGGTTCGCCGCGCGCTCGCCTGGGTGGTTTCGGCCTACGACGAAGCGGTGCCCGGCTGGCGCTCGGTTCCGCCATCGGTCGACGATTTCGCGCACGCGCGCCACTGGAGCTGGGATCGCCACGCCGCAGGCGCTCCCTGGCCACACATCCTCGTCCCCGGCGCGGGCCTGCTCTCGCACCTGCAGCGCTGGCGTGCGCTCGCGCCCGCGGCGCTAGTCGCGAGCTACACCGAAGCGTTTCGCGCGCACGTCGCGACGATCACGGCGCCCGCCTTCGGCGACGGCCTCCACTACGCCTCGACCGTCGACGATCCGCAGGTGCGCGAAACGCTGCGCCAGCTCGCGCGCGAGAGCGTGAACGCGAACCCCACCGAATGGGCTGGGTACGTGAACAAACCGCTCAAGCTCGCGCCGCTGCCGGGAAGCCTGTTCGCGGACATTCTCGCCGGGCCGGTGGCGGCGAACCTCGACTACGAGATCGAGCAGCAGCAAAGTGACGGCGGCTGGCTGCCGAACTGGTCCTGGTTCGGTGCCTACGAGGCGGACTGGCAGGTCGCGAAGCGCGAGTGGCGCGGCGAGCTGACGCTGAAGACGCTGCGCAGCCTGCGCGCGTTCGGGCGCATCGAGGGCCTGTAGCGCGCGTCACTCCTCAACGCGCGCGGCCGAAAAGCCGATTCGGAAATGGGTCCGTTCGAGGTCGGCAACCGCATGAGCGAGAGCACGAGCCAGAGGAGTCCATTGGCGTCCATCGGTGACCTGTACGCCGAAATCTGCGCGGAGTTCTCCCGCCAGGGAGCGCTCGGGGTGCTCTACGTCGACTGTTCGACGCTCGACGAGGTCGAGCGCGGCTACGGCGAGAACGCGCACGCGGGTGCGCTCGCGGCGGTGGCGGAGATCGTCGCCGGCGCGTGTCTGGAAGTGCTCGGCCGGCGCGAGCCGGTGGCGCGCGGCGAGGCCGGTCGCGGCGAGGTGTTCTGTTTCATCGCGCGCGAGCCGCGCGACGTCGACTTCCTGGCCAAGGGCCTGCCTGCGCTCGAGCGCGCGGTGCGCGAGCGGTTGGCGCGAAACGCGCAACGTGTCGCGTACCCGTACCTGCGCAAGATTCCGAGCCTGCCGATCGGCAGCGCGTTCGTGCAGCGCAACCCGATCGTCTCGCCGCTCTCGCAGCTGCGGCTGGGCATGGACCAGTCGCGCGACGACGCGCGCCTGAACGCGCAGCTCACGCGTCGGTCGCGGCGGCGCGAGTTCCTGGACGTGCTGATCCGCGGCCGGCTGCACTCGGTCTACGAGCCGGTGGTCGACGCGAAGTCGCTGACCGTGTTCGGCTACGAGGCGCTGGTGCGAGGCGACGAGGGCGGACCGTTCGGCTCGCCCGCGGAGCTGTTCGGGATCGCGGCCGAGGAAGGACTTTTGTTCGAGCTCGACTGTCAGTGTAGGCGCGCGGCGGTCGAGGGCGCGATCGACTTTCCGGAAGGCGCGAAGCTGTTCATGAACATCCGCCCGACCGCGATCCACGACCCGAGCTTCCAGCCCGACGCGCTCACCCGCACCCTCGAGCACTGCGGCCTGTCGCCCGCGGAGGTGGTGTTCGAGATCTCCGAGCAGGAGTCGATCGAGAACTACGACATCTTCCGCGAGGCGCGCGACAACTACGGCAAGCTCGGCTTCCAGTTCGCGCTCGACGACACCGGCGCGGGCTACGCGAGCCTCGAAGCGGTGATGGAGCTCGCGCCCGAGTTCATCAAGGTCGACCGCGCGTTCGTGCGCGGCATCGACCAGGACGCCGCGCGTCAGAACATGGTGCGCGCGTTCCAGACCATCGCCAGCGACATGAACTCGCGCATCATCGGCGAGGGGCTCGACACGCTCGAAGAGCTGCGGATGCTCGGGCAGATGGGGATTCAGTTCGGGCAGGGCTGGCTGTTCGGAAAGCCCTCTCCGCTGCGCGCCGACGGCGGCTCGTAGCTCGAAGTCCGCTCACTTTGCCAGGCGGACGCGGACGATCCGGTCGCCTTTGAAGGAGCCGACAATGAGTTCGTCGTCGATGCGCAGGGCGGCGGTGCCGGCGCCCATCGGAGGGCCGGCGTTTTCGTAGAGCGCGTGGGGCTTCAGGGTTTCGGGGTCCAGCTCGACGATCGAGTAGTGGAAGGGGCAGGCGCCCGCTTCGATTTCGCCGCAGGCGAGCAGCTCGTTTAGCGGGGCGTTGTGCGAGGCGACCAGCAGGCTGCCGTCGGGGCTCCAGAGGACGTTGTCGGGGCTCGCGATCTCGACGCTCGCGAGTGTCGCTCCGGTCTTGCGCGAGATCTTCCGGACCTCGTCGCCGAGGTACAGGTCTACGTAGATCGACTCGCCATCGGGCGAGACCTCGATGCCGTTCGGCATCGCGCCGTCGCTCTCGGGCAGCTTCGTGAAGCCCGTGCCGGGCTGCCACTCGAACACCCAGCCGGTGGACATTCCGACCAGACCCGTGAGCATCGCGACCACGCCGCCGTTGCGCGGGAACATGTGCGTGGTGACGAAGCCGCCGTCGGGCAGCGACGCGACGTCGTTCAGGAACGACTCCGCGGGCGGCAGCGCGCAGCCGCGCCAGGCGAGTGACGGAGCCGCGTCGGTGTCGCTGGCCTCGAAGAACTCGATCGACTCGCGGCCACCGTGGTTCACGACCAGGAGCTGGAGCGCGCCGTCGGGCCGTCGGGCGAGGGCGAGACCGTGCGGGCTGAACTTCGCGTCGGGCGCGCCCGGGCAGGCCGGGTCACCCCAGCCGGCCGTCGGCGCGAGCGCGGACGCGGCGCCGGCGAAGGCCGGCGTGGTCTCGTCGGTCGCGAGCTCGAAGAAGACCAGGCTGCCGGGCTCACTGCCGTCCATCTCGCCCATCTGGCTGATCACGAGATTCCTTCCGCTCGGGAGCAGCGCGAGGTCTTCGGGGTTCTGGAAGCCGCACACCGGTCGCGCGTCGTCGCTGGCCTTGCAGTCGACGATCGCGGGCCGCGGTTTGGAGCACGCTGCGAGCGCGAACGCGGCGGTGAGCACGAGCGCTGCGTAGCGCGCGCTCATTTCAACACCGCCAGCACCGGAGCGTGGTCGCTCGCGCCCTTGCCCTTGCGCTCTTCTCGGTCGATCACGACGTCCTCCAGTTTCTCGACGAGCGGCCGCGTCAGCAGCACGTGGTCGATGCGAAGCCCGCGGTTCTTCGGAAAGCCGAGCTCGCGGTAGTCCCACCAGGTGAACGCGACGCGCTCGGGGTAGTGCTTCCGGAACGAGTCGATCAGGCCCCAGTCGAGCAAACGCGCCAGCGCCGCGCGCTCGGCGTCGCTGCACAGCACCTGACCGCGCCAGGCTTCGGGATCGTGCACGTCGGCGTCGGCCGGAGCGACGTTGAAGTCGCCGACCAGTGCGAGCGGGCGCGCGGGATCGGCCTCGCGTTCGAGCAGCTTCCGCAGCCGTTCCAGCCATTCGAGCTTGTAGGCGTACTTGTCGCTGCCGACCGACTGGCCGTTCGGCACGTAGGCGCAGATCACGCGCACGCCCGCGATCGTGGCGGCCAGCAGGCGCGCCTGTTCGTCGTCGCCTCCATCGCGGAAGCCGCACGCGATATCCGCGGCCTCGAGCTTCGAGAGGATCGCGACGCCGTTGTAGGACTTCTGGCCCGCGAACGCGCTCGCGTAGCCGGCGGCGCGCAGCACCTCGGCGGGAAAGTCCGCGTCGATCACCTTCGTCTCCTGCAGGCAGACCACGTCGGGCGCGTGGCGCGCGAGCAGGGCGAGCAGGCGTTCGAGGCGCTGCCGGATCGAGTTGACGTTCCAGGTAACCAGCTTCACGGCGACCGGCATCGTAGCCAAAGACGTTGCTTGACGGGTCCGGAGCCCGGGCCGAAGGTAGACCGATGCTGTGCGCGCGGTGCGGGACGGAGCTCCTGCCGGGAAAGAAGTTCTGCCACGCGTGTGGCGTCGCCGCGGCGGCGGCCTGCGCGTCGTGCGGCGCGCGCATCGACCCGAGCTGGCGCTTCTGTCCCGAGTGCGGGCGCCCGATCGGCGAGGCCGCGAAGCGGATCGTGGAGCCAGCGACCGCGGCCACGGGGTCTGCTTCCGCACCGGCTCCCATTCCCGCGAATGCGCCGATCGCGCGCATAGCGGAATCCATTCCCGAGCCGCTCGCGGCGCGCATCCGCTCCTCGGGCGCGGTCGCCGGCGAGCGCAAGCGGGCGACGGTCTTCTTCTGCGATCTGGTCGGCTCGACCGCGCTCGCGGAGCGGCTCGATCCCGAGGTCTACCGCGAGCTGCTCGATCGCTACCTGGAGCTGGTGTTCGCAGAGATCTACCGCTTCGAGGGGATCGTGAACCAGCTCGCGGGCGACGGGCTGATGGCGCTGTTCGGCGCGCCGATCGCGCATGAGGATGCGCCCGAACGCGCGGTGCGCGCGGCGCTCGCGATCCAGACCTCGCTCGGCGAGCTCTCCAAGCGCCTGCTCGCGGAGCGCGGCGTCGCCTTGCGCGCGCGCGTCGGCATCCACACCGGGATCGTGGTGGCGGGCACGGTCGGCAACGACCTGAAGATGGACTACACCGCGATCGGCGACACCACGAATCTGGCCGCGCGGCTGCAGTCGCTCGCGGCGCCGGGCACGATCATGGTGTCCGAAGCGACGCACGCGCTGCTGCGCGGCGGTTTCCGCACCGCGCCGCTCGGTCCGTTCGACGTGAAGGGCAAGCGCGAGCCGGTCTCGGCGCACCAGGTGCTCGGCCTGGCCGAGCGCGCGCCGGCGTTCAGCGGCGAACGAGGCGAGCTGACGCCGCTGTTCGGTCGCGAAGCGGAGCTCGCGCAGCTCGAGGGTTGCTTCGATCGACTCGAGACGGGGCTGGCGCAGGTGGTGTCGATCGTCGGCGATGCGGGCATCGGCAAGTCGCGACTCGTGCACGAGCTGAAGAAGCGTCTCTCCGGGCGCGAGTTCGAACTGCTCGAGACGCGCTGTTCGTCGCTGACGCGCTCGGTGCCGTACGCGCCCTGGACGGCGATGCTGCGCGGTTGGTTCGGCGTCACCTCTGCCGACGACGAGCGCTGCGCGTGCGAGAAGATCGGCAAGCGGCTGGAGAATGCGGAAGGGACGAGCGACTCGGACTACTCGGATCTGTGTTGGATGCTCGCGCTGCCCGTCGAGGCCAAGGCCGATGCCGAGCACCAGCCGGCGACTCCGCACGGCTTCGCGGCTGTCTCGCGTCTGATCGAGCGCACCTCGCGGCGAGTGCCGGTGGTGATGATCATCGAGGATTTGCACTGGCTCGACGACGCGTCGCGCGAGGTGCTCGAGAAAGCGGTCGCACACGCGGGTGGGGCGAGGCTGATGATCGTCACGACGCACCGCCCCGAGCACAAGCCGCACTGGCAGCCGAACGGCGCGTTCACGCAGCTGCGCCTGCGGCCGCTCGGCGAGCTCGACGCAGGCAAGATCGTGCGCGCGCGCGCGGGTGGCGTGGTGCCGCGCGAGGTCGAAGAGCGCATCCTGCGCAAGGCCGACGGCAATCCGTTCTACCTCGAGGAGCTGACCCGAACGCTGGTCGAGGACGGCACGCTGGTCGCGCGCGACGGACAGGTCGTGGTGACGCGCCGCTCCGAGGAGATCCGGATTCCGGACACGATCGGCGAGGTGCTCGGCGCGCGCATCGACCGGCTGCGACCGGCCGCGAAGCGCGTGGCGCAGGTCGCGTCCGTGCTCGGGCGACAGTTCCATCGCAGGCACCTCCAGGTCCTGCTCGAGCCCGAGTCGATCGACGTCCTGGCCGAGCTCGCTGAGCTCGAGCGCCGCGGCGTGCTGCACCGAAACGGCGGAATGGCGACCGACGAGTTCCGCTTCGGCGAGAGCCTGACGCAGGAGGTCGCGTACGAGGGCCTGCTCCTGCGCGAGCGCAGGTCGCTGCACGACCGCGTGGCGGCGATGCTCGAGGCGGAGAGCCGCGACCCGACA
>JANNLG010000064.1:0-16981 GCA_031396695.1 Deltaproteobacteria bacterium
GTCGGCTCGTCGAGCAGCAGCAGGTCGGACGGACACATCAGCGCCTGCGCGAGGTTCAGCCGCATGCGCCGATGTGAGACGAAGACCCGGGTGGAGCGCCCCGCCGGTCGCCGACAACAGACCACCGATCCGCGCCAGATCCACCCTGTAGTACGCGTCCCGGCGATCCGCCGAGCTGCGCCGCGCCGACACCAGCCGCCCATCCCGCAGCTTGCCCAAGTGGTACGACACCAAGTTCTGCGGCTCGCCAACCAAACGCGTCAGCTCGCTCACCATCCGGTCGCTCCGAGCCAACTCCGCCAGCAGGCGCCACCGCAACGGATGCCCGGCCAGCTGCAGAAACTCCCGCGGACCGACCTCGACGCGAACAAAGGAAGCGCAAAACCGCCGACCCGCGTCCGGGTCCGGGAGTCCGCGACCCGGACTCCGACTCCGGTGACCTAGTGAATCCCGCTCCCGCCCGACAACGCCTTCACGACGTCCCCGATCACCGCCTTCGCGTCCCCGAACACCATCATCGTGTTGTCCGCGGTGTAGAGCTCGTTGTCGATGCCCGCGAAGCCGGGGTTCATCGAGCGCTTGATCGCGATCACCGAGCGCGCCTTGTCGACGTCCAGGATCGGCATGCCGTAGATCGGGCTCGTCTTGTCGTGGCGCGCGGCGGGGTTCACCACGTCGTTCGCGCCGACCACCAGCACGACGTCGGTCTGCGCGAAGTCGGGGTTGATGTCGTCCATCTCGACCAGCTCGTCGTAGGGGATCTCGGCTTCGGCGAGCAACACGTTCATGTGTCCCGGCATCCGGCCCGCGACGGGATGGATCGCGAATTTCACGGAGATGCCGCGCTTGGTGAGCTGATCGCGCAACTCGTGCACGCGGTGTTGCGCCTGCGCGACCGCCATGCCGTAGCCCGGCACGATCACCACCTGCGAGGCGGCTTCGAGCAGGTCGGCGGCGTCCTGCGCGTTGCCGCTCTTCACCGCTTTCTGCTCGCCCTGCACCGCGGCCACTTGCACCTGGCCGAACGCGCCGAACAGCACGTTGGTGAACGAGCGGTTCATGGCCTTGCACATGATCACGGACAGGATGAAACCCGACGAGCCGTCGAGCGCGCCCGCGATGATCAGCACGTTGTTCTCGAGCACGAAGCCCATCGCGACCGCGGCGAGGCCCGCGTACGAGTTCAAGAGCGAGATCACGGTCGGCATGTCCGCGCCGCCGATCGGGATGATCAGCAGCACGCCGAAGAGCAGCGACAGGCCGATGATCAGCGGGAAGAGCATCCACTGCGTCGGGTCGTACACCAGCCACAGCCCCGCGCCGAGCGCGATCGCGAGCAGGAACAGGTTGATCACGTTCTGATTGCGGTAGGTGATCGGCCGCGTCGGAATGATTTCCTGCAGCTTGCCCGCCGCCATCAGGCTGCCGGTCAGCGTGACGAAGCCGAGGATCACCTCGACCGAGATCGCGAACATGCGGAAGGTGGTGAGCTCGTTCGATTCGAGCCACAGGAAGTACTTGGCCGTGCCGACCAGGCCCGCTGCCAGGCCGCCGAACGCGTGCGAGAGGGCGGTCCGCTGCGGCACCGCCGTGAGCGCGACGCGCGAGAGCGGCACGCCGATGATCGTGCCGATCACGATCGCGATCCCGATCCACATGAAGTGTTTGACGTGTGGGTCGAGGAACGTGCCGAGTACGGCGAGCGTCATGCCCAGCACGCCCGCGAGCACGCCGCGCCGCGCGGTGTCGGGGCGCGACAGCCAGCGCAGCGAGAAGATGAACAGAGCGGAGGCCACGAGATACGTGCCCTGCGTGAGATCCCAGCGAAGCGCGTCGGGAATCATTTCACCGGCTCCCGCTTCTTGAACATGCGCAGCATGCGGTCGGTGATCAGGAAGCCCGAGACGATGTTGGTGACCGAGGCCGCGACCGCAATCGTGCCGAGCACGGTCGAGAAGGTGGTCTTCTGTTCGCCCGCGATGATCACCGAGCCGACGATCGCGATCGCCGAGATCGCGTTCGTGAGCGACATCAGCGGCGTGTGCAGCAGCCGCGACACGTTCCGGATCACGTCGAAGCCGATGAACGTCGCCAGCATGAAGACGAACGCCATCGTCCAGAGATCCATCTCATGCACCTGGAAGGCCTCCTCCGAAAGGGAACCGGGGCGCTATGTAGCGTTATCCGGCTCCGAACACGAACTGCGAGACGATCGCACAAAGCCCGCCGATCAGTCCGGCGGCGGGCAGCGTCAGGATCCAGGCCACGAAGATGTCGCGGGTCAGGCCCCACTTCACGGCCGACAGCCGCTGGGTCGCGCCCACGCCCATGATCGAGGTCGAGATCACGTGGGTGGTCGAGACCGGGAAGCCGAAATGAGCGGTGGTCATGAGCACGGCCGAGGCGGCGGTCTCGGCCGCGAAGCCGTGCATGGGGGTCAGCTTCACCAGCCGCATGCCGAGCGTGCGGATGATGCGCTTGCCGCCCGCGTAGGTGCCGAGCCCGATCACGACCGCGGACGAGAGCTTCACCCAGAGCGGCACGTCGGCGGTCGGGATCGCGCCGCCGGCGAACAGCGCCAGCGTGATCACGCCCATGGTCTTCTGCGCGTCGTTCGAGCCGTGACTGAAGGCCATGAACGAGGCCGAGACGAGCTGCGCGATGCGAAAGCGGCGCGAGAGCATGCCGGGGTGCGCGCGACCGAACGCCCACAGCAGAATCACCATCAGCGCGATGCCGACGGTGAAGCCGACGACCGGTGCGATCAGGGTGGGGATCAGCACCTTGTCGATGATGCCGCTCCATTTCACGGCTTCGGTGCCGGTGGTCGCGATCACGGCGCCGGCCACGCCGCCGACCAGGCAGTGCGACGAGCTCGACGGCAGCGCCCACCACCAGGTGAGCAGGTTCCAGACGATCGCGCCGAGCAGGCCGCCGAACATCACGGGTCCGGTCACCGCGCTCGACTCGACGATGCCCTTGGCGAGCGTCGCGGCGACGTTGGTCGAGACCAGCGCCCCGAGCACGTTCAGCACCGCCGCGCCAGCGAGCGCCACGTTGGGCGGGATCGCGCGGGTCGAGATGGAGGTCGCCACCGCGTTGGCGGCGTCGTGAAACCCGTTCGTGTAGTCGAACACGAGCGCGATCGCGACGACCGCGATGAGCAGCCACTCCATCAGCTGTTCTCGAGCACCACGCCTTCGACCACGTTCGCGACGTCCTCGCAGCGGTCGATCGCGCCCTCCACGTCCTCGTAGATCTCCTTCCACTTGATCAGCGCGCGCGCGTCGAGCTCTTCCTTGAACAGGCGCGCGGTGGCGCGGCGCAGCACGCGGTCGTTCTCCTTCTCGACCGTCTTCACGTTCACGCACAGCTCGCGCATCCGGCCCGGCGCGACCTTGCCGCCCAGCCCGTCGACGGCGGCCTTCATGGCCTCGGTCGCGCGCACCACGTTCTCGGACATCTCGAGCATCTCCGGCGTGGGCTGCGCGATCTCGTACAGCCAGATGCGCTGCGCGGTGGCCTCGATGTGATCCATGATGTCGTCGATCCGGCTCGACAGCATGTGGATGTCGGAGCGGTCGATCGGCGTGATGAACGAGGAGTGCAGCATCTCCATCGTCTCCTGACACACGCGGTCGGCCTCGTGCTCCACGGCGTGGATGCGCTGGTAGCCGGCCTCGGCGTTGCTCGGGTCGCGCAGCAGGTCGCGCAGCAGCTCGGCGCCCTCGGTGCACAGCGCGGCGTGCTTCGAGAACAGGCCGAAGAACTCGTTCTTCTTGGGCAGCAATCTTCCGAGCATGAGTCCTCCGCTCGCGGCTGGCGCAAGCGTAGTATCACAAGTCGCGGCTCAGCGCGGATTTTCGTAGAACACGTAGTTCGTCGAGAAGTCGCTGATCTCGAAATACAGCTTCTTCTCACCCGGATCGGCGACCCAGTTCTGATTCTCGTCGAACACGCCGTAGCCGAAGCGATAGGCGCGCGGGCCCTCGTTCGCGCCCGTGCCGATGCTGGTGGTCAGCTTGTCGATGCCGATGAAGCGCATCACCAGCTTCTCGCCGGCGTACATGTCGAGCACGCCGTTCGTGCCAGTCCAGTTCTGGAGCGCGTGGCCGAACCGGTTCTGGCTCTCCTGGGTGCAGGCCGTCGCGAGCGCGAGCGCGGCGACGAGACAAAGCGCGGTTCCCGGTCGATTCATGGCGTTCCCCCTGTAGTGGCGCCCGAGCGTACAATGGCGCGATGAAAGTCTCGCTGTTCTACCTGCCGACCGTCGGCTCGCGTGCGCAGATCGAGCAGGGCCGAGCGGGCCTGCGGGGCGACCTGTACCGGCAGATGCTCGACGAGCTCTCCGAGCAGGCGGTGCTCGCCGATCAGCTCGGCTACGACTCGATCAGCTTCACCGAGCACCATTTCCACGTCGAGGGGTTCGAGATGTCGAACAACCCCGTGCTGCTGGATCTGTTCGTCGGCATGCAGACCAAGCGCATCCGCGTCGGTCAGCTCGGCATCGTCCTGCCCGCGAACAATCCGCTGCGCGTGGCCGAGGACATCGCGATGCTCGACCACATGACCCGCGGACGCGCGAACGCCGGCTTCGCGCGCGGCTACCAGCGCCGCTGGGTCGACGTGATGGCGCAGCAGACCCACGGCATCCACGGCGCGCTGCCGCACCAGCACGACGCGATCGACGAGGCGAACCGCCTCGCCTTCGAGGAGTGCTTCCAGATCATCAAGCGCGCCTGGACCGAGGACTGGCTCGACTACCAGGGCAAGTTCTGGCGCGTGCCGCCGGGCGACACGCCGTGGACGCTCGAGACGACCTTGCGGCTCGGCGGCGGCGTGCGCGACGGCGTGGTGAAGGCGATCTCGGTCGTGCCCAAGCCCGTGCAGAAGCCGCACCCGCCGATCTTCCAGCCGTTCGCGTCGTCGGAGCGCAGCATCCGCTGGTGCGCGGAGCAGGGCGTCACGGCGATCCTGCCGCCTCTGCACCCGCTGCGCGAGCACGCGCTCTTCGAGCTGTACGCCGAGGTCGCCAAGCGGCCGCTCGGCGAGGGCATCGGCGTGCTGCGCGACGTGGTGATCGCCGACAGCGACGAAGAGGCGCAGAAGCTCTGGCGCGACAGCTCGACCTACACGGGCGCGGCCTGGTTCGAGCCGTTCGGTTTCGCGCAGGGCGTGCCGCATCCGACCACGGGTGAGGTGCCGGACTTCATGAAGACGGGCCTCGCGCTGGTCGGCACGGTCGACACCGTCACGCGTCAGCTCGAGACGCTGCTCGAACGCTTGCCCGCGCAGTGGATCTTCGCCTGGAACTACATCCAGCTCATTCCGCACGCGAAGCTGATGAAGTCGATCGAGCAGTTCTGGACCAAGGTCATGCCGCGCTTCACGGGTTAGGACGAGCATGGCGGCGACGACGGAGATCACGGGGAAGATCCTGGTCGAGCGAGCGCGCGCGCTGCAGCCGCTCGTGCGCTCGTACGCGGAGCGCGCCGACGCCGAGCGGAAGCTCCCGATCGAGGTCGTGCGCGAGCTCGCGTCGGCGGGCCTGTTCCGGATCGCGGCCGCGCGTTCCTGCGGCGGCATCGAGGCCGACCCGCGCGAGCAGATCCTGGCGATCGAGGCGATCTCCGAAGCGGACGGCGCGGCGGGCTGGACGCTGATGATCGGGATCGAGTGCGTCGGCATGGCGAGCGCGCTGCTGCGCCCCGACGTGGCCGAAGAGCTGATCGCGAAGAATCCGGAGGTCGTGTTCTCGGGCGCGCTGAATCCGCTCGGCCGCGCGACGCCGGTCGAAAACGGCTACCGCGTCACGGGCCAGTGGCCGTTCGCGAGCGGCTGCCAGCACAGCGACTACTTCTGGGGCCAGTGCGTGGTGCAGGGCGAAGCCAGCCCGCGGCTGGTCGAGGTGCTGGTGCCGCGCGCGGACTACCGCGTGGTCGACACCTGGAACGTCGCCGGCCTGCGCGGATCGGGCAGCCACGACGTCGCGGTCGACGACCTGTTCGTGCCCGAGCGCTTCACCACGCGCAGTTTCTACGAGCGCACGCGCGAGACCGGGCCGCTGTTCCGCTTCCCGACCTTCAGCCGGCTCGCCTACAACAAGGTGGGCGTCGCGACCGGCATCGCGCGAGCGGCGATCGACGACTTCGTCGCGCTCGCGAATCAGAAGGTGCCGCGCGCGTCGCCCAAGCCGCTCGCAGAGCGGCAGTACGCGCAGGTGGCGCTCGCGGACGCGGAGACGCGCCTGCGCTCCGCGCGGGCCTTCGTGTTCGAGGCCGTCGACGAGGTCTGGCAGACGACGCTCGCGGGCGACGAGGCGAGCAAGAAGCAGCGCGCGCTGGTCCAGCTCGCCTGCTCGCAGGCCATGACCGCCTGCTCGCGCGCGGTCGAGCTGGTGTACGCGGCGGCGGGCACCACACCGAACTTCCTGTCGAGCCCGCTCGAGCGGCGCATGCGCGACGTGCACGTCGTGGGCCAGCACATCATGGTGTCGCCCGCGCTGGTCGAGCCGGCCTCGCGCGTGCTGCTCGGACTCGAGTCGGGCACGTTCTTCTTCTAGGCGCCCGGCTCGGCGCGCCATTTGCGGGCCTGCGTGTAGACGTTCAGCGCGAGCAGGGCGATCAGGCCGAACGCGAAGATCCCGATCCAGACCGTGCCCATGCCGGGGAAGCTGGTCGCGGTGAAGTTCGCGATTTGCTCGGTGCCGAGCACGGGCGGCGTGAATGGGGGCATGTGGATCGGCGCCTTCGGGTCGAGGTTGTGCCCGAACACGTAGAGCTTGTAGTAGAAGCGAGCCATCGAGAACGCCGAGAAATACCCGAAGAGCACGATCAGATCGATCAGCGAGCGCAGGTCGCCCACCGCCGCGACGCGCAGAGTGAGCAGCGCGAGCGCACCGAGCGCGAACGGAATCCAGTCGAGGTCGGAGAGCGCGGCGCGATCGATCTTCGACATGCCGATGTAGTGATTCAGTGTGTTCACCTCGGCGACGTCGCCCGCGACGGTGTAGGCGTAGATCTCCAGGCCCAGCCCCTCCGGGTACTGCGGCGCGATCATGTTCATGTGCCAGAGCGGTGCCGAGAAGCCGAGCGCGAGCGGGATCACCAGGACGAGCAGGGTTCGCCGGGTTCCGCGGGCGAGCCCGCCGGTCAGGCTGCGATCGATCCGCTCGCGCATCGTGGGCATGTCGGACTCCTTTCCTCTTTGAAGCTGTGACTAGACCAGGTCACCGCGCCGAAACGCGCGCAGTGCCTGGTGGAACGCCGCCGCGCCGAGCGCCACCGGCCAGCCGATTCCCAGCGCCAGCAGGCCGTTCGCGCCCAGCGTCTGGATCAGGTAGAAACCGACCGGTCCGAGCGTCTCGAGGTCGACGCCGCCCGCCGAGAGCAGGGCGAGGCGCGCGTCCTGCACCGGATTCAGCGCGGCCAGCAGCAGAACCGCGCGCGGCAGCAGGTGCCAGCGCAGCATCGCGCCGATCAGTGCGAAATCGACCAGGGCCACGCCTGCGAGCCAACACAGGATCGCGTAGGCGTTGGCGCGCGCGGGGCTGCGCACGCGCACCGAGATCAGCAGCCCGAGCGAGGTGAACGCGAACAAGAGCGCCGCGCACAGCGCCGACGCGCGCGCCGCGATGCCCGCGGCCGCACCCGCGCCGGACCAGGCCGCACCCGCGAGCGCGAGCAGCGCGAACAGGCCGACGAGCGGCAGCACCAGCGCTCCGAGTCGCACGGCCAGCACCGCGATCAGGTAGCGCTCGCGCCGGATCGGCTGGCTCATCAACAGCTCGAGCGTGCCCTCGTCGCGCGCGCGGTTCACCACTTGCCCGGTCGCCACGAGCGCGACCAGCGGCAACAGCAACACCAGCGTGTGGCAGAGCGAGAACAGCACGCGGCCCAGGCCCGTGAAGCCGATCACGCCGGACTCGCGCAGTCCCGCCGCGATGAAGACCGCGGCGAGCGCGCCGTAGAGCGCGAGACAGACGGCGAGCCAGCGCGAGCGCACCACCTCGGCGAGGTCGAGCCGGAAGACCGCGGCGAAGTCGGCGCCGGGCCTCATCGCGGCATCCCCGAGCGCTCGGCTTCGCGGATCCGCACGTCCCTGAGCGCCTCCGTGCGCGAGACCGCGCCCGCCTCGTCCGCGTCCACCGCGCCGATCCCGTAGCTCATCGGCGTGCCCTCCGCGGACACGAACCCGACGCTCTGCCCGGGAATCCAGCGCTCTTCGCGCAGGTGGTGGAAATACGCGGGCGCTTCGCCGCTGTCGTGCTCGGCCGCGTACAGGAGCAGGCAGCCGGCGTCGTCGAAGAAGCGCACGTCGCCAGCGGGCGTGTGAAGCTGCGCCGCAAACGCCGGCTCGCCGACCAGCATTCCGCAGCGCGCGCAGAGCGTGCGGCTCCAGGTGGGTTCCGCGGGCCCGTCGAGGGGGCTCTGCGCCCAGCGCAGCGCGACCACCAGCGTGAGGAGCGCCGCGAGCGCGCCCGCGAGCACGGGCAGCGCGCGCAGCCAGCGCCGCGTTCGCGAATCATCCGGCATGGCCCTGCTCCGGGCGCTGCGCGCTCCAGGCGCCGAGCTCCAGTGACTCGAGATCGCGCACGGCGAAGTCGCGCAAGCTGCCGTCGAGCGCGTGCATCAGCTCGGGCAGCAGCGTGAGCTTCTCGCGAGACGTCGCGGTGCGCACCCACCACGCGCTGGCGCCGCGCCGGAAGCCGCGGCTCTCGAGCCACTTCGCCGCGGCCTCGCCCTCGGCGCGAACCTCGATCAGGCAGGTCGTCGACGCGTCGAGGATCGGCGCCGCGGCGCCGTCGTAGACGAGTTTGCCCTCGTCGAGCAGCAGTACGTGGTCCACCAGATGGCGCACCTCCTCGAGCCGGTGCGAGCACAGGATCACGGTCGCGTCGCCCGCGAGCTCTTCGAAGAGCGGGAAGAAGCGCTCGCGCGTGCGCGCGTCGAGCGAGCCGGTCGGCTCGTCGAGAATCAGGAGCTTCGCATCCGCCGCGAGCGCGAGCGCGATCAGGAGCTTCTGCTTCATGCCGCCCGAGAGGCTGCGGAACGGACGCGAGGCGACCTCGGCGAGCTCGAGGCCGAGCCGCGCTGCGATCTCCGCCACGCGCGCCGGATCGCCGCCGCGCACGGAGGCGAGCGCGCGCACCAGCTCGCCGGCGGGCACCGCGAGCGCCGGGGCGATCTGCGGCACGTAGGCCATGCGCCGCGCGATCCCGACGCGCTCGTCGCGCGCGGAGCAGCCGTCCACGCGCACCTCGCCCTCGAATGCGAGCAGGCCCATCACGACACGGTTCAGTGTCGACTTGCCGGAGCCGTTCGGGCCCACGAGCGCCGTGCGCCGCCCGGGCGGCAGCGTGAAGGCGACGTTGCGCAGCGCGAACAGCTCACCGAAGCGCTTCGACAGGCCAGCGACCTCAACTCGCACGCGCCGCTCCCGCGGGCGTCGTGCGCACGCGCGGCTCCGGGTCAACCAGGATCGTCGTGGGCCGGAACAGCGGAACGACGTGCCCGACCAGCTCGACGAGCCAGATCGCGGGCGAGCCCCGGAACAGCCCGAGCTGGGGATTGCGCGTCTCGAGGTCGCCGGAGAGCGAGCGAAGCTCGTAGGGCAGGTCGCCGACACCGTCGCGGTCGAGGTCGTAGCCGGCGTAGTCGCCCCAGTCGTTGCCGTGCCAGTCCGCCGCGCGCGCATTCCCCCCGCCCTCGATGCGTACCTGCACGCCGTTGTCCGCGAAGCGATTGCCGGTGAAGCGGTTCCGCTCGGCAATGCCTTGAAACGAAACGCCCACGTCGCAGCCGCGCACGTCGTTGCCCTCGAAGACGTTCCACTCGTCGGGCTGCAGCGGGCTGTTGTCGAGGTGGATGCAGGTGGTGTTGTCGACGATCGCGTTGTCGCGGATCACGAGATCGCTGGCCTCCTTCGCGCCGAACCCCATGCCTGCCGCGCCCGACGCACTGGCGAGCAGGTTCCGCTCGATGCGCAGATGACGGCTGTACATCGCGAAGATTCCCACCACGTTTCCGACCATGCGGTTGTCCGACGTGACGTTGTCATGGCTGTACATGAAGTGCACGCCGTAGCGGCCGCGCTCGACGGTGTTTCCGGACAGGCGGTTGCGATGCGAGTACCAGACCACCAGGTCGCGCGCGTCGCGCGTGTGGTTGCCCTCGATGCTCGAGTCGCGCACCTCCCAGAGGCGGATCGCGTCGCCGCGCAGGCCGAGCGCCTTGTCTGCGTTGCCCTGCACCTCGTTGCCGTGGATCACCAGCCGGCTCGCCCGATTCGCGAGGATCCCGAACAGCGCGCCGACGATCGCCACGTCTTCGACCCGCACGTCGTCGGCGGCGACGCGCACGGCCGCGTCGAGCGTCTCGAAGCGTCCCCCGCTGCCGTCGACGGTGATTCCCACCAGCGCGGCGCCCACGGCATCGAGTGCGATCGTCGAGCCCGCGCCGGTCGCGCGCACGACCGCCTCGCGCGGGCCCGCGAGCGTCACACGCCGCGTGACGCGCAGCGGGCCCGGGTGATCGCCGGGCGCGAGACAGAACGCGTCGCCGTCCGACGCCGCGTCGAGCAGCGCCTGCAGCGGCGCGCCCGCGGGTACGTCACGGCATGGCGTCGGCCGTACGAAACCGAGCGACGCGAGAGCGAGAAGGCACGCTCCGATGGCCTGTGCGTGCTTCACGCTCTCGCGTCTCCGTCAGCTCTTCGGTTCGACGAGCAGGTACCCCGCCATCTCGAGGTGCAGCGCCGAGCAGAACTCGGTGCAGTAGAGCGGATACACACCGGGCTTGGAGGCCACGAACGTGATGTCCGAGTGCTCGCCCGGCTCGATGCTCACGTTCACGTTGAAGTCCGCGATCGCGAACCCGTGGGTCGCGTCCTTGGCCTGCTCGGTGTTGGTGAGATGGATGTGCACGGTGTCGCCTTCCTTCACGCGGATCACGTCCGGCACGAAGTGGCTGCGCACCGCGGTCATGAACACGTGCACGCCGTCCGGCCGTCGCTCCACGCGCTCCTTGCCCGCCTCGACCGCGTTCGGTGAGACGGAGCGCGTGGTCGGATCCGTGCCGACCGGCGTGTACACCGAGATCGCCTTCACCTTGTCCGCCTTGATCGTCTGCGAATAGTGCGGCTCGCCGTTCGGGATCGGCAGATCGTAGAGCAGTTGCATCGGCTCCGAGTTGGTGTCGATCAGCTGGAAGTTCTGCGGCAGCAGCGGCCCGACGTCCTGGAAGCGGTCGATTGCCCACTTGTTCATCGCCACCACGTACCCCCCGTCCGGGCTCACCGTGTCGCCTTCCGGTGTAGTCAGGTGGCCGACGTTGTAGTGCACGGGGATCTTCGAGATCAGCTTCAGGTCGGCCAGGTTCCACTTCGCCACCGCGGACTCGAGGAAGATCGACGTGTAGGCGTTGCCCTTGTCGTCGTACTGCGTGTGCAGCGGGCCCAGCCCGATCTCGACCTGGCCGCGGATCGTGTCCTCGAAGGGCAGGATCGGCACGCCGTAGTCGTCCTTGCCGGCGTACTTCTTGGCCGCGATCGCCGCCTTGATCTTCTCGATCGTGTAGACGGTCGCGTGCGTGTCGAGCTTGCCGGCGATCACGATGTCCTTTCCGTCCGGCGATACGTCGACGCCGTGCGGGCTCTTGGGCTCGGGGATCAGGTGCAGGATGCCCTCGTCGATCGCCGTCTGCAGCGAGATCACACGCATGCCGGAGATCATCTCGGTCTTGCCCGCGGCGGCGACCTGCTCCGCCTTCTTCCAGTCGATCACGTGCAGGAAGTCCATGTCGTTCTGCGACGCGCCCGACTCCAGCGGCGGGTTGCCCTCGCTCGAGCCGCCCCAGGCGCGCTCGGTGTTGAACGAGTTCACGAAGTAGAAGCCGTCGCTCGCGAGCTTGCCCGCGTCGGCCAGGTCCTGGCCGTAGGGCGGAAGCTCGATCGCGATCGATTCCTCCTTCACCAGCCGCCGCTTCTCGCGGTCGAACTTCCACATGATCGTCGCGCCGCGGTACTTCTCGTTGTACTGCTCGATCGGCACGTAGGTTCCGCCGAGCGGCGCCGCGTACTGACTCGTCTCGATCACGTACTCGGTGTTCGGCGTGACGAAGGTCGCGCCGTGGTCGGATTTGATCAGGCCGCTGCGCACGATCTGGGTGGTGGTGAAGTCCTCGAGATCGATCACGGCCAGGCGCGCGTTGGCCTTGTCGTTCACGAACAGGAACTTTCCGTCGTAGTCGCCCGCCATCTCCGAGAGCGCGGGGTGGTGGACGTCGGCCCAACGCAGCGGGACGCCGTTCTCCGCGTCGCTCGCTCCGAGCACCGCTTCGGTCTGATCGCCGTAGCCGTAGCCCTGCCAGGGCTCGGGCGTGAACACGCCGATCACCTTCAGGATCCGCATGCTGGGCAGGCCGATCACGATCACCTGACCCGAGTGGCCGCCCGACGCGAAGATGTAGTACGGATCGTGTACACCCGTCGGTGTGTAGGTCTTGAGCGCCGCGGTCACGTCGGCCTCGGAGAGCCCACGCTGCTTCATGAGCTCGGCCGTCGACGCGCCGTTCTGCGACCCGGACGGTTGCAGCTCCTGGCCTCCCTGCGGGCCGCAGCCGGCCACGCCAAACCCGAGCGCCAGCGCGAGCAGCAGTGCAGCCCACCCGTTCGCCCCTCGTCCCGATTTAGATTCGTGCATCTCTGTCTCCTCTGCGCCTACGGCGTCTGGCCGAGGCTGCGGACGTGCTTGACCAGTGCCGCAACGACATCCTGCTTCGCGATCAGGTCCGGGTTGCCGGGCATCATCGGGCTGCGGCCGACCGCCGCGCCGCCGTACAGAATGATCTTGTTGATGTGGTCGTCGGTCACCGACGTCTGCCATGCAGGATCGGTGAAGTTCCGCGGCTTGGGCGTCAGCGCGGCCGAGCCTGGACCGTCGCCCGCTCCCGTCATTCCGTGGCAGGTGTAGCAACGCGTCTCGAATATCCCCTTCGCTTCGGTACTAATTGCCTCACTCGACTTCGGAGCGGGCGCCGCGGCCGGCGCCGCGGGCGCGGCTGGGGTGGGAGTTTTCGCCCCCTGATCGCCCGGTCCGCACGCGAATGCGGCGGTCGCCAGCGCTGCGGCGATCGCCTTCGTCAGAACTCGTCTCATCGGCTCCTCCTTTGCGTTCGGGCGTTGTGCAGGGAGTATGCCGCCGCACTTCCGGTATGCTCCGCCGCAGAACGAGGCACCTCCGATGATCGAACGAGTCCCCTTCGGGCGCAGCGGTCGGACCAGCTCGCGCGTCCTGTTCGGTGCTGCGGCGCTCGGCGGGATGAAGCAGGAGCGAGCGGACGCGACGCTCGAGCTGCTGCTCGAGCACGGCGTGAACCACATCGACACCGCCGCAAGCTACGGCGAGTCGGAGCTTCGCCTCGCGCCGTGGCTGCGCCGCCACCGCGCGGACTTCTTCCTGGCCACGAAGACGGGGGAGCGCAGCTACGCGGGTGCGCGCGCGGAGCTGCACCGTTCACTCGACCGCCTCGGCGTCGACCATGTCGATCTGATCCAGCTGCACAACCTGGTCGAGCCCGACGAGCAGGCGCGCGCGCTCGGACCGGGCGGCGCACTCGAGGCGCTGGTCGAAGCGCGCGCGCGCAGGGCCTGGTGCGCTTCATCGGCGTGACCGGTCACGGCACGCGCGCCGCGGCCATGCACTCGGAGAGCCTGGCGGCGTTCGACTTCGACTCCGTGCTGCTGCCCTACAGCTACACCATGATGCGTTCCCCCGAGTACGCGGCGGAGTTCGAGGCCCTGCTCGCGTCTTGCGCGCTGCGCAACATCGCGGTGCAGACCATCAAGTCCGTAGCGCGGCGTCGCTGGCGGGAGGGCGACGCCTCGAAGCGCTTCAGCTGGTACGAGCCGATCCGCGACCTGGAAGCGCTGCGCCGCGCCGTGCACTGGGTGCTGGCACGGCCAGGCGTGTTCCTGAACAGCTCGAGCGACGCGACGATTCTCGAGGCCACGCTGCGCGCGGCGTCGGAAGTCGCCAGACGACCCGCTGATGCGGAGATGTCCGCGGATGCGCTGCGCCTCGATGTCGAGCCGCTGTTCGTGCGCGACGTCTCCGACCGGATCTGAGACGATCCCCGGACCATGACGCTCGAGATCGACCTCTACTGGTCCTTCCGCAGTCCGTACTCGTACCTGGCCACGCCGCGGCTGGTGGAGCTCGCGACCCGCTACGACCTGGACGTGCGCGTGCGGCCGGTGCTGCCGATCGCCGTGCGCATCGCCGGCTTCTTCGAGAACGTGAATCCGCTCTGGCCGCCGTACCTGATCCGCGACACGCTGCGCATCGCGCAGTCGCTCGACCTGCCGTATGCGTGGCCGCGACCCGATCCGATCGTGCAAGAGTTCCCGTCGCGCAAGGTCGCCGCCGAGCAGCCGTACATCCATCGGCTCACGCGGCTCGGCGTGCTCGCGTCCGAGCGCGGTCGCGGACTGCCGTTCCTGGACCAGCTCTCGCGCCTGATCTTCGGCGGCTCGGCCGGCTGGAACGAGGGCACGCTGCTCGCCGAAGCCGCCGCGCGCGCGGGCTGCGATCTGAACGAGCTGGACGAGACGATCGTGCGCGAGCAGGCGCGGCTCGACGGCGTGATCGCCGAGAACCAGAACGAGCTCGCGAAGGCCGGTCACTGGGGCGTGCCGACGATGGTGTTCCGCGGCGAGCCGTTCTTCGGTCAGGACCGTCTGGAGCTGCTCGTCTGGCGCCTGCGCCAGCACGGGCTCGCGGAGCGCGGCGCGTGAAGCCCGCCTTCGACGCGAGGCCGGATTTCCTGCGCGTCTCGTTCGGGAGCGGCACGCCCGCGCACGCCGACTTCCACTGGTTCTGGCTGCGCCACCAGTGCGACTGCTGCCGTCATCCGCTGACGCGCGAGCGCACGCTGCGACCGTCCGACGTGCCGCTCGAGATCACACCGCGAAGTGTCGCGCTCTCGCCCGACTTCGCGCGCCTGTTCGTGGTCTGGCCCGAAGGCGCGTGCGAGCACGCGAGCGACTACGCGCTCGACTGGCTGCGCGCGAACGCCTACGCGCGCGACGCCGGCGCGCTCGCGAGCCCGCCTTCCGACACGACCTCGGTCGAGCTGCGCGCCGAGGCCTTCGGCTCGGGCGAGGCGCTGGCGCACGAGGCCGTCGCGCGCGTGCGCGGTTCCGGCGCGGTGCTGGTGCGCGGCGCGGGGCTCGACACCGAAGCCTGGATCGACGCCTTCATCGCGCAGGGCCTGCGCGTGATCCCGACCCACTTCGGCCGGATCGAGGACCTGCGCACCGACAACACCACCAACCAGAACACCGACCAGCTCGGCTACACCGACGCGGCCGTCGACCTGCACTCCGACCAGCCGTTCCTCGCCGAGCCGCCGCGCTTCCAGATGCTGCACTGCATGCAGCCCGCCGACGCGGGCGGCGACAGCCAGGTCGCCGACGCGCGCGCGGCCGCCGAGTACCTGCGCCGCACCGACCTGCACGCGTACGAGCTGCTGTCGAGCGTGCCGATCCGCTTCCACCGCGTGCAGAAGAGCTTCGAGAAGCTGCACGTGAGTCCGCTGCTCGAGCTGCGCGACGGCGAGCTTCACCGCGTGCGCTCGAGCTATTTCACGATGGCGCCGCAGCTCGCGCCGTTCGAGCGCATGGAGGCGTGGTACCGCGCCTGTCAGCGCTGGGAGCGGCTGGTCGGCGATCCGCGCAACCACTACCACTTCCGGCTCGGCGCGGGAGACTTCCTGCTCTACGACAACTGGCGCATGCTGCACGCGCGCACGAGCTTTCGCGGCGCGCGCTGGGTGCGCGGCGTGTATTTCGATCCAGCGTGAACGCTCGACGCGACGCGGAGGAGAGCACGATGACCGGACCGCTCGCAGGCATTCGCATCGTCGATCTGTCGGCGGTGATCTCGGGACCGCTCGCCACCATGCTGCTGGCCGACCAGGGCGCGGAAGTGATCAAGGTCGAGCCGCGCGCGGGCGACATCACGCGCTACGGGGGCTTTGCGCACGGCGGGATCAGCGCGTTCTTCGCCAATGCGAATCGCGGCAAGCGCTCGCTCGCGGTCGACCTCGACCAGCCGGCGGGCCGCGAGATCGTGCTGCGACTGGTCGCGCGCGCGGACGTGTTCGTGCAGAACTTCCGGCCCGGCGCGGTGGAGCGCATGGGCCTGGGCGAGTCGGAGCTGCGCAGCGTCCGCCCCGATCTGATCTACGTCTCGATCAGCGGCTTCGGCGAGTCGGGTCCGTACGCGAGCCAGCGGGTCTACGATCCGATCATCCAAGGCCTGACCGGCAACATCGCCGTTCAGCGGCACCACCGCTCCGGAGAACGCGACCTGGTGCGCAACATCGTGTGCGACAAGTCGAGCGCCTACACCGCGGCGCAGGCGATCACCGCGGCGCTGTTCGCGCGCGAGCGCGGCGCGGGCGGGCAGCACGTGCGCGTGGCCATGCTCGACGCGTCGCTCGCGTTCTTCTGGCCCGACGGCATGTTGCGTCACACCTTCGCCGGCGACGCGAGCGCCCCCGGCGCGACTCTCTACGAGCTGTATCGGCTGGCCGAGACTTCGGACGGTCAGATCCTGGTGTTCGCGGCGTCGGACGTCGAGTTCGCGGGCTTCTGCCGCGCGATCGATCGGCCCGATTTGGCCGACGACCCGCGCTTCAAGACCCTGCCGGACCGGCTGCGGAATGCGGCCGCGATGATGTCGATGCAGGAAGAGGAGCTGCGCAAGCGCCCGAGCCGCGTGCTGCTCGAGCGGCTGGTCGCCGAGGGCGTGCCGTGCGGTCCGGTCCACGAGCTCGAGCAGGTGCTCGCCGACCCGCAGATCGCCGCGAACGGCGCAATCGTCGAGAGCGTGCACCCGCACGCCGGACCGATGCGCCAGCCGCGTCCGCCCGCGCGCTTCGACCGCACGCCGGCCGTCGCAGGCTCGCCCGCGCCGCTG
>JANNLG010000103.1:0-3538 GCA_031396695.1 Deltaproteobacteria bacterium
CGGCGAGCTGGTGCTGCGCTTCGACCACGCCGTTACCGACGATCCGACGAACCTGTACGGCATCGACCTGCTGATCTACGGCAACGCCTTCCTCGGCCTCTCGTTCGAGACGTTTCTCGCCGACGGCACGATCTTCGGCGAACCCGCGCGTGTCTCGGTGAGTCAGGACGGATCGGTGTGGATCGACGCCGCGGGTCTGTTCGCGGACGACCTGTTGCCGACGCTCGCGTACCAGAATCCGCCCGGACCGTTCTCGAGCGGCGGCACGATCCCGACCAGCTTCACGCGGCCGGTCGATCCGTCGCTCGATGCTTCGGACTTCAACGGCCTCGACACCGCGCAGGTCGCGGCGCTCTATGGCGGCGGCGCGGGCGGGCTGGGCATCGACCTGGGCGCGCTCGGCCTGCCGTGGATCGAGTACGTGCGCATCTGGCAGCCCGTTGGCGACGGCTACGCGTCCGAGATCGACGCGATCGCCGACGTGCCCGAGCCCGGCGCGCTGACACTTCTCGGCGTCGCGGCGCTCGCGCTCACTTGCTGTCGAGCGCGAACACCCCGTCCCAGTCGCTAGGCGGCGGATCGACCCGGAATGCGCTCCCGCGTGCAGCTAGTAGGCGCGCGGGAGCGTCGTCCGGAACCAGCTCGAGCAGTCGCTCGAGCGCGCGTGCGGACGCATCCCAGTCGCACGCCCGGAAGGCCGCGAGGGCCTCCGCGTAGTGCGAGCGCACGTTCAGCGCGCGCGCATCGACGGCGCCCGACGCTCCGACCAGCTCGAAGATCCGCACCGGCGTGCGTCTTCCGACCACGCGCACGGTGTCGAGTTCGCGCGTGACGAAGCCCTCGCCCGCGCGCGCGCGCGTCGCGTCGGAGATCAGAATGCGCGTGCCGTACGCTTTGTTCGCGCCCTCGAGCCGGCTCGCCAGGTTCATGCCATCGCCGACCACGCCGTAGGTGCCGCGCTCGACCGAGCCGATCTCACCGGCCACGAGCTCGGCCGTGTGCAGGCCCATGCGATAGCGGGGCGCGACCACCCCGCGCTCCGACCAGCGCGCGCACAGCGCATCGAGCCGCACGGACGCTTCCAGCGCGGAGCGGCAGGCGCGGGTTGCGTGGTCCGGTTGCTCGATCGGCGCGCCCCAGAACGCGACCACGCCGTCGCCCTGGAATTCCTTGACCGTTCCGTCGTGCTCGAGCACCGCCCCGCAGACCGCTTCGAAGTACTCGTTCAGGTGCGCGACCACGGCCTCGGGCTCGAGCTCCTCGGCGAGCTGCGTGAAGCCGCCGAGATCGACGAACAGCACCGTGAGCTCACGGCGCACGCCGGCGAGCGCGGCGCGGCCCGGCGAGCGCAAGAGCTCCGCGGCGACGCCCTTCGAGACGTAGCGCTCGAGCGTCTGCTTGATCAGCTCGCGCTCCGAGAGTCCGGACGCCATCTCGTTGAAGGCTGCGCCGAGCTCCTCGAGCTCGTCGCCAGTGGCGATCTCGACGCGCGTGGCGAACTCGCCCGCGCCAACGCTCCGGGCCGCGCGCGCGAGCGTCGCCACCGGCCGCGTGATGCCGCGCGCGAGCACGAAGCCGAGCCCGAGCGCCGCGGCCAGTATCACGAGCCCGACACCGATCACCGTCTTGCGCAGATCGCGGAAGCCGGCCAGCGCGGCGTCGAGCGACGACAACAGGATGAAGCCCGCGTGGGCAGTCGGAAAGCCGGGCAGCACCTCCGCGCGCAGCGCCAGGTAGCGCTCTCCGCCGAGCGTGATCTCCACCATCCCGGCCGGATCGCGCGCGGCCGAGCCGGACTCGAGCTTGGCGAGCTTCGAGCGCAGACTCGCCGCGTCTGCTTCGGAGAGCGTCGTGGCGAGCACGCTCGTGTCCACCAGCAGCGCCAGCTCGACGCCCGAGATCGCGCGCAGCGACGCGAGCAGCGCGCGGTCGATCGGCTCACCCGCGATCACCTGCCCGTGGATCTCGTCGTCGAACACGACCGGCTCGCCGCGCACCAGATAGAGCGCGGGCGACGGGTACACCGGCGCGAGCCGCGCGCCCTCGACGCGCGCATCCGTGTCGAGCCACAGCGCCGCGCCTCGGCCCACGCTGCCGATCGTGCGCACGAGCTCGATCGCCGACAGATCCTGTCCGAAGCGCTCCGGATCGGCCTTGCTGTAGAGCAGCTCGCCCTGCGCGCTGGCGACCGCGAAAATCACCTGCCGCGTGTGCAGTGCGAGCGACGGCAGCGCGGATTGCAGGCGCAGGTTCGCGTCGCGCAGCGCGTCGAGCGACGGCGCAGGACCGACGCCGAGATCCGTACCCGCCAGGCTCGCGGTCGAGAGAATGGTGCGGAGCTGCGGGTTCGTGCGCGTCAGCGCGTCGATCGTCTCCGCGAGCAGTGCCGCGCGCAGGCGCTGCAGCTCCGAGAACGCGACCAGCGTGCGGTCGAAGCGCGCGCGTGCCTCCTCGCGGGCGCGCTCGAGCGTCATGTCCTGCGCGACGAGCAGCGCGACCGCGAGCGCCGCGAACACGAATCCGCACAGCACGGCCCAGATCTTGGTGCGGAAGCGGAGCCGCACACGCACCGCCATCAGTCGCCGTCGTAGCTCGGCGGCCGCGGATACGGCGTGCCGTCCTTGCGCGCGTGCGGCGCGGTCCCCTGCGTGAGCTCGAGCTCGAGCGCGACGTCGAGCTCGGCGCCCGGCGCGAGCTCGAGCGGCTTCGACACGCGCTGCGCGCCCGGTAGCCACGCGTTCAGCGCGATCGCACCCGAGCGCACGCCACGCAGCTCGAAGACGCCGTCCTCGCCGGTGACCGCGAACGCGTCGTTCTCGAGCACCACCACGTACGAAATCATCTGCGGGTGGATGTTGCAGTAGATCGGCACCAGACCGGGATTCGCGAACGACTGCGTGCGCGCGGGGTCGCTCGCCTTGTACTGCCCGAGGTCGAACGGCTCGACGGACGAAACCGAGAACACGTTGTGGTAGAGGCGGTCGCGATTCGGAAAGGCGACCGTCTGACCGGCCACGATCGGCAGCACGCGCGGCACGAAGCGCTCGTTCTTCTGTTCCAGAACCGGAACCGTGTCGGGGGCCGGCGCGCGGTAGCCGGTGACGTAGACGACCACCCCGCTCGCGTCGTCGCTCGCGGCGAGTCCGCCGAACAACTTCTTCTTCAGCACGCTGACCTTGCCGCGCACGACGCCCGACGCAAGCTCGGAGTGCGAAGGTCCGGTCGCGGCGACGAGCACGAGCGCGGCCAGCAGCGCTGCGGCCCTAGACGACACCGAGGCCCCGCAGCCGCGCGCGCTCGGCGTCGTCGTGCCCGAGCTCGGCCAGGATCTCGTCGGTGTGCGCGCCAAGCGCGGGCGCAGCGGTGCGCACCCGCACGGGCGTGCGCGAGAGCTTGGCCGCGGGACCGACCACAGGCGCCTCGGCGCCGTTCTCGAGCACCACCGTCTGCAACATGTCGCGCTCCAGCACGTGTGGATCGCGCGCGGCCTCGGCGTAGGTGCGCACCGGCGACGCCGGCAGGCCCACGGCCTCGAGCC
>JANNLG010000117.1:0-28192 GCA_031396695.1 Deltaproteobacteria bacterium
TCTCGTCTGCTGGGTCCAACCAGCCAATACTGGCCCGCATGACAGCGATCCCGGCGAAATCGACAAACTGACCGGATTCGCGTATACGGTCAGTGTGGCGAAGGTGGAAGCGAAGCGGGCGGCGATCCTGGCCGCCGCTCAAGCCTGTTTCTGGCGCAACGGAATCCGCCGGACGGCGATCGAAGACGTCGCGCGCGAGGCCGAGGTCGCCAAGGGCACGGTCTATCTGTACTTCGCGTCGAAGGAAGAGCTGTTCGCGAGCCTCGCGAGCGAGCTGTGCGCGGGCGCGCTGGTTGGCGTGCGGGATGCCCTGGCCGGGCGCGAACCGCTCACGCGCCGGCTGGCGACCGCGCTCGACGCCAAGATCGGCTACTTCCACCGTCTGCTCGCCGGGAGTCCGCACGCTGCGGAGCTGGTCGAGTCCAAGGCCGCGGTCGCCGAGCGCAGCTTCGAGGCGCTCGAGCGCGACTTCCACGCCGCTCTCGAGCGCGCGCTTGCCGACGCGCGCGTGGGTGGCGATGCGCGCGCGCGCGCGGAGCTGCTCGAGCTGATCCTGGCCGCAGCCTACGGCACGGCGCGCCAGGCAGAGCTGCGCGGCGAGAGCTCACCCGAGGTTTACCGCGCGCGGCTGCAGCTCCACCTCGATCGGCTGCTCGGCACGGGCGTCCGCGCGCGCGCGGCTAAGCCCCGCGCAGCACGCGCACGTTCTCGCGCCGCACGGTGAGCTTCTCCGCGTCGAAGTACTCCATCAGCGGGACGGTGTGCTTGCGGCTCTGCCCGGTGAGCTCCTTGTAGGCGGCCGGATCGATCTGGCGATTCGCTTTCAGGTATGCCGCGACGCGCTCGCGCAGCTCGGCCACGGCGGAAGCAATGAAGAACAGCTCGGACGAGACGCGCACCAGCTTCCGCTCGCGCACCAGGTGCTCGCACACCGAGCGCAGCTCGCGCAGCTCGACATGAAGATCGCGCGCGAGAACCTCGAGCGTGTCGGGCGCGAGCCCCGCAGTCGAGAGGCGCTCGAGCAAGGCGACCGCGAGCGCGGAATCACCCGCGTGCGCGCGATGGCCGGGAACACGCCAGCCGGTTGGCGTCGCCTCCAGCGCGGAGCCGCGCGCCTCGGCGTCGAGCGCAGCGCGCAGCGCATCGTCACCGGCCAGTGTCGGCACGCGCGCGCGCACCTGCGCGAAGCCGGCGAAGGCGTCGGTGGGCGCCTCGGCGTGCTGCGCCCGCACGGCGCGCAGCGCGGCGACTCGCAGCTCCGCAAAAGCCGCCGGGTCGAGCCAGCGCTCGGCCGACACGCGCACGCCCGCGACGCCGTCGAGCGAGCGCAGCTCGCGCAAGAGCTCGTTCCGGGTCTGGCCGCGCAGGCCCGCGCGCGCGAGGCGCGCTGCGAGCCAGGCCGCGCGATCACCCGCGGCGGCGAACGCGAGATCCGCGGCGCGATCGGTGCGCTTGCGCCGGCCCGGCCGCGGCGCGGCGTCGAGCACGCGGCCTCCGCCCCAGGTCCAGCCCGCGTTCTTGATCCGCCGATAGCCGCGCACCACGAAGCGGTCGCCCTCGACGACGGCGAGCGGCCGGTCGAGGCGCAGCTCGACCAGCGCCGTCTCGCCGGGCGCGACCAGCGCGCGATCGAGCAGCGACACGCGCGCGCCGCGCTCCGCGGTGCCCAGGTGCAGCGCGACGCGCGCGCCGGTCTTGAGCGGCTGCGCTCCCGGCAGGAGCCGCAGCTCCGCCTCGACTCGCCCGCGCGGCTCGACGCGGTTCGGTGTCGCGATCACGCTGCCGCGTGGCACGCTGTCGAGCTCGACGCCCTGCAGGTTCACCGCCACGCGCGAGCCGGGCAACGCGCGCTTCACCGCGTCTCCGTGAACTTGCAGGCCGCGCACGCGCGCGATCTGCATCGCACGTCCGTCGTCGGGCCAGAGCTCGAGGCTCATGCTTTCCTCGAGCGGCGCGCCGCGCAGCGTGCCGGTGACGACGGTGCCGAAGCCGTGCATCGAGAAGGCGCGATCGACCGGCAGCCAGGCCGGCCCGTCGCGCAGCGTGCGCGGCGGCGCGGCGCGCGCGACGCCTTCGAGCGCCGCGCGCAGCTCGTCGAGCCCGCGGCCGGTGAGCGCCGAGACCGGCACGATCGGCGCGCCGGCGAGGCAGGTGCGCTCGAGCTCCTCGGCCACCTCGAGCTGCGCGAGCTCGAGCAAGTCCGCCTCGACGGCGTCCGCCTTGGTCAGAGCGACCACGCCGCGCTCGATCCCGAGCAGGTCGCAGATCGCCAGGTGTTCGCGGCTCTGCGGCATGATGCCCTCGTCGGCCGCGACCACGAACAACACCAGGTCGATGCCGGTCGCGCCCGACACCATCGTGTGTACCAGGCGCTCGTGACCGGGCACGTCGATCACCGACACCCGCAACCCGGACGGCAGCACGAGCGGCGCGAAGCCGAGCTCGATCGTGATCCCGCGCGTTTTCTCCTCCGGCAGACGGTCGCAGTCCACGCCGGTCAGCGCGCGCACGAGCGTGGTCTTGCCGTGATCGATGTGCCCCGCGGTCCCGAGGACCAGAGCGTCCGTCATCCGATCCGATCGAAGCCCGTGTACGGCACGAGCGCCTTGGGAATCCGGATCGACCCGTCCGCCTGCTGGTGGTTCTCGAGCAGCGCGACCGGCGCGCGCGAGGCCGCGATCGCGGTGCCGTTCAGCATGTGGCAGAAGCGCGTCTTGCCGCTCGCGCTCTCGCGGTAGCGAACGCCGAGTCTGCGCGCCTGATAGTCGGTGCAGTTCGAGGTGCTCGTGATCTCGCCCCAGCCGCCGCGCTCGCCGCGGCAGGTCATCCACGCCTCGAGATCGAACTTGCGGTACGCGGGCGCGCCGAGATCGCCCATACACACGTCGACGACGCGGAAGGGAATCTCGAGCGCGCGGTAGATCTCTTCCTCGAGCGCGACCAGCTCCGCGTGCATCGCTTCGGATTCCTCGGGTCGCGTGATCGCGAACATCTCCACCTTGGTGAACTGGTGCACGCGGTACAGACCGCGCGACGCGCGTCCGGCCGCGCCGCCCTCCACCCGGAAGCAATGCGACAGCCCGCAGTAGCGCAGCGGCAGGCGGCCCTCGTCGAGGATCTCACCCTGGTGGATTCCGCCGAGCGTGATCTCGGCCGTGCCCACCAACACCAGATCGGTGTCGGTGATCGAGTAGATGTTGGTCTCGGCGCCGCGCGGGTTGAAGCCGAGGCCGTCGGCGATCTCCACGCGCGCGAGATCCGGCGTCTGGAAGAGCGTGAAGCCGCGCTTGCGCAAGAGATCCAGCGCGAAGCGCACCAGCGCCTGTTCGAGCAGCACCATCTCGTTCTTCAGGAAGTAGAACTTCTGTCCCGTCACCTTGGCGCCGGCTTCGAAGTCGATCAGGTCGTGCTTGGCCGCGAGCTCGACGTGGTCGAGCGGCGGAAAATCGAACGCCGGGGGCTTCCCGACCACGCGCAGCTCGCGATTCTGCTCGTCGGTGTCGCCGGCCGGCGCGTCCGGATGCGTCATGTTGGGCACCAGCACGTGCAGCGCGGTCAGCTCGTCGCGCACGCCGGTAAGCTCGACCTCGAGCGTGGCCTCGCGCTCCTTCAGCTCCTTGCCGAAGTTCCGCTCCTCGTCGCTCGGTTTGCGGCCTTTGATCACACTCGCGAGGCCGTTCCTGCGCTCTTGTACCGATTGCTGCTCGGAAATGAGTGCGCGGCGGCGCTCGTCCAACGCCGCGAGCCGGTCGAGGTCGACTCGGACATTGCGCTTCGCGCAGTTCGCCCGAACCGCGTCGAGGTGGTCGATGATGAAGCGCAGGTCGAGCACGTCGAAGGCCTTTTTCTTGCGGCGGACCGCCGGGTTGGGCCATTCTACGAGGTCGCTCGGTCCTGCGGTAGGTCCGACCTCGGCGACGGCAGCGGTGGTTGCGGCAATGCTGGTTGCGGGAATGTGGAGAGGTGGCCGAGTGGTCGAAGGCGGCGGTCTTGAAAACCGCAGGCGCGCTAGCGTCCGGGGGTTCGAATCCCTCCCTCTCCGCCATGCGTGCCTCGCGCTCGTCGCGCTGCTCGCGTGCGGGGTCGGGAGCGCAGCTCATGCGCAAGACGGCCCGCGTCCGCGCGTAGCCCCTGCGCTCGCGCGTGCGCTTGCCGATCCCGGCGTCGCGGCGGGCGAGCTGCGCCGGCAAGCGTCGAGCCCGCGCGCGCGGGCGGGCGAGCTGCGCGTGATCGCGGAGCCGCCGCGCGGAATGCGCGTCGCGGACCTGCCGCTCGCGCGCATCCGGTCGCTCGGCGCGCGTGTCGACGGCGTGTCGCGCTCGCGCGTGCGCATCGCCGGCTCGCCCGCCGTGCTCGCGCGCGTCGCCCAGCTCTCCGGCATCGGCGAGCTCCGCTTCCCGCTGGTGCCGATCCCGGTCGAGGGCGCGGGGGTACACATTTCGGAGTCGGTCGGCCTGGTCGGCGCCACCGCGCTGCAGAACGCCGGCATCACCGGCTCGGGCGTCGACGTGGCCGTGCTCGACCTGGGCTTCTGGCAGCTCACCAATGCGATCAACACCGGCGAGATTCCCGCCGACACGCTCACCTACGACATCACCGGAGGCGGCATCCAGACCGTCACCTCGCACGGAACGGCGGTGGCCGAGCAGGTCGTGGACATGGCGCCGGGCGCGCGCCTGCACCTGATCATGTTCGAGGACGAAGTCGATTTCGAGCTCGGCGTCGACTACGTGCGCGTCAACGGCATCCGGATCGCCAACCTGTCCGTGAACTGGTTCGGCACGAGCTACTACGACGACAGCGGGCCGATCAACGACCTGATCAACCAATCGCACGACGTCGATGGCGTGTTCTGGACCGTGGGCGGCGGCAACTGGGGCTTCCGCCACTGGCGCGGCAGCTGGATCGGCGAGCAGATGCCCGGCGCCTGGGTCCTGCTCGCTCCCGGCGATTCGCAACTCGAGCTGTTTCCGGAGGCGCTCGTCGAGAGCTGCATGACGCTCAACTGGGATCAGTACGCGGGCACGCCGGCGACGGATCTCGATTTGTTCATCTACCGGACGGGAACGGTTCCCCCGATCGCGTCGAGCCAGGCGAGGCAGAACAGCTCCGGCAAGCCGATCGAGCAAGCCTGCTTCACGCCGCAGTCCGGCCAGACCTACTACGCGCGCGTGCAGCGTTTCTCGGGCCCGACCGCCGGGCTCGACATGACCGTGATCAGCGCCAACGTGACGCTCCCGGTCGAGCACCGCGTGGTCGCCTCGAGCATGGTCGATCCGGCCGTCGCGCACGGCGCGTTCGCGGTCGGCGCGGTCGACGAGGCTCAGTGGAACTTTCCGACTCCCGCGATCGAGCCGCTCTCGAGCTGGGGCCCGACGACGGACGGACGCCCGAAGCCCGAGCTCGTCGCGCCAGATCGAACCGACAGCCTCAACCGTCCCGACGCGCCTGGCACGTCGTTCGCCGCGCCCGTGGTGGCAGGTGCCGCGGCGCTCCTGCTGTCGCAGAACTCGGTGTTCACGAACCTGCAGCTCCGCGCGACGTTGATCGCGGCGGCCCAGGACGTGGGCCCGGTCGTCGGCCACGACTCCACCTATGGCTGGGGAAAGCTGGTCGTGCCGGTCGTGCCGCCGGGTCCCGACGCCGACGACGACGGCCTGCAGGACGAGTTCGACGTGTGTCCGTTCGAGCCCGACCCGCTTCAGCTCGACGCGAACAGCGACGGGATCGGCGATGCGTGCCAGTGCGGCGACCTGTCCGGCGACGGCCTGATCAGCTCGGCCGACGCGGACCTGCTGCGCAACTGGCTCCGGGCGATCGCGCCGTCGGCACCGGCGCTCGCGCGCTGCAACGTGATCGGCGCGGCTATTCCCGCGGGCGGCGACTGCCGCGTCGACGACTGGGCCGTGCTCGAGCGCGCGGTCTCGGGCTCGCTCGCGCCCGGCATCGCCCAGGTCTGCGGCCCGGCCCTGCCGCCGTAGGGTCTTTGCTTTCCGCTCGAGGGGTTGTCATGGCCCCCGGGCACCGGCATCATCGCCGCCGCCGCGGAGAGGTGGCCGAGCGGCTGAAGGCACAGGTTTGCTAAACCTGGATACGGGTAACTGTATCGAGGGTTCGAATCCCTCCCTCTCCGCCATAGTTCTGCCCCGGATCCGGCACGAGAATCGATCCCAGGAGAGATGGCCGAGCGGTCGAAGGCGCACGCTTGGAAAGCGTGTGTACCGAAAGGTACCGTGGGTTCGAATCCCACTCTCTCCGCCAGGGTCTTGTCCGATCGACTTCGTTCGCAAGCACGCGGGCCCGTCCGCGGCCGCCCCGCGGCGGGCCCGGCAAGCGCGGCGAAGCGGCGCGCGCAGTGAGGCGAAGCCGAACGTAGTCAACAAGGCTTGGTTTGCTACGATGCCGGCCGTTTCGCGCGCGCCCATAGCTCAGTTGGATAGAGCGTCAGGTTGCGGACCTGAAGGTCGCATGTTCGAGTCATGCTGGGCGCGCCAGCGATTCCCGTCGTCGAGCGCCGCAAGCGGTGCAACCGCGGGGAGAGGCCGACGCTCGGGACAGGCGGGTATTCTTCGGACTAGGTGCGCCGCTACTCCGTCGGCACCGTCGAAGCGCTGCTTCACGGCCACCCGGATGTCGAGCTGCGAGTCACAGAGCGAGAGCCGGAGTCGGAACTCTCGCCGAGCGCCTGCGTCGGCCGATGCCGTCTGCGCTGTCATCGCTGTGTAGATCTGCGAGCTCGCTTCCGTCCGAAATGCCGCACCGACGAGGTGCATGCCTTCTCGGTCTGGTGCGGCGCAGAGCGAACGACACCGAATCGGGAGGATCGAGATGTCTCGGGGATCCAGTCCAAAGCACGAGCGGCACTACGAACTCGTTCGCGATGACGACCGCTACCTCGAGCGACGCGCAAGACGCGCCGAGGGGATCGCGGCACGCGCCGTGAACAAGCAGCGTCGAACAGAAGGTCGCATGCAGACGACCCGAACCCGAGGGAAGTCGCGGCGATGAAAAGCTCAACCGAGCGCGCACACGAGGCCTGTGACTGTCGAGCCGCGCCAGCCTCGCGCTACTGCTCAGCGGCTTGCGAAGCCGCCGCCGAGCAAGCGTCCGTGAGCTGCGCCTGCGGACACACTGCCTGCCACGCGAAGAACGAGGCTGCCGAACGCTTCATCGACGGAAATCAGGGCGAGGGCAATCGCGAGGCAGATCGGCGCTACCGCGAGGGGGCGACGAAGTTCGCGCGCGCGGGTCGGGCCCGCGAGGCCGCCCGCGACGCGGCCGTCGATCTCGATGCGCTCGAGATCGAGGGTCGCAAGCAGCGCGAGAACCCGTAGCGCGCTCGAAGCAAGTCGGGGCTTCTCCGGCGGGCGACGAAGTCGGAGTCAGAGGCCGACTGTACAAACGCATCAAGCCTCGTTCGCGAATCGTCGCGAGCCTTGCACACGGCCGGCGCAGCAGCCATCCCGCGGAGGGCAATCTCCGAAACGAGAGGGCACGGCGGTTGCAACTCGGTAGAGCAACCCCTCGACAGGAGATCAGGATCATGAAGCGCTCATTCGTGTTCGCGGCATTGGCGGTCCTCGCCGTCGCTTGCGTCGGGCCGCGCGGCGAGACGGGTCCCCAGGGTCCCACGGGGATGACGGGCGCCGAGGGCCCGACGGGCATGACGGGCGCGCAGGGCGTGGCGGGGTCATCGGGCCAACGCGTCGTGACGGGTTCGCGGGATCACGCCGCCTCGGTGCCGGGCTGGGTTTCGCTCCGGGAGATCGTCTTCGACTTCAACGAAGCGGACATTCGGCCTTCCGAGCTGACCAAGATCTCCGACATCGCGTCCTATGTGAGCCAGAACCCCGCCGTTCGTCTTGGAATCGACGGCTCCACGGATCTGCGTCGCGGCGCCAACCAGAACAACGTGGCTCTGAGTGACCGGCGTGAAGCGAACGTTCGTGACTCACTGATACGCAGCGGTGTCGCGGCCAACCGGATCGAGATCGGCACCTTCGCTGTGGAGCGCGCCAAGTGCGACGACTCCCGCGAAGAGTGCTCCGAGCGCGATGGCCGCGTCGAAGTACTGGCGGGAGCCAACCGGTAGGGCGTTATCGACAACCGACGGGAGAAACCATGCGCAATTTGTTCTGCGTCCGATCTAGGCTCGCGACCTTCGCATCCGCCGCTTTCTTGATCGCCGCGACAGCGGCGTGTGCCGACAAGGTCTCGTACACGGCGGAGCTCAGCGGTGCGAGCGAAGTTCCGGCGAACGACTCCAAGGGAACGGGGACCGTCGACGCGACCTACGACAGCGTCACGAGGAAGCTCATGTGGACGGTCACCTATACGGGTCTGACCGGACCAGCCACCGCGGCGCACTTCCACGGACCGGCGGCGGTGGACGCGAATGCCGGACCCGTGGTCACGCTCTCCGGCAACCTCGCGAGCCCGATCAAGGGCGAGGCGACGCTCACGCAGGCGCAGGCCGCCGATCTTGCGAACCACCTCTGGTATCTCAACGTCCATACGGCGGCGCACGCGCCCGGCGAGATCCGCGGACAACTCACGAGGAAGTAAGGCGAGCGCCCGCCAGAATCGCCCGAGCCTCGATGATCGTGATCACGAGGTACTCGTCTTCAACGCCGCGAACGTTCCGTGGCTCCTGCGCCGTTCGATCATCTCGGCTGGGCGAGCGCACGCCGCCGGCGTAGCCAGCGCAGCCCCAACCAGACGACCGCGGAGATCAGCGCGAACAGCGCCAGTCCCGCATAGGCGAACAGCGCGCGCGCACTCTGCCATGCCGGAATGCGCACGGCTTCGACGAAGCCGATCTGCAATCGTTCCGGCGCGAGGAGCGCATAGCTGCCGTCGAGCATCGTCCCCTCGACCAGAAACAGGCCGTCATTCGCGGGCACGAGACGCGCGGGGTTGGGCGAGAGGGGAGTCGACAGCTCGAGTCCAGCGTCCGTCACCGCGAGACGCACGTTCGCGAGCCACTCGAGGAAACCGAAAGCCGGGTCGACCATGTCGCGAAGCCGGTAGGTTCCGGCGAGCGCGGCGAGCGTCTCGTCGCTCGGCGCTGCGACGTCCACGGCCGGCGTCGGCGGAACGAGCAGCTCGAGCATGCGCCGCGCCGAGAGCGAGACGGGTTCGTTGTTCGCGAGGTTCGAGAGGATCGCGACCCCGACGCTGTGGTCAGGCAAGAGAGCGAGCCGCGAAGCCGCGCCCGCGAGACCGCCGTCCCACCAGACGAGCTTGCGGCCAGGAGTCTCGCGCACTCCCAAGCCGAGACCGAATCCCTCCGGCATGCGCGGATCGGCGCGCGCTTGCAGGCGCATCATCTCCGCGACCGACTCCGGAGTGAGCACCCGCGCTCCGTCGAGCTCACCGCCGCGCAGCAACGCCGTTCCGAAGCGCGCCAGGTCACTGGCCGTCGTGATCAGCGCGCCCGCGGGTGCCGTCCCCGACACTGTCTCGTGTGGAACGCGCTCGCTGCCCGAGAACGGGCCGCTGCGGCCGTAGGCGGCCGCGAGCGCCGGACCGGCGTCGCGCGGCGGGATGAGGCTCGAGTGCGTCATGCGCAACGGCTCGAACAAGCCCTTCCGGGCCAGCTCATCGAAGCTCACGCCCTCGGCACGCGCGGCGATCCAGCCCGCCAACGCGAACGCGTCATTCGCGTAGATGAGCTTCTCCCCGGGTGCCCGGATGGTCCGCAGCCCGTACGCGAGCAGCTCGTCGAGCGAGCGCGGCGGCTCGTTCGGATCGTCCTGTATCCCGGCCCACGACACAGGCAAGCCCGACGAGTGCGAGAGCAGCTGCCGGAGCGTGACCGCGACGGGGGCACCCGCTGCGTCTCGAACCTGACGCTCGGACGGCAGCGCTTCGTTCACCGACGCGTCGAGCGAGAGCTGTCCGCGCTCCACGCCTTGCATCACGAGCGCCGCGGTGAGGATCTTCGTCACCGACGCCGCGGGGAAGAGCGTCTCGGTCGTGGCGGTGATCCCTGCTTCGACGTCGGCTTCGCCGGTCGCGAAGAGCACGACGACGCCGTCCGCGCTGAAGACCGCGACCGAGAGTGCGGGTGTTCCAGCGCGCTCGCGCTCCTCCTCGACGATCGCACGCACGCGCGATTCGAGGTCCGGCGGAAGGCCGGCGCGCGCGAACGCGGGGAGGAGAGCGAACCCGAGCAGCCAACCGCGAAGCGCGGAGCGAACGTTCATTCCGGCATGCTATCCCGCGCGGCTTGGACGGTCTCGCCTCCTTGACGGCTCCGCGTCGGGAATCTCCTGCTCGGCCGCCTGTAGCCGCGTCGGTCGTCGCTCGGACGCGCACGCGGCTGGCTCCGCTGATATCCCCGCTACTCGATTGCTCGCGACTGCTTCGTTCGCCTCGGTACGTGGCCCGTCAGGAACTGAGCCACGTCGGCGCACAGCGCTTTGAATCGCTCGCGGTTGAATCACTGGGGAGGATCACGTGCGGCGTCCCGGAAATGGCCGAGCACGTCGAGGTGGTCGGCCACGGCCGCGTGCGATGTGCCCCCAGGTCTGCGAGAGCGTCGGCACCAATCCGTCATTCGCGTCTCGGGACGGCCTGCTGTTCGATCCGCTTCTCGCGCTGGCCGCCGCCTCGGCCGGTCCGAGTCGGACCCGCGATGGTGGACGCCCTTGCGCGCCGAATCGCCCTGCCGCCGCGATGCTCTCAGGAGGGCGAGCGGCGCACGGGATGCGGGTCCGCCCTTTTTGAGGGGGTCGTACAGAGGCGATTCGCGCGCATCGTGTGCTCGCTACCAAGCAGACGCTGCACCCCTGTTGCCGAGACCAACGCGAGCTCCGAGCATCGCGGCGACTTCGTGCTCGACCGCGAAGCTCCGCTCGGTTCGAGCGACGTCGAAGGCAATCGAAGGTCGGCCGATGCCCTTGGGACTGTCTTGGGAGTTCGGCCCGATCTGTCCCGAACAGACGGCCCGATGCTCCACGCAAGCCCTGGATGTCCAACGACGATAGTCACTTACGACCGCCCTCGACCCCGTTGCGGACCTGAAGGTCGCATGTTCGAGTCATGCTGGGCGCGCCTGCGCGGAGCCTATTCCAGTTCGCCGTCGCAGGGGAACGTGGAGCTGCCGGTGATCGCGGCGTACTTCTTGCGCAGCATCGCGCACTCCTGCGAGCCCGGCTCCAGGTCGCAGTCGTTCGCCTCACAGTAGGCGACGCACACTCCGTACCCGGCGCCGCCTCTTACCTTGGAGCACACGGCTTCGACCGCCGGCGTGACGCCATCTGGTGTTCCCTGCGCGACAGAAGTGCCGGCAGGTGCGAGCAGAAAGGCTAGAACGCCGACCGCAAGACAGGTTCGAAGCAACGTCATCGGGATCTCCTCGCTCGTCCGTCGAGCGCTTCGTCCTGATCGGAATCCAGAGCCGTGGCTGCGTGTCGGGCGTCACCGACCGCGGTGGCGCCGCGGCACGTTCGCGGCCATCGCGCTGTAGTTGCGGCGGGGGATGCGTCAAGGCCGGGTTCGGCCGCGGTCCCGCGTGCGATGAGATCTTGCCGCTGGGTGTGTGATCGGACTTCGGCCCGATCTACTCCGAACGGACTGCCCTCGCCGAACCTGATCGCCGCGTCGCTGGGCGCGCCAGCGCCTTTCCGGCGTTGGATCGTCGAAGCGCTGCTTCACGGCTGCCGGTTTGCGCTCCGTCGATTTGTAGATTGTCGAACGCGGTTGCGTCCGGAATACCGCGACGAGAAAGATCCCTCGAGCATCAGGAGGCACATTTGGTGCAAGCCCTCCGGGTTTGGTGTGGCGCAGAGCGAACCGCACCGATTTGGGAGGATCGACATGCCTCAGGGAAACAATCCGAAGGACGAGCGGCAATTCGAACACGGGCGCGATGGCGACCGATATCTCGAACGACGCGCAAGACGCGCCCAGGAGATCGCGGCACGCAGCGTGAACAAACAGCGCCGAACAGGGAGTCGCACTCAGACGACGCGAACCCAAGGGAAGTCGCGGCGATGAAGAGCTCTACCGAGTGCGCACACGAGGCCTGTCATTGTCGAGCCGAGCCCTATTCGCGCTACTGCTCGATGCAGTGCGAGGCTGCCGCGGCGCAAGCATCCGCGAGCTGCGCCTGCGGACACACGGCTTGCCACGCGCGGGACGAGGCGACCGAGCGCTCCATCGACGGGAATCAAGGCGAGGGCAATCGCGAGGCAGACCGCCGCTACCGCGAAGGTGCGACGAACTTCGCGAACTCGGGTCGGACCCGCGAGGCCGCGCGCGACGCGGCCGTCGACCTCGACGAGCTCGAGATCGAGGGTCGCAAGCAGCGCGAGAACCCGTAGGCACTTTTCCGGCGCTTCGCACAGACCGCAGATCCGTGAACCATCGCCAATCGATGGAGGAATCCGTGCGAGAACCGTTCTGCGTCCGATCTGCGTTCGCCTCTCAGCACGCCTCGCACCGCAACGCAGATGGGGCGGGGCACCCGATCGGATACCCCGCCCCTGGATCAAAGGCGAGTGAGAATTGCTTTGGGAGCTCGCTCAGTTGATCGATGCGTCGCCGCGGCACTTGATCGAGATCGACCCCTTCGTGGCGCCGCGGTTGACCTTGAACTTCACATCCTTGTTCCTGTCGAAGGCAGCCTGGATGCTCGCGACCTGACCTGGCGACAGCAGCGCGAACAGGCTGTCCGTCTTGCAGTTCAGCGAAGCGGAGCCTCGCAGCCGTCGGGCGTCGACCAAGCCGTCGACTGAGCACTTCTCGATGCTCACCGGACCACCGGTCGCGGACGTACCGTCGAAGGAGATGTCGATGGTCGCGAACTTGTTCTGCTTGACCAGGACTCTGTTGCTGTTGCGGGCCGTATTCGTAGGCTGCGGCGCGTTGTAGGAGATCCTCACCTCTTCACCGCCGGTGCCCTCGCCCCTGGCGTCGCCAAGCGCCACAAACTCGTTCCCGATGGCTCCGACCTCGCACGTGTTGTCGTTCGGATCGTTTTTGCTCGCGATGAAGTACAGATCGTCAACGAGATTTGAACCATGCGTCGTGACGGAGCCGCTGTTCACGGTATTGGCGTCGAGGGTGACGGCAGTCTGCGCCAACGCCCTGCCGTCCAGCGTCGCGCCGGTGTTCATCACGATCGCAGTCTGATCCAGGATGATTCCCTTGAATCGAGAGTTCGTTCCCAGGGTCGTTGCGCCGGCAACCTGCCAGAAGACGTGCCTCGCCCGTGCGCCGCCGCTCAGGACGACCTGCACGCCCGAGCTGATCCCGAGGGTGCCAGCGATCTGGAAGATCCAGATGTCCGATGGGCCGCCTGCGAGCGTGACGTTCGTCGGAATCGTTACGCCGCTGCTCCAACGGTACACGCCCGGAGAGATGGTCAGCCCACCGATGTCGCCTGCGCCCAGCTCGGTCACGTCAGCCGCCCGTCCTGCAGCGTCGGTGTACGCGGCCTCCATGTTGCTCACGGCCGTCGTCAGATTCACCGGAGTCGGTGGCGAGTAGTCAGCTGCAAAGACCCGTCCCGTCACCAGAGACGACGTCGAGAAAGTGTTCGAAGCATCCAAGATCAAGCCAAATCCGGTGATGAAGGTCGCAGCGGCGGGACTCAATCCCACGTCTCCAACGACTGAAGTCGTTCCAGTGGTCGAGATTCCGGACTTTGCGAGGATCGCGAAGTCGCCCGCTGCGCCCAGCTCGACGACTTGGCCGAGGGCGGGACTGGCGGTGGCCAGCAATGCGGCGACGATGGCCGCAACAACCGAGTACCGATGGTTCATCTCTAGCTCTCCTTGTCGATCGTTCGAGGGTGGTGGGTGCCCGGAGTGGCGGTTGCGGCGGCTCGCCGCAGCGACGAACGCGCACATCGACAGTTTCTCGGAGCAACCCTGCGATCGAAGAGAGCAACAAGCGTGCCGGGCTCGCTGTAAGAGGGGGACCCTCCACGCGAGCGGCTGGTGCGGACGTTTGTACATCGCGAAGCCGGAGCTACACGGGGTCGGCTTCTTCGGCCCGGCGGATTCGCTGGGAAGGCCCGGCGGCGCTCGCGCCGAGGCAACACATCCTGGTGTTCGACCTCAGGGGCGGACCCGTGCGACTGCCCGGCGTTGTTCGCTCTCACCGGAGAGCTCGGCGAAGCCGAGCAGAGAGATCGCCCGGTGCCGAACGCCTCTCAGCGGACTTCGAATTCCTTCGAGCCGGCCAGAGCGCCGTTCGCGGTGATCTCGACCTTGTACTTGCCGGCCGGCCAGCCGTCGGGCTTCTCGATGTGGAACTCGGTCGCGGCGGGACCCGTCGGCGCGATCGTCTGCACGGTCTCGTTCACGAGCTGGCCGTCTTCGTAGGTCCACTTCGCGGCGAGCGTGACGGACGGCGAGGATCCATCGCTCGCGACCACCGCGTAGACCGTGTCACCGGCCGCGAACACTTCCGTCGGCGCGGAGACGTTCTTGCCGGCGTCGATCGCGTTGCCGAGCGCGACGGCTGTGACGCGGAAGGGCGCAACGGCGGCGACCGGCGGCGTCGGCGCGGCGACTTCGGCTTCCTTGCCCTTGCAGGCGGTGAACGCGAGCGCGAGTGCGAGAAGCGCGGCTAGGGGCCGCGTGTAGAGCTGGATCGTCACGGTGTCGTCCTCCTGAAGCTCAAGCCGCGGGAATCTTGAGAATCTGACCCGGGTGGATCAGATCGGGATTCTTGATCTGATCCTTGTTCGCCTCGAAGATCTTCTGCCATTTCTTCGCGTCGCCGTAGACCTTCTTGGCGATCTTCGAGAGGCTGTCTCCGGCTGCGACCGTGTAGGTCTGCGCCGCCGGCGCGGCCGGCTTCGCGGGCGCCGGCGCCGTCGACGAGCTGCCCGCCTTCACGTTCGAGAAATCCGCTCGAGGCTTGTCGCCCGCCATCGCTGATCCTCCCTTGCTTGGAGCGACCCTATCCGACGCGGAGCCGCGCGTCGAAGGAATTCCTGCACGCCGTCAGTCCGGGTTCGCCTTCTTCGCGAAGCCCTGCGCCCAGATGTAATGCGCGGTGTTCATGAGCACGGGGAACTTCTGACAGGCGTCGCGGTACTTCGCGGCGAGCTCGCTCTCGGAAACGCCCTTGGTTTCCTCTGCGAATTTGTTGCGGACAAGGACGAGGGCTTGTTGCGCGTCCATCGCGATCTCCAGTGTGGGTGGCTGCTCGAGCGTTTAGGGCAGCGGCGCGGCGGGTCAAGTGCGCTTGAAGTCGGTGTGGCCGGAGGCAGAGAATCGCGGCATGACCGACGCAGCCGAGGCGGGGGACGGGCTCGAACCGACGGGCCGCTATTCCAGCGCTCGCGTCTACGACGCCTGGTACGCGGCGTGCCGCGGCGACGAGCTGCTCGAGACGCCGATCTCGCGCACGATCCTCGATCTGCCGCTCGTGCTGTACCGCGACGCGCGCGGCGTCGCGTCCGCGCTGCTCGACCGCTGCGCGCACCGCAATGCGCCGCTCTCGCGGGGCTCGGTCGACGCGGACGGGCACATCGCGTGTCCCTACCACGGCTGGCGCTTCGACGGCGGCGGCGTGTGTCGGGGCGTGCCGGGGCTGTCGACCGAGAATCCCGCGAGCGGCGGCCGGCGCGTGCCGGCGTTCGCGGTGCGCGAGCAGGACGGCTTCGTCTGGGTCTGGCGGCGCGAGGGCGCGGAGCCGCGCGTCGACCCACCGCGCATTCCGTGTTGCGACGACCCCGACTACCTGGTGGTGGTTCGCGAGTACGACGTCGAGTGCACCATGCACGCGGCGCTCGAGAACGCGCTCGACGTGCCGCACACCGCGTTCGTGCACCGCGGTGATTTTCGCGGCAAGGAGAGCCGCGAGATCGAGGCCGTGCGGCGGCGCATCCCCGGCGGGATCGAGGTCGAGTACATCGGCGAGCCGCCGCTCTCGGGCGCGACCCACGACGCCGAGGGCCGGCCGATCGTCTCGGAGCACTGGGACCGATACTTCGTACCGGGCCTCGCGCAGGTCGAGTACAAGACGAGCAGCGGGCGGCACCTGATCAACACGCTGCCGCATACGCCGGTCTCCGATTTCCGCACGCGTTTCTGGCTGGTGTCGTGCTGGAACGTGCCGCTCCAGAAGCGCGCCGAGATGGCGCCGATCATCGAGAAGCAGCTCGACACGATTCTGGGTCAGGATGTCGAGATCCTGCGCGAGCAGACGCGCCGCATCCGCGAGCTCGGCGGCGAAGCGTATCGCTCTACGCCACTCGACTTGATGGGACCCGAGATCCTGCGCATGCTGCGACAGGCCGAGCGGGGACTCCCTACCGACGACGCGGCCATCGACCGCAGCATCAAACTCCGCGTGTTCTGATAAGGAAGCCCTCGTGAAGCACATCCAGTTCGGTGCCTTTCTCGCGCCTCATCACCCCGTCGGCGAGCATCCGCGCTTGCAGCTGCAGCGCGATCTGAATTTCGTCGCGCACCTCGACCGGCTCGGCTACGACGAGTTCTGGTGCGGCGAGCACCACTCGTCGGGCTGGGAGATGATCGCTTCGCCGGAGCTGTTCCTGGCCGCGGCGGCGGAGCGCACGAAGACGATCAAGCTCGGCACCGGCGTGGTGTCGCTTCCGTACCACCACCCGTTCAACGTCGCGCAGCGCATCGTGCAGCTCGACCACATGACGGGCGGACGCGTGCTGTTCGGCACGGGCCCCGGCGCGCTGCCGTCGGACGCGCGCACGTTCGGGATCGACCAGGTGCTGCTGCGCGACCGCCAGGACGAAGCGCTCGGCGTGATCACGCGCCTGCTCGAGGGCGGCGAGCGCTTCAGCGTGAAGAGCGACTGGTTCGAGCTCTTCGATGCGCAGCTCCAGATCCTGCCGTTGCAGGAGAAGATCCCGATGGCGGCCGCGTCGACGCTCTCGCCGTCGGGCATGAAGCTCGCGGGCAAGTACGGCATGGGCGTGCTGTCGATCGCGTCGACCTCGCTCGAGGGTCTGCAGGCGCTGCCGGTGCAATGGCAGTTCGCCGAGGAAGCCGCGGAGAAGCACGGCAAGACCGTGGATCGCCGCAACTGGCGCGTGCTGCTCTCCTGGCACCTCGCGGAGTCGAAGAAGCAGGCGCGCGAGGAAGCCGTCGACGGCCTGCAGTGGTGGCACAACGAGTACAACGTGCGCGTGCTCGGCCGGCCCGGGGCGACACACGTCGGTGACAAGTGGCAGCTGCTCGATCAGGCGACCGGCGGCGCGAGCGGCGCGGGCTCGGCGGTGGTCGGCACGCCTGACGAGCTGGTGACCATGATCCGGGGCCTGCAGGAGCTGACCGGAGGCTTCGGCGTGGTGATCGGCTTCGCGCACGACTGGGCGAATCCCGAGGCGACGCTGCGCTCGTGGGACCTGTTCGCGCGCTACGTGATCCCCGAGCTGAACGGCTACGTGCGCAACCAGCACGCGTCGGCTGAGTACCTGGCGGTGCACAAGGCCGCGCTCATGGCGCGCATGAACGACGCCATCCAGCAGCAGATCCTGGGCAACAAGAAGGCCGAGGCGGCGCTGGCCGCAACGATCGCGAACATGGCGAACGCTGCGCAGGGCGGCGGGTTCAGGCCCGGCGCGGCCGCCGAGCTCGAGAAGACTTCGGGGAAGAAGCCGAGCTAGACGCGTTCACGGATCGGGATCGGCGTCGTAGTCGAGCGCGAGGATTTCGAGCGACTGCTCGCCGCCCGGCGTGCGCAGTAGAACGGCGTCGCCCACCTCGCGACCGAGCAGCGCGCGCGCGAGCGGCGACAGGAACGCGATCCGGCCGTGCGCGACATCCGCCTCGTCGACGCCGACGATCCGGTAGCGCTGCACGCCGCTCTCGCTCGCGACACGCACGTTCGCGCCGAAACGCACCACGTCGCTGCGCTCGACCGGCGGAGTCACGAGTTCGGCGGTCGCGATCCGCGCCTCGAGTTCGGCGCGGCGCGCGACGAGCGTCTCGAGATCGCCCGGTTTCTCGCGCAGCGCGTCGAGCTCCGCGCGAAGCAACACGTGCCCGCGCGCGGTCACATAGTTCGGCACGCCATCCGGCAGCGGTGCGCGCGGGCGCACGATCGGCGCCTGGTCCGCCGTCTCTTCGCTGGTGAACGCTTTGCTCAAGGCCTCGTGCTGGCGCAGGTTGATTCCACGCGCAGGAACGCGACCAGCTTCCAGAGGTCCGTGTCGCCTTCGGGCAGCACGCCCTTGTAGCCGACCATGCGCGTGCCGGGCACGCCGTTCGAGATCACGAGGAAGATCTCCTCGTCGGTCGCGCCGTGCTTCCACGCGCAGTCGAACAGGTCGGGCACGTCCCCACGCGCGCCGTCGTGCAGGCTGTGGCAGTAGGCGCCGCAGGTGCCGATGAACAGGCCCTTGCCGCGCTTCAGGGCCGCGGGATCGCGCTCGAACGCAACGGCCGGCGAGGGCGCCTTCGGCTCGGGCGTGGACTTCGCGCACGCGGCGGCGAGTGCGAGCGCGAGCGCCGCCGCAACGCGTGCCGCGACCCGAGTCACTTCCCGGGCAGCGCGAATACGAACAGCGTTCCGCCCTCGGTCGTGTTCTTCGGGCCGCCCATGAACGCGTCGAGCGCCGAGAAGCTGCCCGCCGCGATCGCGACGTACGTTCGTCCGTCGAGCTGGTACGCGATCGGCTGACTGCGCACGCCCCCGCCCATGCGGAAGCGCCACAGCTCCTTGCCCGTCTTGGCGTCGAACGCGAGCGCGTCGCCGGTCAGATTGCCGGTGAAGACGACGCCGCCCGCGGTGCTGAGCGTGCCGCCGCCGAGCGGGAACGGATCGCGATAGCGCCACGCGACCTTGCCGGTCGCAACGTCGACGGCCGCCAGCACGCCGTACGATTTGCCTTCCTTCGCATCCTTCGTGTCCGGCAGGCCGCCCAGGTACGGCATGCCCTTGGTGTACACCGCGATGCCCTTCTGGAAGATCTGACACGACTCGATCTCGGGGATGTACGCGAGCCCGAGCTCCGGGTTGTACGCGCCCGTCCACGCGCCGTTCATGCCGCCGAGGTTGCTCGGGCAGACGCGCTCGGTCGTGTCCTCCGAGGGCAGCGCCTTCGGGTCCACGATCGGCCGACCGCTGCTCGGATCGATCGTCGCCCAGTTCACCTGCTCCATGTACGGCGTCGCGCGCAGGAACTTCCCGTTCGTGCGGTCGAGCAGGTAGAAGTAGCCGTTGCGATTCGCCTGGACGATTCCCTTCACCGGCTTGCCGTCGAACTTCGTGTCGACGAGAAACAGTTGTGTGTTGGCGTCGTAGTCCCAGAGATCGTGCGGCGTGAACTGGAAATGCCACTTGAGCTTGCCAGTCTTCGGCTCGACCGCGAGCAGCGAGTCGGAATACAGGTTGTCGCCCGCGCGGTCGTCGCCGTTCCAATCCGGCGATGGATTTCCCGTGGCCCAGAACAGCGTGTCGGTCTCGGCGTCGTACGCGCCTTGCGTCCAGGCGGGCGCACCGCCGCGCTCCCACGAGTCGCCGGCCCAGGTCTCGTTGCCGGGCTCCCCCTTGGCGGGAATCGTGTAGTGCCGCCACACGCGCGCGCCGGTCTTCACGTCGTACGCGTCGAAGAATCCGCGCACGCCGTACTCTCCGCCCGCGATCCCGATGATCGCGAGCTCGCCGACCACGAGCGGCGCGGACGTCGCGCTGAAGCCGTCCTTGTAGTTGGCGAGCTCCACGTTCCAGCGGATCTCACCGGTCTTGCGATCGAACGCGAGCAGGTGCGCGTCGAGCGTCGCCATCAGCACCAGGTCGCCGGAAATTCCCACGCCGCGATTCGGCGGCCCGCAGCACAGCCGCAGGTTCTTCGGGTTCTGATGGTCGTAGCGCCACAGCAGCGCGCCCGTCTTCGCGTCGAGCGCGAAAAGGCGGTTGTACGATGAGGTCACGTACATCACGCCGCCGTACACGACCGGCGAGACCTCGAACTGACCGAACGTGCCGCTCGGGAACGCCCACGCCACTTGCAGCTTCGAAGCGCTCGCAGGATTCAGGCTCTTCAGCGGGCTGTGCCGGAAGTTCTTGTAGTCGCCGCCGTAGAGCAGCCAGCGCGACGGATCGCTCGGCCCGGCCAGGAGCATCTCGGCCGAAACCGGGCCGACGGACGTGCCGACCGGTTTCTCGGCCAGCCAGTGGTGGCCCGAGTCGGGCAGCGCGATCTCGGCGGCGAGCTCGCCGTCGTCCTCTTCCGCGTATGCCGCGTACGATCCGAGCGCGAGTGCGGTCGCTACGAATAGGGAGACGAGTTTTCGCATTCGGGCTTCAGGGCTTGGGCGCTGCAGGGTAGAACGCCGCGAGCTTCGAGATCGCGGCCTGCGAAGCCGCCAGCTTCGGTTTGATGAAGTCGTTGATGTCGACGAACATCGCGTCGGCCTTGGCGTACTCGCGGTTCTCCTGGATCTGGTTGAAGATCGGCGTGGTGGACTCGAGTCCCTCGCCCTTCGCGAGATCGGCGTGAAGACTCTGTGCCAGCCATTCGATCTGCCGCAGGTCCTGAGAGATCTGGTAGAGCTTCGACTTGTTGGGAGTCATCGTCCACGCACTGCTCTGGCGGACCGCGTCACGCAATCCGGAGACGGCGGTCTCGTACTCCTTGGCCGCGGCGGTGGCGGCTGCTTGGTCCCACTTCGCGGTCTGCGCTCGGGCGTCGGCCGCGATCGAGAGTGCGAGCGCGGCGACGACGACGACGATGGCGATGGAGCGGGTCATCTGGACATCCTCCCGAGAGTTCGGTGAGCGGGAGCATTGCATGGGCCGCAACGCGCTGTCGACTGCGCAGGTCGTCGCGCGCTAGAGTGCGCTGGCTCGCGAATCCGCGCGTCCGCGGAAGGGAGAATCGATGAAGACGCCGATGGCGAAGCGCGCGATCGCCGCGCTGCTGGTGGCCACGCTGCTCGCGGGATGCGCGCAGATGCAGTCCGCCGAACAGGGTATCGAGAACAATCCCAAGGCGGTGCTCGGAGCGCTCGGCGGCGCGGCGGCGGGCGGAATACTCGCGGCGGCGCTCGGAGGCAAGGGCGGAGTGGTGGTCGCGAGCGCGCTCGCGGGCGCGTTGATCGGCGGCTACGTCGGCAACAAGCTCGACGCGAAGGACAAGGCGATGGCCGCGCAGGCAGCGACGCTCGCCTTCGAGCGGAACGCGTCGGGCCAGCCGTCGGTGTGGAACAACCCGGAATCGGGAAACCACGGCCAGGTCGTTCCGACGCACACCTATCAGCTCGCGTCCGGACAGTATTGTCGCGAGTACACGCAGACGATCTGGGTCGGAAACGATCCGCAGAAGACCTCCGGTACGGCGTGCCGCCAGCCCGACGGCTCATGGCAGGTCCAGAACTCGTGATGCCGAGGAGTTCTCTCAGGAAGCGAAGCGGAGCATTCGTCGCGTTCGGCCTGCTGGCCGTCGCCGCGTTCGTCGCGCGTGCGGCAGACGCGCCCGCCTACGACGTGAAGGCGGCGTTCGACCAGACGGACCAGAACCACGACGGCGCGATCGAGATCGACGAGTACTACGACCGTCTGGTCGACATCTTCTTTCTCGGCGACGCGAACAAGGACGGCTTCCTCACGGAAGAGGAGTTCGTGGCGGTGGTCGTGATCAAAGAGGACTTCACGAAGGTCGACAAGAGCGGCGAGGGCAAGCTGTCGCGCCAGGAGTTCGTGAGCGCGCGGCTGCCGCACTTCATCGAGATCGACACCGACAAGAACGGCTCGCTCTCGCTCTCCGAGGTGGAGACCGCGCTGGCGGGGAGGGCGGCGAAATGAACGCGGTGCTCGCTCGCCTGGGGCTGGTCGTTCCCGTGCTCGCCGCGCTCGCTTGCGCGACCGCGTCGAACAACGCCTACGACGCGCAGTACGAGAAGCTGAAGCAGGAGCAGGCGCAGCAGCAGGCCATGGATTCCGCCGCGCACGCAGAGGCACAGAAGTACGCCGCGATCGTCTACTTCGCGACCGGCAGCGCGGAGCTCGACGCCGACGCGAAGCAGCAGCTGCGCTGGTTCGCGGACAAGCTGGCGGCCTATCCGCAGGCCACGTTCGACGTGCAGGGCTTCGCGGACTCGACCGGCGCCGAGGTCACGAACCAGGTGATCTCGGGTCAGCGCGCGCAGGCCTGCGCGAGCTATCTGTCGTCGCTCGGGATCGCGCCCGCGCACATGCAGGTGAATGCGTTCTCGACCTCGTCGCCCGCCGCCTCGAACGCGTCGTCGGCCGGTCGCAAGAACAACCGCCGGGTCGAGATCACCGTCCGCTGACTTCGGCCTCGATGCGCGTGAGCATCTCGCGCGCGCCGGGATCGTCGGGTGCGAGTGCGACCAGCTCGCGCGCGAGCGGCAGCGCTTGTGCCCACTGTCCCGCCTGCGTGTAGTAGAGCGCGAGCGCGTGCACGATCTGCGGGTCGCGCTTCGCAAGCACGTAGGCTTCGCGCAGCGCCGACTCCGCCGCGCCCGGCTTGCCCGCGCGCACGAGCGCAAGGCCGTGGTTGTAGTGCACGCGCGCGCGCTCGGGCATCAGCGCCGCGGCTCGGCCGAGCTCGATGCTGGCCGGCTCGAGCTGACCGGCTTCGGCGAGCAACAGACCCAGCGAGTAGTGCAGGTCGCCTTGCTCGGGATTCAGCTCGAGCGCCGCGCGCAGCACGCTCTCGGCGTCCGCGTTCCGCCCTATCTTATTGAGCAGCGTCGCCAGGTTGAAGCTCGCCGGCAAGAAGGCAGGATCCATCCGCAGCGCGATTCGGTATTCCGACTCCGCGCGCTCGTTCTCGCCGCGGTTCCCGTACACGATGCCGAGATTCAGGTGCGCACCGGGCAGATCGCCCTGCACGCGCTGCGACGCTTCGAACTCGCGCAAGCCGTCGGCCACGCGCTGCGCCGCGCCCGCCGGGAGCTGATCGGCGGGCACTAGCGAGAGCACGCGTGCGGCTTCGATGCGCACGCCGAGCACGGGATCGGAAAGCAGCGGCTCGGCCACGCGCACTCGCGCCTCGGGGGGAAGCGCGTCGGTCGCGCTCGCGGCCGCGCTGCGCAGCCACGGGTCGGCATCGCGCGACGCGTGCTCGAGCACCTGCACGATTCCCGGACCTGCGGGCTCGAGCAGGCCGAGTGCGGTCGCGCGCACCACGGCGGGTTGCGCGGGATCGACCGCGAGCTCGAGCAGCGCCGGAGTTGCGCTCGGGTCGTCGGCGCGCGCGGCCGCGAACGTGACACCGAAATGTGGCTCCTGACGGCGGTCCGGACCGTACCACGTGGCGACCTGCGCGGCCGCCCAGGCCGGCTTGCGATCGGTGTGGCAACCGTTGCACGCGTTCGGCGTTCCGATCGCGACCGAAACGTCCGGCCGCGGCACACGGGTCGAGTGATCCCGCCGCGGATCCACGAGCATGTAGTGCTTGGTCGGCATGTGACAGTCGACGCAGCTCGCGCCCGCCGAGTCAGCCGGGTGGTGGTGGTGCTCGGGCGAGTCGTAGAGCTTCGCCTTCAAGGTCGGGAAGCGCGGATCGGTCTGCGGCGAGTGGCAGCGCACGCACAGTGCGTTGCCCTCGGCCTCGAGCTTGCTGCTGTGCGCGTCGTGGCAATCGGTGCAGCGCACGCCGGCCGCGAACATCCGGCTCTGCAGGAACGAGCCGTACTCGTAGACCTCGCCGTCGATCTGGCCGTCCGCGTGGTACAGCCCCGCATCGAGCGTCGCCGGCAGGAAGCCGTCGAGGAACGGCCGCCCGTAGGGGATCTGCGCGCTGATCTGCGCCCGCCGCGCGTGACACGGCGCGCAGGTCTCGACTTGCTGGCGCGCGTCGGCGGCCGTCAGGTCGACCAACAACCCGTTGCCGTACGGTGTCGGAGCGCCGGACCTGTCGCCCGCGCGCGCCCAGTCCACGTGCGCCGAGCCCGGACCGTGACAGGCCTGGCAGCCGACGTCGATTTCGGCCCAGGTGGTGTCGTAGGTGTCGCTGGCCGCGTCGTAGCTCTTCTTCACGCCGGTCGAGTGACAGTCGGCGCACATCGCGTTCCAGCGCTGATAGCGCGAGCTCCAGTGCAGCGAGTCGTCGCCCGCCAGCGCCTCGTCCGAGTAGAGGGGAAACCAGCGACGCTTCTCGGTGTCCCACGCCTTCGTGAACGCCTGCAGCTTTCCGCCTGGTAGCTCGACGAGCATCTGCTGCAGCGGCGAGACGCCGAACGTGTACGGCGCATGGAACTCGCCGCGCACACCGTCCGGACCCTCCGCGCGCACCACGTACTTGCCGTCGGCGATCGCGAAGTCCGGATCGCTGCCTGCGAAGTCGCCGAGCACGGAGTTCGCGTCCGCGAGCTCCATCGCGCGATCGTGATGCGAGCCGGTCCACGCCGCCTTCTGCTCGGGGTGGCACTCCGCGCAGGTCGCGTCGCGGACGAACACCGGCGGCCCGCTCGGCGCCGGCTTCTTCGCGGCCTCTTCCCCGCCGCAGCCGAACGAGAGCACGAGCACGAGGGCGATCCACGCGCCGCGCGTGCTCACGTCGAGCTCTCCTCGGAGCGCTCGACCGCTTCTTCCCAGATTTCTTCGGCTTCCCGGCCCTCGGACTCCGCGCGCTGCTCCACGTTTTCGCGCACGTGCAGCAGCAGCGTCGCGACGTGATCGCGCGCGCCGTTCAGCGGCACGAGCAGATCGGCGAGCGTCGCGCGGCTGCCCAGCTCGCCCGCGGAGTAGCGCGCGAGCGCCTCGGACTTGAGCCGCAGGATCTCGCGCTGCAGGCTGATCAGCGGATCGAGCGCGAGATCGGCCGCGAGCTCGAGCTCGACCACGCGGCCCTCGAGCGCGGCGATCTGGAGCTGGTACTTCGAGAACAGCTCGTCGCGGCGCGCGCTCACGCGCTGCCGGTAGCTCTGCCAGAGAAACAGCCCACCGCCGACCAGCGCGCCCAGAATGCTGAAGCCGTTCGCGAGTCGATCCGCGTCGCTGCCCGAGATCCAGGGACGATCGCGCGCGACGAAGGCGATCGAGCCCTCGTGCAGCGGGTGTCGCGGCGGAAGCTCGAGCAGCGCTCTCGAGAGTGGCGGCTGCGGGATGCGCGCGAAGCGCGATTCGTAGACCACATCGAGCACGGCCTCCACGGTCGCCGCGGAAACGCCCGCGTTCGCCACCAGCAAGAGCCGCGTGCCGACCGTCTCGAGCGCGGTCTCCGGGATCGGCGGGTCGATCTGGTACGAGTACTCCGCGATCTCGACCGGATGGGTGTAGCGGCGCTCGATCTGGCCCGCGCTCGAAGGTTTGGATATGTCGTTGATCATCTCGGAGAGCCGGAACGCGCGCGAGAAGGGCAACCCGACGACGGTGTAGTCGCGCGTGCGCACGAGCTTCATCGCCACCAGCGACGGCACGCTCGCGAGGTGGAAGATCGCGTCGGGAAGCCCGTCGCGCGGACCGCTCTCGATCCGCCGTTCGAGATCGTCGAGCTCGATGTTCGTCGACGTGCACGCGTTCGAAGCTGGCTCGGGTGCGCAGGCCACCCTGGCGAACTCGAGCACCGCGGTCGCGAGGCTCTCGGTCGCCGAGTCGACGGGGCCGAGATCCACGCTGCGCCCGCGCAGCTGGCCGAGGCCCTCGCGATCGTGGTCGGCGAGCTCGGACTTCACGAGCAGGTGCAGCGCTTCGGGAAACAGCGGCGCGACCTCGCGCACGCGCGGAAATCCGTGGTGGCGAAATCCACCCGAGACGAGCGCGAAGTCGATCTCGCCCGAGTTCACCCGCGCGAGCTCATCCGCCGTGCTGCCGCTCGAAACGAGCTCGACCTCGATGCCGCGCTCCTTCAGCTCGAACGCGAGCGCGCGCGCCACCACCACGCGCGTAGTCGCCTGGTAGCCGGCGGTGAGACTGATTTGATTGGCGACCGGGCGCCGGTCTCCGATCAGGAGCACGAGCGCGAGCGCGAACGCGGCGAGCGCGAGCACGCCAGCGAGCCAGGCGCGCCGGCGACTTCCGGAACGAACGGTCGGCGCGGGCTGCGTCATACGGACGGCGAGGATACACTGCGCTCGGGGGGATCGATGCGAATCGCCAAGTCAGCTCTGCGTCTGCTGCTACTTCTCGCGGCCGCGCCCGCGCTTGCCGAAGAATCCGTCGACGAACTCAGCAAGCAGCTCCTGAACCCGGTCAGCTCGCTCTGGTCGATCGCGTTCCAGCAGAACAACTTCCTGGTCGACCCCGGAAGGCACGAAGACCTGCGCTGGAATTCGAACCTGAACTTCCAGCCGGTCATGCCCGTGGCCATCAACGAGGACTGGAACCTGATCACGCGGCCCGTGATCACCGCCTTCAACTCCGTGCCGCACCCGCGCGAGAACGTCACGCCGCTCGACTGGACGCGCTCGCAGACGTTCGGCGACAGCGTGCTGATGGAGCTCGTCTCGCCGAGCCCGAAGCAGGCCGGACAGTGGCTGCTCGGCGCAGGCCCGACGTTCATCTTCCCGACCGCGAACTCGAAGTGGACCGGGCAGGGCAAATACCAGGCAGGGCCCGCCGGACTCGTCGGGTATCTGGCCGAGAAGTGGATCCTCGGCTCGCTCGTGCAGCAGTGGTACTCGTTCTCGGGCGCGGGCGGCAGCCGCGCGAGCACCAGCCAGATGAACCTTCAGCCGTTCGCCTCGCTGTTTCTGGAGGACGGCTGGAGCGTCGGCTACTCCGGGAACATCCTGGCCAACTGGAAGGCCGACGGCGGCAACGTCTGGACGGTCCCGCTCGGCATCGGTGTTGGCAAGGTCCAGAAGTTCGGCAAGCTTCCGATCCGGATCCAGCTCGCGATCCAGTACATGGTCGTGCGACCGGACGAGTTCGGCCAGAAGTGGAACTTCCAGCTCAGCTTCGTGCCGGTGCTGCCCAAGCTGATCAAGGGCAACCTCGCCGATCCGTCGAGTCTTCACTTTGGAATGGGGATGGGAAACTGAAATGACGACAATCAAGGTTGCAACGATCACCGTGCTCGTGGCCGCGCTGCTCGCCTGCGGAGTGACTCGTCAGGCGCGCGACGTGAAATACTCCGGGTTCCTGGGCGACTATTCGATTCTGACCCCCGGCCCCGAGGGCGGCGCGAAGCTCGTCTACCAGAACCCGGCGGCCAACATCAAGAGCTACGACAAGATCCTGCTCGTTCCCGTCACCATCTGGTCCGGGGAGGGATCGGCGATGAACGGTCTCTCGCCGGAAGACCGCAAGATGGTCGCGGATCGGCTGTTCGCGGTGCTGCAGGAGCGGCTCGTGAAGGACTACGCGCTGGTGCAGCAGCCCGGGCCGAACACCATGCGCATCGCCGTCGCGCTCACGGCCGCGGATCACTCCTATCCGGTCATGGACACGATCTCGACGATCGTGCCGATCGGTCTCGGCGTGTCGACGCTGAAGGCGATCGCGACCGGCAAGCCCGCGTTCGTGGGCGAGGCCAGCGTGGAGCTGCGGGCCACCGACGCGCAGACGGGCATGATCCTGTTCGAGGCCGTCGACAGCCGCGTCGGCACCAAGAACCCGATGGCGGTCTGGGACAAGTGGGAGGACGTCGACACGGCGTTCACCTACTGGGCGGATCGGATGGGCTACAAGCTGTGCACCGAGCGCGGCGCCAGCGACTGCGTCGCGCCCTGACTGGCGGGACCCGGCGCGCGGACGGCCGCGCTCAGTCCATGCTCGCGCGCAGGTCGATCAGCACCTGATCGGCTGAGTCGACGCGGATGAAGCCGCGCCGCGGATACTCGAGATCGAAGATCACGTGGATCGCGATCGCCGTGATCGCGGCGAAGCCGATCATGTGGATCCAGCGCTGCTTTCGCGAGCCCGCCATGCCGAAGCCGGCCAGCAGCGAAGCGAGCAGCGAGAGCGCCATCAGCACCGCGAAGATGATCGTCGGCTGGTGGAAGGTCGTCGCCATCGACCGAGAAGTCGCGATGTCGATCATCTGATTCAGCGCGGGCACCAGCAGCATGGTGGCTTGAGGCAGCTGCGGATCGCCACACGCGGCGATGGCGGCCTTCCAGAGTTCGAGCTGTAGGGTGCTGGAGCGCTCGAGCGCTTCGCGCGTGGACTCGACGTCGGCGATGTCTCGGTACACCTCGAGCCGGGAATCGAGATAGCTGCGAAAACGCGCGCGCAACTCGGGCTGCACGGACTCCGGCAACAGGTCGACCCGCAGCCAGGCCGTGCCGATCGCGTTCGCCTCTTCGACGATCAGCGCGCGACGCGCCTCGAA